>CAJCID010000046.1 GCA_903970305.1 Rhodospirillales bacterium | reverse complement strand
CCTGCCGATGAGAGCGGCCACGCCGCCTGCGGTGCGACTGGGACGGCGGGGCTTGCTGTAGCCGTTGGCGTCGGAGTGGCCGGTGCGCTGGCCGGGTCATGGGCAGAGGACGGGGACTTGTCAGACTTCGCTTTGGGATCGTCCGTGGCGACCTGCTTGGAGGCGCCCGCCTGCACCTCGCTCGAGCCCGTCTTCTGCTGGGCGGACTGGGCGCCCGTGGAGTGAGCCGTGCGGGCATCGCTGCTCGATTCGGTCGTGCGTCCAGAAGACGCCCCCGACGCGGCGTGCGCCGCCTCGGTCTGCTCGTTCAGGATGCTTTGGAAAGGGGAAGCGGTGCTCTGGCCAGGCGGGCTGGCTGCCTGGGCATTGTTCGGTGGGGACGACACACTGGTCGTGGATAGATTCTGGACACTGGGCATGGCCCGTTCTCCTCGGGGTTGGACTGGCTCGGCTAGATCGTGGTGCGCAGGCCGAACTGTCCGCTGCGCGCGGCAAACTCGTCGTCGCTTTTCTGTTGTGTGCGCTCTTCGGCAGCGCGACGGCGGGCTTGCTCGCGTTGCGTCAGCGTCTTGAAGGACTCGAGTTGACGCCGTGCTTCGCGCCAGAGGTTCTCCGCGTTGCGGCAAGCGTCCTCACGCCGGGCGACCTCGGTCTTTTGTTGGACGATTGCCTGGGCGACGTTGGAGATGAAGCCCTGGTAGTTGCGCAGCATGTCCGAACGGATTCCGCCGCTCGCTTCGTGACCCAGGCGAGCGTGGTAGTCCGAACCATATTGGGTAAGGGTATTGAGCTGATCGCGCGCACTCCCGAGCGCCTGGCGTGCAGCAGCAAGGCGCCGCAGAGCGAGCTCGCTGCGCTCGTCAGCGAGTTCGGCGAGAAGTTGTAACTGATCAAATTGGGCCATGGAACATCCTCGGACGCAGACGGTGGAAGGGCGTTATTTCGGAACCAGAGCTCGTAGAGCAGACATGCTTGACTTCAGATCGACCTTCTCGCGCATGTTCTGTTGCAGAAAGCCTTCGATGCGCGGATAGAGGGCGAGCGCCTTGTCGAGTAAGGGGTCGCTGCCCGCGACATAGGCGCCCACGCTGACCAGATCCCGATTGCGCTGATAGCGCGCGTAGAGCTGTTTGAAGCGTCGGATCGATTCGAGACCGGCATCGTCGACCAGAGAATGCAAGGCGCGGCTGATGGACTGTTCGATGTCGATGGCCGGATAGTGTCCCTGGTCGGCCAGCGAGCGCGAGAGCACGATATGGCCATCGAGAATGGCGCGTGCGGCATCGGCAATCGGGTCCTGCTGGTCATCACCTTCGGTCAGGACGGTATAAAAGGCCGTGATCGACCCACCCCGGAAGTCACCGTTGCCGGCGCGTTCCACCAGCTGGGGCAACTTTGCAAAGACCGAGGGTGGATAACCCTTAGTCGCGGGAGGTTCGTTGATCGCCAGCGCGATCTCGCGCTGCGCCATCGCGTAGCGGGTCAGCGAGTCCATGATCAGCAAGACGTGCTTGCCGCGGTCGCGGAAGTACTCGGCGATCGTCGTCGCGTAGGCGGCCCCCTGCATCCGCATGAGTGGCGGGACGTCGGCGGGGGCCGCAACGACCACGGCGCGCGCCAGGCCTTCTGCGCCCAGGATTTGCTCAATGAATTCCTTGACCTCCCGACCCCTCTCGCCAATCAAGCCTACGACGATCACATCGGCCGAGGTGTAGCGCGCCATCATTCCCAATAGCACGCTCTTGCCGACCCCGCTGCCTGCAAAGAGGCCCATCCGCTGGCCCCGTCCTACGGTGAGTAAGGCATTGATCGCGCGAACGCCGACATCCAAGGGCCGACTGATCGGATCGCGGTCGATGGGATTGACCGGACGGCTCATCAGAGCTCGCTGCGCGTTGTATTGCAGGGGACCGAGACGGTCGAGCGGGTTGCCCGCACCATCGAGGACCCGTCCAAGCAATCCCTCGCCCACGGGTAGGTGCTTGGCTTGGCTGTCGGCCTTTTGGTAGCTTTGTGACGGTGCGCCATAAAGCGGCGCGGGCGGTCGGGCAACAAGCGGTCTCACCCGGGCCCCAGGCGCCAATCCCTGAATGTGGCTCGCGGGCATCAGAAACACCCGATCCCCGGAGAAGCCAACGACCTCGGCCTCGGCTGGCGGCAGTCCGTCCTGGTTGATGAGGCAAGCGCTGCCCACAGGAAGACGCAAGCCCACCGCCTCCATGACGAGCCCCGCCACGCGGATCAGCTTGCCTTCGGTCTGAACCGGCTCAGCCTGAGCCACAGCTTGGCGGCAGTTCCCGATGAATTGGAGCCAGCCGCGCGTTGCGGCCAGCTGATCAGGCGATCCAGGCATCGCTGCGTCCTAGGTTGGCCATCGCCAATTGCCAACGCTGTGTGAGCGTCGCGTCGACCTCGCCGTTGCTCGATTCGATCCGGCATCCTCCCGTTTCGATGCGCTCATCGACCACGATGCGCCAGTTGTGCCTGCTCAACTCCTCGCTGGCGTGGCGGCTCACGAGTTCCGCATCGGCAGGGTTGAGTAGGAGGACATTGTTCTGAAAGGAGCCAGACAGCCCGCGCAGCGCCTCCTTGACCACTGGAAGGACCAATTCGGGTCTAACGGCCAGAGATTGCCGGATGACCTGTTGGGCCAGATCGAGCGCCAAACCTAACAGGGAATCGGCCACAGTGGCTTCCATTGCCACGACGGCTCCTTGAAAGGCCTCGCCAAGAGCCGCCAAACGACGAGCCTCATCGCGTGCCGCCTGCAGACCGGCGGCATAGCCCTCGTCATGCGCCAGCTGGGTCAGCGCCTCGACCTCATCGGCAGTGGGCAGGACCACCGTCTCCTTCTGACCGGGTGTTGGTCCGTCGAAGGAAATGCCTTCCCAGCGTTCGTAGGCTGACAGATTTTCCTTGGAGATCAGGCGCTCAGACATAGTCGTCCTCGCCCTTGCCGGCCAGAACAAGCTGGCCTTCGTCGGCCAGGCGTCGCACGGTCTTCAGGATCTCCTTCTGTTCCGCCTCAACTTCAGAGACGCGTACCGGGCCCTTGGCTTCGAGATCCTCGCGCAACATCTCACCGGCACGTTGCGACATGTTCTTGAAGATCTTCTCGCGCAATTCCTCGTTCGCACCCTTCAGGGCAATGATGAGCGACTCGGACTGGACTTCGCGTAACAAGAGCTGAACGCCGCGGTCGTCCAGGTCGAGCAGGTTGTCGAAGACAAACATTTCGTCGAGAATCTGCTGCGCGAGCTCCGGGTCGTACTGCCGGACGCTTTCGATGATGGCAGCCTCGTTGGTCGAGCCGATGAAGTTCAGGATCTCAGCGGTCGCGCGTACGCCCCCCATCGTCGCCTTCTTGACCGTACCACTGCCTCCTGAGAGAAGCTTGGTCAGGACTTCGTTGAGTTCCTTCAAGGCGTTCGGCTGAATGCCATCGAGTGTGGCGATTCTCAGGACGACCTCATTGCGGGTCCGCTCGACGAGGTTAGACAGGATCGAGGACGCGTGATCGCGCTCAAGGTGGGCCAGAATGGAGGCGATGATCTGGGGATGCTCGTTCTTGATGAGTTCGGCTACGCTTGCTCCGTCCATCCACTTCAGTCCCTCGATGCCGCTCGCGTCGCTGCCTTGGAGGATCCGGTCGAGCAACAGGCCAGCCTTGTCCGCGCCGAGCGCCTTGGTGAGGACATTGCGGATGTATTCGTCAGAGTTCATTCCCAGTGAACTGTTACTTGCGGCCTCGGTGCGAAACCGGCTCAGTACGTTCTCGACCTTGTCGCGCGACACCCCGCTGAGCTTGGCCATCGTTTGACCGAGCTTTTGTACCTCGCCCGGAGCGAGGTACTTGAAGACCTCGGCCGCTTCCTCTTCGCCGATGGTAAGCAGCAAGATTGCGCTATCGTGAAGACCATCCTCATCCATTGCTCTTCACCCAACCTTTCACGACGTTGGCAACGACCTTGGGGTCGTCGCGGGCGATCTGCTTGACCAGTTGCAGGTTCTCGGCGTATGCCGGCGATAGCGTGAGCGCGGGGGCATGCTCTTCCCCATCGTCGGCGATGACCGCCTGATCAGCATGTTGCATCGGCTCCTGGAGCAATTTCTTGAGCGCAGGTTTCAGCACCCCGAATAACAGGTACAGGACCAGGGCGCCCAGGAGGAGGTTCTTGCCGGTCTCCTTGGCAAAGGCAATGTTGTCCGGGTCCTTCCAGACCGCCACTTCAATAGGTGCTTCGACTTCTTGCTGATTGAAGGCGGCATTGACGACATTCAGGGTGTCACCGCGTTCCTGCGAAAAGCCCACTGCCTCGCGGGCCAGGGCCGTGATTTGGTCGAGCTGGGCCTTCTCGAGCGGCTCGAAGGAGGTCTTGCCCTTGCCGTCGGAGATCTTGTGCTGGTTCACGACAATCGCTACCGAAAGGCGCTTGAGCATCCCGACCGGCGAGCGCTTCATCTGCACGGTCTTGTCGACTTCGTAGTTGACCGTTGTCTCCTTGTGGCTGGAACTGTTCTGATTGGCCGTGGTTGCCGAGGCACCGGTGGCAAGAGCCGCTCCCGGCGCAGCGGGCGGGGTCGCATTGGCCGATTGCGGCAGATTCGAGGCAGCGCCTGGGACCCCGCCAGGTCCAGCCGCCCCATTGGTTGTCGCAGTCGATGCTTCACTCGTTTGCTGACTGCGGATGGCGCTCTCAGCGGGCGTGGCATTGGGCTTGTAGATCTCTGCGGTCTGTTCGGTCTGGCT
Source organism: Rhodospirillales bacterium (assembly GCA_903970305.1). GTDB lineage: Bacteria > Pseudomonadota > Gammaproteobacteria > Burkholderiales > Burkholderiaceae_D > BOG-994. Next base: position 4,179 of record CAJCID010000046.1, on the reverse strand, counting down.
GAAGTCGATGTCCGCCGTGACCTGGGCGCGGACGTTCGCCGAGCCCGTGATCGGCTCCAGGATGGCGAGAACGCGCCGAGTGTAGGATTGCTCCAGTTCCTGCAGATAGGCGAGCTGACCCGGGTCAAGGCCGTCGGCCCCGGATTGCGGCGTCAGAAGATTGCCGTTCTGGTCGACGATGCTCACATTCTGGGCAGCCAGTTCGGGCACGCTCGAGGAGACCAGGTGCAAGATGCCGTTGACCTGCCCCCGATCGAGCATTTTTCCTGGATAGAGGTCGACCAGGACTGAAGCGCTTGGTTTTTGTTGATCACGCAAGAACACCGAGGACTTCGGAATAGCCAGATGCACGCGGGCGGACTGGACCGAGGCCACCGACTGGATCGTCTTGGCCAGCTCGCCCTCGAGGCCGCGCTGGTAGTTGACCTGCTCCTGGAACTGGGTCGCACCGAACTTCTGCTGGTCCATCAATTCGAATCCGGCCGTTCCACCCTTGGGCAGGCCCTGCGAAGCGAGCTTCAGGCGGGTGTCATAGACCACGTTGCTAGGCACCAGGATCGCACCCCCTCCATCGGAGAACTTGTAAGGGACATTCATCTGGTTGAGCGCCTGGACGATGGTCCCTCCATCGCGGTCAGCCAGATTGCTGTAGAGCACCCGGTAGTCGGGGGTTTGACTCCACATCCACGTCCCCGAGATCAGAGCGATGCAGGCCGCGATTGCTACCGCAAGACCGATCAGTTGGCGGGCGGGAAGTTGCAACAGTCGTTGGGTCGCGCTCATAGTCCGGCTTCCTTAAGATGACGGGACCGATTATGCGAACCGCGCGGGCACTCCAATGCGCCGAATAGAAGTAGTTTTGCGTGGTATTTCGAGCGCTGGGCCGGTTTTCGGCCGGCTGCTGAATTGGCCCACTTTTGCCTGGCTATTCGAGCCTTTGAGTAGGTGGTGCAGTGGTAGCGTGTGGGTTCGAGAAATGTGAGGATCCCATGGAACTGTCAAAAATCAACCCGCTGCAAGATGTGCTGTCGACTTCGAGCGCAGGTAGCCCGACCTCCGCGTCACCGACCCAGGGACCATCATTTCTTGACGTCCTCAAGCGCTCTCTGGATCAGGTGAACGCGACCCAGGCGAGTGCGGATTCCACGGCCCAGCAGTTTCAGATGGGGCAGAAGGGGGTGAGCCTTGAGGATGCGATGGTCTCGATGCAAAAGGCCAATATCTCGTTTCAAGAAGCCGTGCAGGTTCGCAACAAACTCGTGTCGGCCTACACCGACATCATGAACATGCAGGTCTAGTGTCGGCCAAGGCGTTCCAATAGGTTCTAGCTCTAGGGCCCCGATCTAATGAAATCAATGGGTTAAATTCTAGGCGTTGCTACCGTAACCAAGGATCGTCGGATCGAGTTCGAGTCGATGACGAGACGAGTACAGATGCTCAGGTCTCGCCGGCTCCTGTTCCTCCAAAGCCCGAGGCCATGAGCAGCTCCCAAGAAGGCGACGAGTCGCCCACGGAGACGGTGATTGGCCGCTGGAACGGCGGCCGCCTGCCGGCGTGGGCCCGGGTCCCGTTCGGTACCGGCGGCCCCGACATCTCGGGCTATCCGGCGTGGGCCAATTCGACCGAAACCATCGAACTGCAGGCTCAGCGCCTCGGCCTTGAGCGAGAGGAGGGCGAGCCCGACAACTACTTCGCGTATCGGATCAGGTTAACCCTCGACCAGCCCTTTCCAGGCGTGCCGGGGCGATCGCTCGCCGCGTGAACGTAACCGGTGGCGCGAGAGGTGCATTCTGCAGCGCGTTCCCGGGGTCAAACGGGCCCGAAAAGACCAGAAAACGGCCCGAATCGGGGCATCCGCGGTCCTTCTCCACCGGCCAACGGGTTTCGCGTTGAGCCGGACCGGGTTCATTCGCCCTGGGGAAGAGCGGTCAAATCGGATCGAATCGGCTATTTTTTCCGAGATTGGGACGTTCACGGGGTGATAGCGCACGGTGCTTCGCTTGTTGACCGATAGAGTGCGTGGCATTCTAGCCAGATCAATGGAGCCAGGCCGGGTCAAGGGGGCGAAGGGTCCCCAAGTGCGATCAGTGGAGGAGTCATGGTCTATGCCGCAGGAGTATTTCTCAATATCACGGCCAGGGAATTCTCACTTACGGCTCGAAAAGTGCGTGGCGCGAGGCTCAGGGAGGTCATCGACCAACAGACATCCATGGGTAACAGGACAGTGATTGTAGCTACGGGTATCTCGGAGGCTGCAGCTAAAGCGGTAAAGAAGAGACTTCGGGCTAGGTATGTGCACAGAGGTTGGAGTGAGGTCTCTCGTCCCCAGCTGTGAATGGGGCGTATTCGCCTGTCGCAAATCACCGCCGAAGATCTATCGAACACCGAAGCTGAGTGAGGCATCGTAGAGGTTAATCAAACTGGGGAAAGCGCCGCTGCCGCACACCTGGATATAGGCAAAGTCCGACCGCTGGCTAAATGAATCCGAAACGATCTAAGAAAAAATCCGGCGCCTTTCAAGAACGCCGCTTGACTTCAGCGAAGGCGGAGACGGAGGGTGGACCGCCATGGAAATACCGGTGTTTTCTGACGGATCGGGGTGAAGACGAGATCGACGGTGGTCTTCGGTCTCTAGGGATTACCGGCCGCGCTCGTGGTCGCCTTGGCCGCGTTCTAGACCTGCTAAAGTGCCTGTCGAAGACGGATTGGAAGAAGCCGAGGGCCGCGAGTACCGGCGATAACGTATATGTGATACATTCCCAGACCGAGAACAGCCAGCAAATCCGCATTTTTGGAAGCTTTCTCGATAGCCATAGCGTGTTCGCGATGACTGTAGTCGCAACGGAGAAGGATCGTGAATACATTCCCGCAAACGCAAAGGCCACGGCAGCGCAGCGCAGAGACGTGGCGTTTGCAGCGATTGAGGACAGGACCCGGCGATGCTTCCCCAACACCGAGCCTAGAGCAAGTTCCTCCGCAGATCCTCTGGGAGTTGGTGGACCAGCGGCCAGAATCGGTACAGATCGCCCTGCAAGGCTTCAACGTTCCGATTTACCAATTGCTCTACCCGGACCAAGTGAACGCACCAGCTGATGTTTGGGTATCTCTCACGACGCCCTCGCAGATGGGGTTCCCTGCCGATTGGTACGATCCAGAGTACCGGCACGGCTATGTCGAGGCAGTGGTCGCGGAAGATATCGCTTTACAGATTCGTCTCAATCGGGAGCGCAGGGGTTGGAGCCAAAAGGAGCTAGCTGACCGTCTTGGGACGAAGCAATCTGCTATTTCAAGGCTTGAGAGTCCCGCGTATGGCGCTCAGTCGATAGAAACCCTGCTTAAGGTTGCCCAGGCATTTGATTGCGGCCTTGAACTACGCCTTGTCCCTTTCTCCTACCTCGCCGATAGACGGCATGGCCTCAACAGGCAATATTTCTACGTCGGATCTTTCGAAAACGAGGCGGTGCGATGAGCGATAAAGACGGCCTAGTCAGTCCCTCCGATCCCGAGAGTCTCTCGGGGAGCAACATACCTATCTTCTTCGCCGATGGCGTTGTGGCTGTCGCGCCAGGGCCGCATGTTACGAAGGTCTTCCTGGGCGTACAACCGCTGAACCAAGAGAGATTGGAAGCAGGGCTAGCGGTGATTATTCCCACGGTCAATCTGATGCAATTCGCGTTGGAGTTCATTCGCAACTTCAGTGAGGAAAAGCTGGTCTCCAGGTTCGAGGTTCTTTCTGAGGCCACGGAGACAGTCTTTGCGCGGGCAAGAGCAGCCTCGATTCCGGCACCGCCGCCAAAGAAATAGTCCAGCCGACCCGGTGTATGGCTGCTGCAGCCTGGGCCGTTTGCCCACTTATTCCGCGGGCGGCATTGCACTCGCGTCGAGTCGTCCGGGGAATCATATGAAAATGGAATGGGCCGCCGGGGATACTTGCCCTCGCCTTGCCTTCAATTCCCCTGGCAACAGATCGATCGAGCGGACCTGTTTTCGGTGGGTCTGGCGGATCCTCCCGTCTTGCGGCATTCACGATCTTCGGATGCCCCAGAAACTGCCTCTTCGACGAACGGCTCACCTAGAGCTTTCGTCAAGTTTTGTGTATGGCGGTCATTGATCAGGCGGCGGCGAGCTGCTGATCTTCCTGCTTTACACCGTCGGCGAACTTCACGCCACGGACCACTT
>CAJCID010000045.1 GCA_903970305.1 Rhodospirillales bacterium | reverse complement strand
CGCCTCGACGGGCTTAAGACTGCCTTGGATGGCGCCCTGTTTGTGTCGAGCCGGCGTGCCGAAGTTGGTGAACAGGATGTTGCGCAAGGATCGATTCATGGCCCGCGCCATGAGGAGCGTGAGCAGTGTACCTGCGGCTCCGACGACCATCCCGGCGATCATCAGGGCAGGATTCTGCAGTACGAATCCCTCGAAGCCCACGGCAAGACCGGTCAACGCGTTATAGATCGAGATCACGACCGGCATATCCGCACCGCCGATCGGCAAGGTCATCAGAATCCCAAAGAGCAGCGCAAAGGCAAAGAAGAGATAGATCAGATCCGCTGTCGCAAGGGGTGTGTGCAACGCGCCCTGCATCGAAAGGAGGGCGCCAACACCGAACGCGAGCGTCACCAGCATGACCGCTGCATTAAGCAGTTTCTGTCCCCCGAATCGCAGCGGGTTGCGCAGGACGCCATCGAGTTTGGCCCAGGCCACGAGCGATCCGGAGAGGGAGACGGCGCCAATGAGGGCGCCAGCCAAGGTTGCAACCACCTGGATTTCGCCGGCAGCCTTGCCGCCCAGAAGCTCCACGGCAGCAATCGAGGCAGCGGCACCGCCCCCCATCCCATTGTAGAGCGCGACCATCTGGGGCATCGCCGTCACAGCGACCTTCTTGCCACTCCACCAGGCGAGTCCGCCACCCAAGGACAAGGCGATGAGCGCGAGCCCGATGTTCTCGTAGAGATGGGTTCGCGCAGGGGCATCGACGTCAAATGCGTAGAGGAAACTCGCAGCAATGGCGACGACCATGCCAATTCCGGCCCAGGTGATTCCAGAAGGTGCGGTCACGGGCGAGGACATGCGCCAGAGTCCATAGAGGAACAGAAACGCTGCGGCGATATCGGCCACACCAATCACGAGCTGGGGTAGGACGGTGAACATGGGAGCTCCTTAGGCCTTCTTCTTCGATGGCGTCTTCGCGGCCCCATGGTGGGTGCGCTTGGTCTTGGCCGGACTCACCTGGAACATCGCCAGCATGCGATCCGTGACCGCGTATCCTCCGGCGACGTTGCCTGCCCCGAAAAGCACCGCGAGAAATCCGATCACTTGTTGCTGGGGCGTAGCAGCGCTCAGGAGCGCGAAGATCCCGCCCACGACCACGATACCGTGCACAAAATTGGAGCCGGACATCAAAGGTGTATGGAGGATGGCCGGGACTCGCCCGATGATGACCCAGCCGGCGAAACCGGCGAGCATGAATATATAGAGGCCTACGAGGCCGGTCATCGTTGTCTGATAATCCATTTGCTTTCTCCGTGTTGGGTCTTACAGGGTACGGGCCGCTTGTTGCGCCGGGACCAAGGGCGCCTTGGTGACCGCTTGCGGGGACGCGCGTTGTGACGGGACGACGAGCTTGCCGTCGTGGGTCAAGGCGGTCTGGGCGAGAATCTCATCGTCCCAATCGATCGTGATGACGTTTTCCTTGAGCATCAGCGCGAGCAGATTGAATTGATTTTTCGAATAGAGCTCGCTCGCGTCGCCCGCGAGAAGCGACGCGACGTTCAGCGGAGCGACGATCGTTACCGCGCCGATCCGAACCGTCTGGCCCGGCAAGGTGTCGGCACAGTTGCCACCTCCCTCGGCGGCGAGATCGACGATGACCGCGCCAGATTTCATCGCCTTGACCTGATCATGGCTGATGAGTTTCGGCGAGGGGTGACCTGGTATCGCAGCAGTGGTAACGATCAGATCCGCCTTCTGGATGTGCGCGGTGAGCACGTCGGCGATCTGCTTTTGCTCATCTGAACTCAGTTGGCGCGCATAGCCGCCTTGGCCACGCGCATCGACCCCGGTCTTCACGAAGGTGGCACCGAGCGAGAGGGCCTGCTCTTCGGTCTCGGGTCGCACGTCGTACCCTTCCACCACCGCACCGAGCCGGTGTGCCGTCGCGATCGCCTCAAGCCCTGCAACCCCCAGGCCCATAACGAGGACCTTGGCGGGTCCGATGGCGCCTGCTGCCATGGTGATTTTTGGGAGGACCCGCGTAAGGTGGGTCGCGCCCAGCTGGACCGCGTAGTATCCGGCGAGCGCGGCCTGGCTCGACAAGGCATCCATCGACTGGGCGCGGGTGATGCGCGGCAGCCGTTCCATCGCGAAGCAGGTGATCTTCTTCTCGATCAACAACTTCACGAGCGCCTTCTGCTTTTCGGCATAGACAAATGAGATGAGGATTGCTCCCTCTTTCATCGCGCCGACGACCTCCTGAGCAGGAGGTGCGACGGCGAGGATGACGTCGGCCTGGCGGACCAGTTCACGCCGGTCGGCAACGAAGACGACATCTTGGTAGGCAGCCTCGGGGAGGCAGAGGGTATCCGCTGCCCCCGATTCCATGTGCACCTGAGCACCGAGCTTGATGAGCCGCGGAACGACAGAGGGGACCAACGCAACGCGTCGTTCGTGCGCCTGCGTTTCCTTCAGGACAGCGAGATTGACATACATGCGGGGCTTTCTTGAAATGCGACGGATCCACGGGGCCCCGAGGCGGCGCAGCGAGTATCGTGCCCCCGCGCCGCCGCGATATGGGCTGCAACTGTCCTCGGCTTAGGCTGGGGCCTCCAGTTTTGCCGTCCGCACCAGCTTCTTGTTGACGAATTCCTGGATGCCCATGTCACCCAGCTCCCGCCCGTAGCCGGAATTCTTGATCCCGCCAAATGGGAGATCAGCGTCGGACCAGCTGATGTTGTTGACGAACATCATGCCCGTCTCGACGCGGCTCGCCACACGCTTGCCGCGCGCGTCATCCTTGGTGAACACCGAGCCGCCCAGCCCGAAGTCCGAATCGTTGGCCAGCGCGATCGCCTCATCTTCATCCTTCACACGGAAGAAGAGCGCCACCGGACCGAAAAATTCGTCGCGGAACGCCGGGTTATCAGGTTTGACATCGGTCAGGATGGTCGGCTCCATGAACGAGCCGGGACGATTGATGCGCTTGCCCCCCAGAGCAACCTTGGCGCCGTGCGCCACGGCGGTATCGACCTGCTTCAGCAGATCGGTCAGTGCGGATTCGGTGGACAAGGGTCCAAGGCTCGTCTTCTCGTCCATCGGGTCGCCCGGGGCCAGCTTCTTCATCGCCACGGAGAACTTCTCCAAGAACTGATCGGCCACCTTGTCCAGTACGATGAAGCGCTTGGCGGCACAGCAGGTCTGACCGGCGTTATACATCCGACCCCAGACGGCCCATTTGACCGTGTGCTCCAGATCAGCGTCGTCGAGGACGATGAAGGCGTCACTACCCCCCAGTTCCATCGACGATGGCTTGAGATTCTTGCCTGCGCGAGCTGCGATGTTGCGCCCCGCAGCAACGCTACCGGTTAAGGCGACCCCCTTGATGCGGGGGTCATCGATGACCTGATCGGATTGCTTGTGTGAAATGAGCAGGTTCGTATAGGCTCCGGCCGGCGCACCGGCATCGCGCAGGAGCTTCTCGAAGGCCAGCGCGCATTGCGGCACGCAGCCCGCGTGCTTGACGACCACGGTGTTACCCGCCATGAGATGGGGACCGGCGATGCGGGCCAGCTGATAGTAGGGGAAGTTCCAGGGTTCCACACAGAAGATGACCCCGATCGGGCTGCTTTGCATGTGGGCGTCACCGATCTTCGGGTGGAGCTTCTTGGGTGCCAGAAATTCGGCTGCGTTCTTGGCGTAATAGTCGAGGATATCCGCGCTGAAGTTCACCTCGCCGCGCGACTCATCGATGCGTTTACCCATCTCCAGCGTGGCCGTCTTGGCGAACCGGTCCACTTCGGCGCGCAGCAGCGCGGCAGCCTTGGCGATGACGGTGGCGCGCTCTGCGTAACTCTTCTGCCGCCACGTCTCATAGCAGCGTGCTGCCGTGTCGAGGGCTTTCTCGAGCTCCGCGGGCGTGATGTCCTCAAACGTCTTATAGGTCTTCCCATCGAAGGGACTGATACTGGCATACGTCATGATAGAGATCCTGTTGGTAGTGAAATTACAAAAAGAGGATAGGGGCACCGGCCGGGATTCGGCTAGGCTTCGATGATGACTTTCAGCGCCCCTGTCTCCGCCGCATGCGCGAAGGTTGCGTAGGCATCGAGGATCTGGTCGAACTTGAAATGGTGTGTGATGAGGCGTTTGGGATCGATCTTGTCTGCCTTCAGAATGTTCAGCAGCATGGGTGTGCTCGCGGTGTCGACGAGCCGGGTGGTCATCGTGATATTCCGATCCCAGAGGCGCTCGAGATGGAGGGGGACCTGAACCCCGTGAACACCGATATTGGCGATGGTGCCACCAGGGGCGATGAGGAGTTCGCAGAGCTCGAACGTGGCCGGTATACCCACGGCCTCGATGGCCGTATCGACGCCACGTTCCTCGGTCAGACTCATGACGGACCCTTTGGCCTTGCCGTTGCTGCTGTTGATGGTCGCGGTGGCGCCAAGCTTCTTGGCGACGGCCAGGCGCTTCTCATCGAGATCAATCACGATGATCTGTCCTGGGGAATAGAACTGGGCGGTGAGCAATGCAGCCAGTCCCACGGGGCCTGCGCCGACGATGGCCACGACGTTGCCCGGTTGGACCTTGCCGTTGAGCACGCCGCATTCGAAACCGGTCGGCAGGATGTCACTCATCATCACGAATGCCTCTTCATCGGCACCCGTGGGGATGGGATAGAGGCTGCTGTCGGCATGGGGGATGCGCACAAATTCCGCCTGGGTCCCATCGATCGTGTTGCCGAGAATCCAGCCGCCTGTGGTGCAATGCGAATACATCTGACGGCGGCAGTAGGCGCACTTCCCACAGGCGCTCACGCACGAGATCAACACATGATCACCGACTCTGAAGGCGGTCACCGCCGAGCCGACCGAATCGATGATGCCCACGCCTTCATGTCCGAGGATGCGACCTGGCAAACAACTGGGCAAGTCGCCCTTTAGGATGTGCAGATCGGTACCGCAGATCGTCGTCTTGGTCACGCGCACGATCGCATCGGTAGCACTAGCGACGATGGGTTTGGGGCGTTCGATATAGGCCTTCTTATCGACACCCTGGTAAACGAGAGCCTTCATGCCGATCCTCTTGCTGGACGTTGCAGTGGGGGCATTCTGGGACCGGGCTCGTCGAGCATCGGTACGGTACCTCACACATTCGTTCAAAAAAAGAAATGCGAAACGAGCGAATCGGTCCGAGTCAAGAGAGGGATCAGAAGAGGAGTCTTCGGCTGGATGTTGAATCGATGCAGGAACACGTTCCTATCCAACGGGATCCTGTCTGATGCCGTACAGACATCATGCTCTTCTTGGAGCATGTGTGGCCTTAAGCATCGACTTAGGTGGCAGCGCGCTCCGGCTGAGATCCTCTGTTGTCTGGAACGATCGGACTGAACGCTGGATGACGCCCCAAGAATCGATGCGCGAGGTGAGACGCGAGGTGGGACGCGAGGTGATACGCGCGGTGACACGCGCGAGACTGGTTTGGGCTACGCTGGCAGCGGCTCGCCGCTGGGGATGGGGGCAAGAAGTTCTCGGTCATCTTCAGTGCCTGACATGACCTCGCGGGCTGGCGGCCCAAACTTTTTCGGATTTTGTGCCTCCAACCATCCTGAAGAACTCATGGGGCTGATCGGTCCGGATGGATCACCCGGGAAGAAGCAGCGCTTTGGAAGGCAAGACAGGTTCAGTTGACGGTGCCGGGTCTAGGTTCCACCGCGACTGGGTAGCAGTGATCCGAGACTACGGCCTGCGGCAAGGGTCGCCTACTCTTCACAACACTTAACAGGAGAACCAGAATGAAGCGAGAACACTTCTTAGTCGTGGCAGCCCTCTTCTTGGGCTCTGCGGCTCATGCCGTTGATGAGCCCGCTGCAACCGATGCTGCCCCGAGCACGCAAAGTACACCGAGCAAGGCTGCGGCAGACGCCGAGAAAGCCGCTCGGCGGGCGGCCGCTGCGGCGAAGACCGCGGCGGACAAGACCGAGCAAGCCTTCGAAAATCTGAGCAAGACGACAGCCGAAGAGGCACGGCGCGCCACCCGCGATGCCGACAAAGCCGCGCATTGGGCCGCAAGGAAGACGGCTGAAGCCGCCCATTCGGCCTCGGCAGACACCAAAGATGCCGCCGACCAGGCTGCAGATGCCGCCAAGACGGCAGCGGATGCAACGCGTGATACGGCACACAAGGCAGCTGACACCGCCGACTCGTTCGGCAAGGCCAGCGACTCTGACGCCCACAAGGCTGCCGAGGACACGCGTGATGCCGCCAAGAGTGCATGGACCGCGACGAAGAACACTGCCGATCGTGCGCTGGCTGCGGTCAAGGGCGTCATCCAGAGTGCGAAGACTGCGGTAAGCCAATAAGGTCCTTCTTGGTCGAGGTGCCCCGGCGCCTCGGGCGCCGGACTTGGATGAAGCCATGCGGGTGAATTGACCCGGTTCTCGACGAGGGCGCACGCGACCCGATGGCACGGTCACGGAGGGCGGAAAAGTGCGACAGCGAACAGACTCCTCGGGCGCACCAATGCTCAACTCTCGATGGGGATTGCTTCGCTACGAGTAGGAGAAGAGCATGGATCTGCTGATTGTTGTGATCGTGTTGCTGTTGCTGTTTGGCGGCGGCGGGGGGCTGTATTGGGGGATGGGTGTGGGCTGGGGTCTTGGGCCGATCGGATTGATTGTTCTCGCCCTTCTCGTTGCCTTCTTACTGTTTGGATATCGCGGTAGGCGCGGCTGAGCTTGGGCAGGGGACGCGATCCGTTGGTGAGACGGTGTTGCGTGCCTGGGCCCGGCGTAAGCCCCCATGGTAGGCAAGCTGCTGTCGGTGACTAGGCCGCGAGCACTCTCTCAGGTATGCGGGGCAATACAATTTGCAGAACTTCCTCGACGCTGTTTACGATCGTCAGGCGCTCTTCTAAGTCCTCGCGCGCGATGAGGCCGCGTGGCAGCACGATCGTTCGCAGCCATTCGAGCAATCCCGCCCAGAATTCGCCACCAAAGAGGAGGACCGGGATGTTCGACATCTTCCCGGTCTGGATGAGCGTCAAGACTTCGAAGAGCTCGTCTAAGGTGCCAAAGCCACCCGGCATCGCAATGAAGGCCATCGAATACTTGCAAAAGGTCACCTTGCGCGAGGAGAAATGCTCAAACTCAATGCATACGTCCTGGTAGGCGTTGGGCTTCTGTTCGCAAGGCAGGCAGATGTTCAGGCCGATGCTCAGTCCCAGCAGCCCCTGCTGAGCGCCCCTGTTGGCTGCTTCCATGATGCCTGGCCCGCCGCCCGAGATCACCGAGATCCCTGCGGCAGAGAGCGCCCGGGCCAAAGCGACGGTCTCGGCATAATAAGGGTCGTCGGCGGCCAGGCGCGCGCTGCCATAGATCGAGACTGCGGGCGTGAGCGATTCGAGGACCGCCTTGGCGAATTCGAGCTCACGGTTGATGCGCTGTCCAACGCCAGAAGGTATTTTCAGGGTCATGGTGAGCTTATCGACCAGGAGGCGAAGTTCCTGAAGTTTCAGCCCAGTGTAGAAGGCCGATTCCTCCGATGCGCACAAAAAACGCGAGGAACCTGCGTGGGTGTGGTAGAACGCGCAAAAAAGGTCGGCCGACTGCCCTGCGTTGACAGTTTCGCAGAGCGCTCACGGCCACAGCGCCGGTCGCCCAACGACCAGATGGGTTAGCGGCGGCGCGCCTGGTCGCGGGCGATCTGGTAGACCGCGAGCGTGGCCTCGGCGACCCGATCCCAGTCGAGGTAGCGTTCCGCGCACAGGCGCAACTCCCGACCCATGGTCACACGGCGCGGCGCGTCGGCCAGCAACTCATCGATGCGATCGGCGATCTCCTTGGGGTCGTCTCCCTGGATCCAAGAGGCTGCCTCACCAATATGGTCGGGTATACCTCCTCTGCGCGTGGCGATGACCGGCAAGGCGTTGGCCGCGACAAATCCGATGGGCCATCCTGCAAAGCTCGTCGAGTAGGGCATGACGGCAAGGAGCGACTGGCGATAAAGCTGATTCACCTCCTCGAACTCGAGGGTGTTGAGCCAGTCGATGTGCTTCTCGATACCGTTGCGCTGGGCGAGTTGGAGCGCCTCCGGTGGGGTCTCTGAACCCCATTGGCCGTGAATTCTTAGGCGCGGAGTCTGACTGCCATGTCGCTTCAAGAGCAGAGCATAGGCCTCGAACATCGCCTGGACGTTCTTGCCGCGCATGATGAAGTGCCCGCCGTAGTAGACGAGACCCTCGCGAGCGGCATCCTCGGAGAGAGGCGTGACTGCTGTACCGTGTAACACGACACGGATCAGGCGATCCTTAACCCCCAGCTCGACAAGCTGGCGACGCATGTCCTCACAGTGCACGATGATCGCATCGGCGCGGTTGTACGTCCTGTTGCGGACTTTGAACTCAAGCTGTTCCTCGTCGAGTTCGTGGACGGTGACCACTCGCGCGGCCTGACTTCTTGCGCGCAGCCAATGGAACACCACGTCGGCCCCAAAGGCGTTGGCGATCTGATGGAAATGGACCACTTCGGCCGCACCAGAGAGCGCTGCATAGCGCGCGGCATGGCGCCGGTAAAGCAGGTTGCGCAGTCCCAGCCGGATGCCGCGCTTGATGGGATTGCTCGAACGGTAGAGCTTGATTTGCCGCATTTCGAAATAGGTCGTGTCCTGGCTCTGGAAGACCCTGCCGCGCCCGATTGGATCCTCGCAGCCGCAGTGGGCTGAGATCCAATCGATCGAGACGTCGTTACGTCGGCCAAGCGACTGCCGCAAGGCATCGATATACATACCGCTGTAGAAATTGCGAAAGGGGCAACCAATGAGCGCTATTTTCATGGCGCGCATTCTGACACGGTCCGCCATCGCATACCACGTCTCTGGAGAATCCCGCTCGCCCCGATCGATCCCCTGCCTCCCTATGAGAGTGACCTCTCATCGACGGATGGGGGACCCGCAGTGCGCCGGGCGATGCGGGCCTAGGAGGTCGCGAGCCGGGCGGGGCGGTTGCGCGCCAGGAGCAAGACGGCGAGCGCGAAAAAGGCGAGCGCCGAGGTGGCGAGTGACGCGTGCACACCGATGAGCGTGCCGGCGAGGCCGACGGTGATGCCGCTAAAGGCACGCAAGCCGAGCGCAGACATGTTGAACAATCCAATGACACGGCCGCGCATGTCGGCCAGGGCGTTCAACTGGACGAGCGTCTGCGCCATGCTGCTAAAGGACAGCTCGAAGAAACCGGCCAGAAAGAGCAGGGCCAGTGCCAGGGGATAGCTGCTGGATAGGGCGAAGAGCGCGAGCGCGAGGCACCAGCCGCAGGCCAGAAGGAGAGCAGAGCGTGGGTGCGGTCGCAAGAGCCCTGAGCTCTCCAAGAAGAAGCCGGCGAGTAGCGCTCCAGATGCATCGGCTGCAAGCAGCATGCTGTACGCGGCACCGGGATTGCCATGGCCGAGATCCTGCGCGAAGCCGGGCATTTGCGCCTGGTAGCTGTTGCCCACGCAGAACGAGGCGGCACCAGCAAGGAGGGTCATCGTGACGATGACAGGCTGTGAGGCGATGTCCCGGATCGTCTGGATGATGTCGCCCAGACCCCGCACGGCGCGCACGGGGGGTGGATTGCCCTGTCGGAAACGCGGACCGTATGGAGCCTTCCAAAGCCAGGCCACAAGCGGAAGGTAGAACACGGTGTTCAAGAAAATGCCCCAGATGGGCCCGAGCGTGAGCATCAGAAGTCCCCCCACGGCCGGCCCGACCAGAACACCCAGGTAGCGCGCAGTGGCGTTGAGCCGCACGGCACTTTGCAGTTCGCTCTTTGGAACGATGTCATGCAAGAGCAGCTGACTCGAGGTCTGCCAGAGTACGCCTGCACAGCCGTGGATCACGAGCAGAACCATCGCATGCCATATCTGCAGGGAGTCGGTGTAGAAAAAGTAGCCCCATCCGAGGGAGGCGGTGATGAAGAGCAGCATGCCCAACTGGATGATTCTGCGCGGATCGAAGCGGTCCGCCCAGGCGCCCACCGGCACCGAGAACATCAGGAAGGGCAGCCAGTGCGACAAGACCGCAAAGCCGCCCAGTGCCGGAGAATGGAACTTCTGGTACATCATCCAGTAACTGATGACGTGCTCGATGTTGTCGGCCATCATCGCCAGCACGTAGGTCGTGAAGTGAGCACGATAGCCGCCATGGCGCATGGCGGCAAAGGACCTGGCCGGCCGCTGCGGGGCTTGGGAGAGGTCGGTCATGTTCAGTCTTGGGCGCTCTTGCCAGCGTCACGGATCTCGGCCGCGGCCCGCTCCAGGATCTTGGCGATCCGGCGCTGCTCGCCGAGCGGGGCATCGATCTTCTCGATAAGCGCCGACTTGAGGCTGCGTCGGGCAGAACGGACCTCGGGGATGCCGGAACTGTGGCGACCCCGACCTCCCGAGGCCGCATCGGCATCGAAGTCCTCCGGATTCTCACCCCGGCCTTCTTGTGCCATGGCGCGACGCATGGCGTCGAACCGTTGCCCGATCCAGGCCAGTTGCTCAAGGAGCGCATCGACGGCGGCGCGCTGCTTGTCGAGTTGGGACAGACCCTCGGGCGTGATGCTGTAGAGCTTCTTGGTGCCTTGCTCTTCGACGCTCGCGTAACCCAGATCTTCCAGATAGGTGAGGGCCGGGTAGACCATGCCTGGGCTCGGGCTGTAATAGCCGTGCGACCGATCCTCGAGGGCCTTGATCAGTTGATAGCCGTGACTGGGACTTTCTGCGAGGAGTGCGAGCAGGAGAAGTTGCAGATCCGCCGAGCCGAGTTTGCGGCCGCGGTTTAGACCATCGAGATCGCCCTCGGGAGAGCCGCCCCGAAAGCCGTGGCGTCCGCCGAAGCCGGCGAAGCCGCGATGGCCGTGGCGGCCCGATGAGCCGTGGTGGTGATGGTGATCATGGTGGAACCAGTGATGAGAGGAATGCACGGTTGGACCTTCTTAAGAGCTATTGGAAAACATATCTTAAGATAGCTTTTGTGTGCGTGTCAAGAGAACCAACCTTTCTGCGTGCAGAAAAACTGGCCTGGCGGGGGGGAACAGCACGGACAGGTCCCAGCTCGCCCCGCCCCTGCGATACGATAAGTCGGGTTGAGTCGAAGGCGGACCTGAAAGTCTCAGCGCCGGGGACTCCTACCCGTTGTCGCACCTTTCTCGGCAGGTCTTGGCGCCCGGATCAGAGTGGAGTCTTGGGCGCTGGGGGCTGTTGGAAGCGACGCGATCGGTCAGCCATGTGGACCATCTGTCCGGCGGCCTGCAAGGTGAGCGCGTGGGGCGTGAATCCAGGTCTTGGGGAGATGTAGTCGGCCATTGACCGAACCAGCGCCAACTGCTCGTCTGAACCGGTGGCCAGGAGCGCGATGACGAGATTCTCCAGAGCGATCACGCGAACGCGCAACTGCACCAGTTCGGCGGGCGTAAGACGCACGATCTCGTCGCGGCCCTCTCCAGGTAACGATGGCACCCCGTCGCCATCGGCGCCCCCTTCGTTCTCCCATCTGGAGAGTGCGGCGCGATACTGCTGCAGGGGCTCCGCAACCCCATTGTCGACCACGTCCATAGACACCCCTCCCTTGCGCACTGCGCGTGAAATTTCTTCGTCCCACAGGCCCGGGTTGCTTCCTGTTCGAGCTACGGGTTTTGACGTCGACGTGTCGGAATCGTTTCCGTTTCGCGGCAGAAGAATTCGATGAGGCCTCCGCTAGATCGGCCCTTCCAGAGCAGCACGGGTTGGATTGTCAAAGCTCAGCGCAGCTGTTGTGCGCGAGAAGCGCCGGGCGACGGTGCGTATGGGGTCTCGTTGACGCAGCGCACAAAAGCCAGAACAATCTCCCTTTGTCGCAACCAGGTTATCGCTGCAGATCCTCTGGCCTGGGTTGAGAACCTTCATCTGCGTGGCATAACCGGTGAGAGCTGGTGTCGCAAAACTTCCGGGCCGACCGTTCCAGCAGCACTCGAACAAGGCTAGCGGGGTCGCCGGTAGCTGCTCCCGAGTCGAGCGGCGAGAAGCGTTGCGTCGTCCTTTCTCCGGCCGAAAATTTTCAGGAATTGGACACGATGCTCTCTGTGCATGATCCCCTCTTAGGCGCTTACTGTCTGCGCGCGCGCCGACCCCTGGCAAGCCGGCTGGCCGGCCTCCTTCTTGCCGTCGTTTGTTGGGCACCGCTTTGTGGGCAGGCCGAATCCGTCCCCAAGGGATGCGGCATCGTCGCAGAACCCGGCGGCATCAGTCTTCACGTCCAGACCAAGTGCTCCCCGGAAGACCTCAGGGAGCTGCAGGTCTTCATCCAGGCGGCGCTCGACGAGAGCGAGCGACGTGCGCATGAGCCGCGCTGGGTATATCAGGAATGGAGCTCCGGTAGGCAGAGGAATCTGGGCCGCCTGGGTGAGTTACCCGGAGCGGTTCCGGTCTCGCCGCTACATCACTAGCTACTCGGTCGACGCGCCCTGGACGAAACCAGTGCGGGCTGCGCGATGGCATCGCCAAGATCGGCCCGTTCTGCAGCGCCAGTCACCTGGCCGCGGCGCTACGCGGGCGACCTGCAGAAGGGCTGTGTCAGCGGCCGGCTTCCGTGCGGGTCTGGCAGCCGATGCAGGACACCGCGCTCGGGTCGGCTCGCAGGCGCGCATAGGCGATCGGTTGGCCGCAGTCGAGACAGATGCCATAGGTACCGGCATCAATGCGCGAGAGCGCTGCGTTCACCGTCGCCAGTTCGAGGTTGCCGCGCTCGGCCAGTTCGAGTTCCATCTCGCGCACGGAGGTGTCCTCGCGCGATGCGTCGACGGGCGATTCACGATTGGACAATGCGGCCTCGACGCGGCTTGCGCCGTCTTGGCGTTCGGACTGGGATTGCGCCAGAGCACGGCGTTGGTCCAGCAGGAGGGATTGCAGGCTTTTCAACTGGGTGTTGCGCAGAGCTCTCATCTTGAATCGCAATCGGCACGAGGTAACGAATCGAGGATACTCCGGCCGGCCGAGGGCAACCTTGATCGCGGTCAATTGTGCAGGCGTGCCACTAAGGGACGAGCACCGCCGCACCCTCGAAGCGTCCACAGCGCAGATCATCGAGAGCCTCGTTGGCCGCGGACAGGGGATAGGCAGTGGTCTTGGTGACGATGCCGATCTGCTCGGCGAGGCGCAGAAACTCAATCCCGTCAGAGCGCGTCAGGTTCGCCACCGAGACCAGTTGTCGTTCTTCCCACAGGAGGCGATAAGGGAAGGAGGGGAGATCGCTCATGTGAATTCCCGCGCACACGACTCTCGCACCCTTGCGTGTCGCAGCCAGGGCCAAGGGTACCAGCTCCCCCGGTGTCGCATAGAGGATCGCCGCGTCCAGAAGCTCCGGAGGTGTCTCGTCGGAGCCACCGGCCCAGCTTGCTCCCATCCCGATGGCGAACTGTTGCCCCTTCACGTCACCCGGACGGGTGAAGGCGAAGACCTTGCGGCCTTCCCAGCGCGCGACCTGCGTGACGATGTGCGCGGCAGCGCCAAAGCCGTAGAGCCCGAGGTTCTGCGCCGCACCCGCGATCGACAGGGAGCGCCAACCGATGAGACCTGCGCAAAGTAGTGGCGCGAGGGCGACCGACTCGTTGGCTTCACCCAACGGAAATGTGAAGCGGCTATCAGAGATCACGTGCGTGGCGAAGCCGCCATCGCGGGTGCAGCCGGTAAATAGCGGATGATCGCAAAGGTTTTCGCGCTCCATGAGGCAATAAGGGCAGTGGCCACAGGTGTGGCCCAGCCAGGGAATCCCCACTCGTTCGCCCACGCGAAAGCCCTCGACCCCCACGCCCATCGCGTCGACCCGTCCGACGATCTCATGGCCTGGAATGATCGGGAATTTGATCTCGGGCAGTTCACCGTCCAGAACGTGAAGGTCGGTCCGACAGACCCCACAGGCGAGAACCTTGACTCGCAACTCGCCCGGACCGGGAATGGGGTCAGGCAACTCCCTCCATTCCAAGCGCGTCTTGGGTGCGGCCAGCACCATGGCATGCATCACATCTCCCAGCGGGGTATTGATTCTTCAGTGGGACACGAGTGCGCAGTGTTGTGCCCGTAACAGGAGGTCGCGCGTGACGCCCCCGAGGACCCATTCGCGCAGCCGGCTGTGTCCATAGGCACCTGCGACGACGAGGTCGGCATGCTGCTCACGCAGCACCCCCAGTAGTTGTGCAGGGTCGTTACCTCCGGAGGGAAGCGCGATGGAGTCGGCCTCGATGCCGTCACGGGCAAGCCAGGCTGCAACGTCCTGCAGCCGGGAACGCGCGAAGTCGAGTTCGGCCTCTGGGGCGATCTCTACCACAGCCACATGGCCTGCCGCCTTCAGGAAGGGCAATGCGTCGAGGACCGCACGGCGCGTCTCCCGCGTGTCCTTCCAGGCGATGATCACCCGATCGAGCTTGAGTCTTTCGACCGTGTGGGGAACGATCAGTACGGGACGACCGGCCTGCATCACCAAGTCACTCATGTTCGTGCGCCGCGGCGCCAGAACGAGAGAGCGGTTCGGATCGACGCCGGTGACGATCAGATCGGCGCTTCGGGCTTGACTCGCGAGGTAATCGGACAGTCCTGCGAAGGTGACCGCGGCACGCCACTCCAGAGTGCCGGCGCGCTTACCCAACACGGAGCGGAATTCCGCCTCGGCCTCTCTGGTCTGGCGGTCGATCTCTTCGCGGTCTTGTTGGACCAACTCTCCAGAATAGTTTCCTTCGACATCCATGATCTGGATCGGCTGGCAGGCGACCACCCCAATGACCGAGGAGGCGAACTGATCGGCCAGGTCTGCGGTGACCCGCAGAATGGGCTGGTTTGGCTGGCCCAGTTCCAGGTGCACCAGCAAAGTCCCACAAGTCATGGCCCTCTCCTGCTTCTCTCCTGCATCTGGCCCCGTTGGCTCAGGTCACATGAAGAGTATAGGCCAGCCCGCACCGCGCCGCGCTTGACCCAGCTCAAGAAAGACCCGCCGCCACAACGAAAGTCGCGCGCTCGAGCCGCAGAGCTTATTTCGGCGCACCCACGTTCAGAAAGGGGATCGGAGCGCCCGCGTAGATCGCTTCGGGAAGTTTGCCGTCCCAGCGCTCGGCCTTGATCTTCTCGACTTCGATGCGCCGTAGCTCGAGCACGTCCTTGTTCTGCGCAAGCGCCTTGTTCTGGATCTCGAGTGCGCCGGCCTGGGCGGTTGCGATCTTCAGATTGGCATAGGCCTCTCCGTCTGCACGCGCCTTCTGGGCGTCGGCCTCGGCTTCGGCGATGGCGACCTTCTGCTTTTGCTCCGCTTCCACGGTACGCAGCTTGTTTTCTGCGGCCAAGCGGAGTTGCTCCTGAGTGACCTTGTCGTTGATGGCATGCATGTACGATTCACTAAACGAGAAGTTGCGCATGTCGATGTTGATGACCTGCGCCCCGTAGATCGCGAGTTTCTCGCGCAACGCAAGGTTGATGTCGCTCGAGACCTTGGCGCGTTGCGCGATCAGGTCGGTGGCCGTGTATCGGGCAGTCACTGCCTTGAAGATCTCCTGCGTTGCCGTCTGGACGTAGGAGGACAGATTGCCGTCGTGCGAGTATTTCTCGAAAACCTCCGAGACACGGTCGGGCGCGATGCTATAGCGCACCGTCATGCTGACCTTGACCGGCTGGGTGTCACTCGTGCTGCCCTCGGCGCCCTCAATGTCGGCCTGTTCCGAGCGGATGCTGAACACGGAAAGCTTCTGCCAGGGCGGCAGCAGCGCCAGTCCTTCGCCCTCGATACCGACGATCCGTCCGAACTGGGTGACGACGCCGCGACTACCTGTGGCCACCGAATAGAACGGCCAGCAGATCATGACGATGAAGATGAGAACAATGAGCTTCAGTACATCGAAGAAAATCGTTCCCAGATTGAGCCTTTCGTTGGTGACGTAGCGCGTGCTAAAGCTCATAGGTTCTCCTGATCCGTGTTCAAGAAAGTGCGAAGGGGTGACCCATCGCGCCGGGCCGGCAGGTGCCTGCGCTTTCCGGCCGGCGCGCTGGCGATCGTCTGCATCAGTGAAGAAGTTTCGATCCGCCACGTCTTCGCCCGGCAGGATACGGCCAATCGAGTCTGCTCGAAAGCTTAATTTGCAAGCCGACGATGGCCGCTGGGCGACGCCGGAGGGATCGTCGGCTGCGTGTCAGTCGCGGGCCGACGGGGGGGTCGGTTCAGCTGAGGCCGGAAGGCGGGCTCCAGAAACCCTCGTGGGCCCGCAAAGCCTCATCTTCGAGAACCGGGCCGATGACCTCGATGGCGCGCTGGCCGCGGGCAAACACCTCCCGGCAGGACAGGGAAAGGGTTGGATTCTCCGGGTGGTTGCCGGTGAGGCCGAGCAGGCGTTCCTCGGCGAGTCCGTAGACGACGCGACCGATCCCGGTCCAATAGGCGCCGGCCGCGCACATTGCGCAAGGTTCGGCGCTTGTGTACAGCGTGGCCTCGCGCAGCCTTTCGGGTTGGTGAGCCGACGAGGCCGCACGCAGCGCGACCATCTCGGCATGGCTCGTACGGTCGCTGGCGCTGGCATTCATCGCCTGGGCGATCACCTCGTCGCCCGCGTCGACAATGAGACAGGCAAAGGGATGGTGACCCAGTTCGCGCGCGGTTTGCGAAAGCGCAATGGCGCGCCGCAGCCAGTAGAGATCGCGCGGTCCTGGAATGGGCTCGGGGTTCATCGTAACCCTGCGCCCTCGAGCATGGCGCGGCTCAGCGCGTTGTGGCGCTCGACGAGTAAGGGGAGATCGATCCCCTGGAGTTCCCCCTTTTGGACCACGCGCCGACCGTTGATCATCGAGAACCACACGCGCGTGGGCGTGCAGGTCACGAGCGCGGCGAGCGGGTCGGATTGTGCACCGGCATGTTCGAGATCGTCGATCCGGAAACCCACGATGTCAGCGGCCTGCCCCACGGCCAAGCTGCCCAACTCGGGTCGTCCGAGAATCCTGGCCCCGCCCCGTGTGGCCAAGCCGAGCGCTTCCCGGGCCGAGAAGCGGTCGGCACGCGACTCGAATCCGGGCCAGCCCACGCGCTGGAGCAACATCGCCTGGCGCGCCTCCCCGAGCAGATGATTCCCGTCATTGCTGGCCGACCCGTCCACACCCAGGCCGACTCGCACGCCCCGGTCGAGCATCTCGCGAATCGGCGCGATTCCCGATGCGAGGATCATGTTGCTCGTCGGACAATGGCATACCCCGCTGCCATGGCGCGCGAGATGTTCGATCTCGCCGGGCGAGGGATGGACCATGTGCGCGAACCAGACGTCTGTGCCGGCCCATTCGACGGCGTCGGCATAGTCGAGCGGACGCATGCCCAGGTGTTCGACGCAGTAGCGTTCTTCGTCGAGCGTCTCGGCGAGATGGGTGTGCAGACCGACTCCGCGATGGGAGCGGGCAAGGCGCGCGCTTTGGCGCATCAGATCTGCACTCACCGAAAAAGGCGAGCAGGGTGCAAGCCCTAAGCGCAGCATCGAGAAGGGTTCCGGGTCGTGATAGTGCGCAATGAGCCGCTCTGAATCACTGAGGATGGCATCCTCCGTTTCCGTCAGATGGTCTG
The DNA here is from genome assembly GCA_903970305.1 of Rhodospirillales bacterium. Lineage (GTDB taxonomy): Bacteria > Pseudomonadota > Gammaproteobacteria > Burkholderiales > Burkholderiaceae_D > BOG-994. The sequence goes on along the minus strand of CAJCID010000045.1, from coordinate 8,134 downwards.
GTGGCAGTCCGCCAGCGCTCTGTCCGACGCTCATCGAGCCGCGGGTCGGGTGAAACCGCACGCCCAGTTCCAAAGCAGCCTCGATCTCGTCATCCACGCGTGCCCCATTCGCAAATAGGTACAGGTGGTCGGCGACCGTGGTCGCGCCGCTTAAGATCAGCTCGGCGAGGCCGAGTTTGGCGCTGACCCGCACGGCCTCTGGATTCATCTGGCCCCACACGGGGTAGAGTAGCTTCAGCCAGTCGAACAGCACGCGACCCTCGCCCGTTCCCAGGGCCCGGGTAAGTGTCTGGAAGAGGTGATGGTGGCCATTGATGAGGCCCGGCATGACCACGCACCCACGCGCATCGATCGTCGATTCGGCCGAGCGCCGCGCCGGATCGGCAGCGATCCAGGCCAGGACGTCGTCGTGCGCGCCGAGTGCTTCGATGCAATTGCCTGCAACGAGGACTGAGCCTCCGAGCCACTCGCGTTCGGAGTCGTCAAAAGTGGCAAGCAGATGCGCCTGCCGTATCAGGACGCGCTCAGATGCGCTCATGGCCGTCTTGGGAAGACGACAGCGCGGCGCGTCTTCCCGGGATCGCGCGGGGGGTGCGTCGGCCAGACCCCCGCCCCAGCGCGGTAGGCGAGAGCCTGCCGCCGGCGTGAGCTTTGCATTGGAGGCGAGGAGATGAGCCCCTGGCCCCGCTCGCTCTCCAGGTGCAGTCCCACCTTGCGTCGGCCGCACGCAAAGGCCCTTGGCAAGCCGTCGGACCGTTTCAGCATTGGTGTCCGCAGGAGGAGGCCGCATTGCCTGGGCAATGCGGTGTGGAACGGCTACTTCGGGATACTTCCTTCCACCCCTTCGACATACCAGTTGATGGACAAAAGGTCCTTCATCGGCAGGGCGGCACCGGCGGCCAGCTTCTCCGCTCCCGCATTGTCCTTCATCGGGCCGGAGAACGGAATCAGTTTGCCGTCGACGATTTCCTGCTTCTTCTGCTCGAACAGCTTCGCCACGTCAGCCGGAACGGCCGGGTTCAGAGGCTTTAGAACAACCATGCCTTCCTTGATGCCCCAGTGCGTCTCCTCGCTCTTCCAGGTGCCCGCGATCGCCTTGCGCGCCTCTTGGATGTAATAGACGCCCCAGTTCTCGGTATTGGCGGTTAACTCCGAATGGGGACCGTACTTCGACATGTCCGAATCCCAGCCGAAGGCATGGACACCCTTTTCCTCGGCAACCTGGACCACTGCAGGAGAGTCGGTGTTCTGACACATCATGTCCGCACCTTGTGCGACGAGCGTCTCGGCGGCCTGACGCTCCTTGCCCGGGTCATACCAGGTGTCGACATAGATCACCTTGGTCTTGATCTTAGGGTTGACACTGCGCGCGCCAAGCGTGAAGGCATCGATATTGCGCACGACCTCGGGAATCGGAAAAGAGGCGACGAAACCCAAGGTATTGGTCTTGGTCATCTTCCCGGCCAGGATTCCCAGGAGATACGCCCCTTCATAGAAGCGGGTCTGGTAGGTGCTCACGTTCGGAGCCAGTTTGTAGCCGGTGGCGTGTTCAAAATGCACGTTCGGAAAGGCCTTCGCGACCTTCAGCGTCGGGTCCATGTAGCCAAACGAGGTCGTGAAGATCAGGGTGTTGCCGTCAGCGGCCAGCTGGCGGATGACGCGTTCGGCGTCTGCAGTCTCCGGTACGTTCTCGACGAAGGTCGTCTTGACGGCGCTGCCGAGTTCTTTCTCGAGGGCCTGCCGGCCCAGATCATGCTGATAGGTCCAGCCCCCGTCGCCGACCGGTCCGAGGTAGACGAAGGCGACCTTCAGCGGATCGGCGGCGAGCGTTGAACTCGCATACGAGAAGGCCAGAGCGGCTCCCGCCATGGCGAGAGCGTGTTTGGGTGTCCAGGGTTTTCTCACATTCACCTCACTTTAGGAATGATTCGGATCGATCTGGCGCAGTCATGCCGGGCTACGCGAGCCCTTGGCCCTGCAAGGCGCGTCATGAAGCGATTGAGGCTACACGCCAAGGGGATCCTGGGCGCGTCGCGCAATGTCGCCGATGTTCGCTCTTAGAAGTGGTACTCGAGCCGGACCATGGGTGTGCTAGCGGTTGCGCCTTCGTCGCTGGAGTTGGTGGGATTGCCGAACTTGTTCTTCCAGTATTCATACTCGAAGCCTGCGAAGAAGGTCTTTTTCGGTCCGTTCAGAGCCGCGCCGACGTCGTACATCACCTCGCCGTCAAAATGCGTCTCGGGAGACGTCGGTCCGCCAAATTCATTGGTTCCCTTCGAGGCGATGTACTGGAAGTAGCCCTTGAAGATGAAGCCGTTGCCAAACGGGATGCCCCAATTCGTATCCAGCGCCGGATGGACCCGATAGGTGTAGCGACTGGGGATGCCGTTCGGGGCGTTGCTTTCGTCAAACAAGAGCACGCTCACGTTCCAGAACCCCGGCACGTCGACCATGAGGGTCGGACCGAGAACGAGCATGCGCTTCTTCGAAGCATAGGCATCATTTTTCGAGTTGGCATCAAAGCCGAAGGTCGCACCCCAGTCCCGGATCGGTCCGTACTGGTAGGTCTGCCCGAAGATCTTGCCCGCATCGAGCGTGTTGCGGTAGACGATGTAGACCTCCTGGGCACCGGGATTGCCGGCGATGCCACCTCCCGGATCGGCGCTGTTTGAGAGCAGCAGGTCGACATTGAGGAAGTTCGTCCCATAGGCATAACCGTCGGCGTGCGTGATGGCGAAGATGTTCTTCGCAATGTCCTTCTTCGAACCATCCGCGTTGTCGTCGAAAGGCTCGTTGAAGTCTGTCCCATAGCGCCAACTCAAGGCCGTATCACTCCAATCTGCGGCCATTGCGCTTGGGCTACTCATGACGAGTCCCGCACCCAACACGATCCCCAATGTGCCCCCAATGCGCGCGCGCCAATGCTGAGCCGGATTCGCCATAGCCAAACTCTCCCTGTAGAAGTATTTTTGAGGGCAATAGGGAGCCCTCTTTTCTCCCTGTCCGGCGCCCTGCGTAGCGAACCTTGCTCAACTCCCCTTTTCGCGAACGCATGCCACGACGGACGTTTCAAAAGTGGATACAAAGCAAAGGCTGTGCCACGCGCTCTTGGTCCAAACCTAGGGGGGATCTCTTGCGGCGCAGCGCTTGGCGCCAGATGGTTTTTGTGGATGAGGCAGCGCTCTTTGCGGGTGATCCAGAAAGGCTAAGTGATGCACTGCAATACGGCAGCCGGTGCACTCCTTCGGGGCCAACCGATGGCTCGGTGCACAAGCCAGGTAGACAATATCTTCTCACTTTGTATTCAATTGGAACCGAGCAACCCTCCCGTCGAGCCCGATCGAGTGTGGCTCTTCCGCTCTTCGACCCACTGTGAGAGCGAGGGCCACGCGTCGCGCGCTGATCTCGCGCCGCCTCTGATGGCATATATTTTGCGTCAGGTTGAAATGATCTGAACTAAGCGCATGCATCCTGTTCCCGGCGATATCAGAGGGTCATGCCGGTCCGTGACGCAATTCCGAAGTGCGCGAAGGGGAGCGTCGTATGAGAGGTTTCCGCGCGGGAGTGAGGTGCGAAATGCGGTAAATTGGAAGCCACGGCCGCGTGGGCTGGACGCGGACGCGAGGGGTCTTTGGATTGTATACAATCGGTCGATGTTTTCATGCGGCCGGTGCAGGCAGAGTGTGGGACTTTTGAAGGTGGGCTGATGGGAATGCTGACCACGCATGTGCTCGATACCGCGTCTGGCCGACCTGCCCGCAATGTGCGCGTCGAGCTGCGCCATCTTCCCGAGTGTGCCGTGGGCTCGGTGCCGCTTCTGGTCGTCAGTGCGACCACCAATGACGACGGCCGTGTCGTGCCTGCCCTGCTTGAGGGTCCGCTACTGCGCATCGGGCGCTACACGTTGACCTTTCATATGGCCGAGTATTTCCGCAAGCAAGGCGTGGAGCTGCCTGATCCACCTTTTCTTGACGAGATCGTGATTCCCTTCGGGATCGCACAGGCTGACGCGCACTATCACGTCCCGCTCCTGGTCTCGCCGTGGAGTTTTTCGACCTACCGGGGCAGTTGAGCATGAGTACCCCGACAGTGCATGCGCCGCGCTTCATCCTTGACGGTGAGCTGATCGAGGCGAATGCCCCACCGACCACGACCGTGCTGCAATACCTGCGCGAGAGTCTCGGCCGCTCAGGTTCCAAGGAAGGATGCGCGGAAGGGGACTGCGGCGCCTGCACGGTCGTACTCGGTGAGCCACAGCCCGGGGGTGTGCGCTATAGCGCGATCAACTCCTGCATCCGGTTCTTACCCACGATTGACGGTTGCGAGGTCGTGACGACCGAGAGTCTCATCGCCCCGGACGGCAGCTTGCATCCGGTGCAGCAGGCGCTCGTGAACGCGCACGCGTCGCAGTGCGGCTTTTGTACACCCGGTTTCGTGATGTCCCTCTTCGCGCTCTACCTGAACGACCCTGAGCCCGACCGTGAGGCCGTGCTCGATGCCTTGAGCGGAAACTTGTGCCGCTGCACGGGCTATCGGCCGATCATCGAGGCCGGGCTTGCGATGCACCGCCTGGCTGAACCGTCGGTCTGGAGCCGCCGCGCGAGTCAATCCGAAGCGATTCAAAGCCGTCTCGCGCAAATCCAAAGGGACGGTGCACTGGAGATGGCCGAGTCCCCAGGCTACGCGGCGCCAGTGGAACTTGCCGACCTGGCCGAGCGCTACAGAGCCGCGCCGGATGCGCTCCTCTTGGCGGGCGGGACCGACGTCGGGCTCTGGGTGACCAAGCAGTACCGAAGCCTTCCGCCGCTCCTTTATATTGGCGACGTGCGTGAGCTCAAGGGAGTCGTCGAGCGCGACGGCTGGCTCGAGATCGGTGCCGCCGTTCGCCTCACGGACGCCTTTGGCGCGATCGTCGGACTCTATCCCTGCCTCCACGAACTGGCCCAGCGCTTTGCCTCGCCACCGGTCAGGAATTCGGGGACGTTGTGCGGCAACATCGCCAATGGCTCGCCGATCGGCGACTCGATGCCGGTCCTCATCGCCCTTGGGGCGACGGTGCGGCTGCGCCGTGGGACCGAGGAACGCAGTCTCCCGCTCGAGGCGCTCTACCTGGGATACCAGAAGAAAGCCCTCCTACCGGGGGAGTTCGTCGCATCGGTCTCGGTGCCCCTGCCCAGGCCTGCTGAGACCCAGCACGTGGCCAGCTACAAGATCTCCAAGCGCTTCGAGCAGGACATCTCGTGCGTGTGCGCAGCCTTCGCGGTGCGCATCGACAAGGGTCGGGTCGAATCCGCCCGTATCGCCTATGGCGGCGTCGGCGCAACCCCCGTACGCGCTCGGCGCGTCGAGGGGGCCTTGATCGGTCAGCCCTGGGACGAGTCGACCTGCAATCGGGCGCGCGCGCTTTTTGCCGAGGATTTCCAGCCGATCTCCGACATGCGGGCGAGTGCGTCGTATCGGATCACGGTTGCCGCCAACCTGCTGTACCGCTTCTTTCTCGAGTCGATCGGGCAAGTCGAGCCGCTGTCGGTACGGGAGCTTTAGGATGAGGCGATGATGGACGATGCGCGCGAAGTTCCAAGTGCCGGCACCGCCTTGGGCATGGCCGGTCAGCCGCTGGCCCACGAGAGCGCCGCGCTGCATGTCTCGGGCGCAGCGCGTTACATCGACGACCTGCCTGTGCCGGCCGGGACCCTCTACGCCGCGCTCGGAACCAGTCCGGTGGCGCACGCGCGTATCCTCAAGATGGATCTCGATGCGGTGCGCAGCGCGCCGGGCGTCGTCTCGGTCCTGACGGCAGCCGATCTGCCGTCAGCCAACAACTATGGGCCCATCCTGCATGACGACCCGCTCCTCGCTCCAGGGCTCGTACAATTCGTGGGTCAACCGATCTTCGCCGTGGCGGCGCTCAGCTGTGATGCGGCGCGCCGCGCCGTGCGCCTCGCGCGCTTCGAATTCGAGACGCTCCCGGCCCTCCTCGAGATCCGTGAAGCGCTCGCTGCGCAGAGTTTCGTGCTGCCTACCGAGACCTTGACCCGCGGCGATCCCGACGCCGCCCTCGGCCAGGCGCTCCACCGTCTGGCAGGCTCGCTTGCCATGGGGGGGCAGGATCACTTTTATCTCGAAGGACAGGTCGCCCTCGCGCTCCCCGAGGAGGGCGGTGCGATGCTGGTCCACAGCTCGACGCAACATCCGACTGAAGTCCAGAACCTGGTGGCGCACGCCCTGGGCTGTCCGGCCCACCGAGTGACTGTGCAATGCCGACGCATGGGTGGCGGATTTGGCGGCAAGGAAAGTCAGCCGGCGCTGTTTGCCTGCATCGCGGCGGTCTTCGCGGCGCGCCTGGGTCGTCCCGTGAAGCTTAGGGTCGATCGCGATGCCGACATGATCATGACCGGCAAGCGGCATGACTTCATCGCCGACTACGAGGTCGGGTTTGACGCAGCCGGTCGGATTGGTGCGCTTTCGGTGGTCCTGGCTTCGCGCTGCGGGTATTCGGCCGACCTGTCGGGTCCGGTGAACGACCGAGCCATGTTCCATATCGACAATGCCTACTATCTCGAGCACGTGCGCATCGTGTCGCATCGCTGTAAGACGCACACGGTGTCGAACACCGCCTTTCGAGGATTCGGTGGTCCCCAGGGCATGATGGTCATCGAGCACGTGATCGACGATATCGCCCGCCATCTGAGCTTGGATCCGCTCGTGGTGCGCCGGGCAAACTTCTACGGTCAGAACGAGCGCAATCAGACCCACTATGGGATGACCGTCGAGGACAACGTGCTCGACCGGCTGACCGACGAACTTGCCTCGAGTGCGGGCTACGCGAAGCGCCGCCAGGAGGTGGCCGAATTCAACGGGCGAAGCCCGATCATCAAGCGTGGCCTCGCGCTCACCCCGGTGAAGTTTGGCATCTCGTTTAATTCGGTGCTCTACAACCAAGCCGGCGCGCTCGTGCACGTCTACACGGACGGCTCGGTCCTCGTCAATCATGGGGGAACCGAGATGGGGCAGGGGCTTTTCACCAAGGTGGCGCAGGTCGTGGCCGAGGAGTTTGGTCTGCCCATCTCTGCCGTGCGCGCGAGTGCGACCGATACCAGCAAGGTACCCAACACCTCGGCGACAGCCGCCTCGTCGGGTAGTGATCTGAATGGCAAGGCGGCCCAGGCTGCAGCGATGACCGTGAGGCGCCGACTGGCGGCATTCGTTGCCGAGAAGTATGCGCTGGATCCCGAGACGATCCGGTTCACGGCCGGTCAGGTGCAGGCGGGCGAACTCAGCCTGCCTTTCACCGAGGTCGTACGTCTGGCCTACGCGGCCCGGGTATCGCTATCCTCGACAGGCTATTACCGCACGCCCAAGATCCACTACGACCGCAAGACCATGACCGGGCGGCCCTTCTTCTATTTTGCCTACGGGGTCGCGCTGGCCGAGGTGTGCATCGACACGCTCACCGGTGAAAGCCGCCTACTGCAGGTGGACATCCTGCACGACGTCGGCCGTTCGTTGAATCCGGCGCTCGACATCGGGCAGATCGAAGGAGGATTCCTGCAGGGTGTCGGCTGGCTCACCAGTGAAGAACTCTGGTGGAACGAGCGTGGTGAATTGAAGACCCACGCGCCCTCGACCTACAAGATCCCGACGGGGCGTGACTGGCCTAGCCGGTCGACCGTGCGCCTTCTGGCCAACACCGAGAATGTCGAAGACACGATCTTCCGCTCCAAGGCGGTCGGTGAGCCGCCCCTGATGCTGGCCATTGCCGTCTTCCGGGCCATCTCCGATGCCCTCGGTGGCGGCCGCAATCGTCGCGCCCCGTTGCTCTCGGCGCCGGCCACGCCCGAGGCGATCTTGCGGGCCTGGAGCATGACAGAGGAGTCTGCGCAGGGGGTCCTGGCGTGAACGACTGGCTCACTCAGGCCTGGAAGCTTCTGGATTCTGAGCCGGCGCTGGTGCGCGTCACGGTCATTGCTGCGCGCGGCTCGGTGCCGCGCGATATCGGCACGAGCATGCTGGTTACGGCGCGGTCCGAATGGGGCACGATCGGCGGTGGACATCTCGAATGGAATGCGCAGAAGATCGCGCGGGAACTCCTCTGCGAATCCGAGGCGCACCCCGGGCTTGCGCCGGGCTCGCG
>CAJCID010000044.1 GCA_903970305.1 Rhodospirillales bacterium | reverse complement strand
CATGCTGCACGCGGCCTCGTTTCGCAGCGACGCGGGCTGGCCGCTTGAGATCGCCGCCCTGGCAGGCCTGTTTGCGTTGGCCGGGCGCCTCGAGTGGAGGGGCGCGGGAGGGCTGGGGTTTGCGTTCGGTCTGGGGTGGTTCGTCACGGGGATCTACTGGATCTTCATCAGCGTGCACACCTATGGGCACGTCGATACCCTTCTCGCCGCCGCAGCCACGTTCCTTCTGAGCGCCTATCTTGCGCTCTACCCGTCGCTGGCACTGGCCACGGCCAGCTGGTGGGCGACGCTCGAAGGGCATCCGGGCCGCTTTCTCGTAGTCGTGGCCCCCCTCTGGACACTGGCCGAATGGGGGCGCGGGACGATCCTGACCGGCTTTCCGTGGCTTGCCAGCGGTTACGCCCACGTCGGTGGCCCACTGGCCGGATTCGCGCCTGTTCTCGGTGTCTATGGGGTTACGCTGGCTGCAGCCCTCGTCGCAGCCGCCTTGGCACGCCTTGCACGCGCCGCGTCGGCGCGCCACGGCGACCGGCTGATTCTTCTCTGCGTTCTCGTGGGGTTGCCTCTGGCCGGCTCGATCCTGGACGAGATCGCCTGGTCGCGCGCGTCGGGCAAGACCATCGACGTGCGCCTACTCCAGGGCAATATTGCGCAGGACACGAAGTTCGATCCAGAGCGATTCAGGGCCACGATCACGACCTATCTCGCCCTGATCGAGCGTAAGCCTGCCGACCTCATCGTGTTGCCCGAGACGGCGTTCCCGATCTTTCTTGACGATCTGCCCGACACCCTCATCGCGCGCCTGCACGAGGACACCGCCTTGTTGCACGCGGACCTTGCGGTGGGGGTGCCCATTGCAGACAGTCCGCGCGTCTATACGAACAGCGTCCTGGCGTTTACGGCCAAGACGCCCGATACCCAGCGCTACGACAAGTCCCATCTCGTGCCCTTTGGCGAATTCGTTCCCTTCGGATTTCGCTGGTTCGTCGATCTCATGCATATTCCACTGGGCGACTTCACGGCCGGTAAGACCAACCAGGAGCCACTCCATCTGGCCGGAGAGCGGGTCGCATTTAACATCTGCTATGAAGACCTTTTTGGCGAGGACCTCATCGAGCAGGCCGGTGAAGCGAACCTGCTCATCAACGTGAGCAACGTCGCCTGGTTCGGCGACTCGCAGGCCCTCCCCCAACATCTACAGCTGTCGCGGATGCGCGCGATCGAGACGGCACGCCCCGTGCTGCGCGCGACCAATACCGGCATGACGGCCTCGATCGACCCCAAGGGCCACGTGCTTGGGGTACTTGCCCCCTACACTACGGATTCGTTGGACGTGCGCGTCCAGCCCGTGAGCGGCACGACACCGTATGTTCGCCTGGGCAATCTCGCGCCCCTCATCATCTGCGTGCTGCTGTTCCTGCCCAGCGTCGTGGCGACCCGAAAAGCCGTTCGAGGCCGTCAATTGCTCGCGGAACCCGCTAAAATGTGAGGTTATCGGGAGAGTTCATCTCCCTCTGCGCCCAAGAAGACCCGTTTCCATGGTGACCTTTCAGCAAGCCATCCTGACTTTGCAGACCTACTGGGGTCAACACGGCTGCGCTCTCTTGCAACCGATCGATCTGGAGGTGGGTGCCGGCACGTCTCATACGGCAACGTTTTTGCATGCCCTCGGACCCGAACCCTGGCGTGCCGCGTATGTGCAGCCCAGCCGGCGCCCGAAGGACGCGCGCTATGGCGAAAATCCCAACCGCCTTCACCAGCACCACCAGTTCCAGGTGGTCTTGAAGCCCGCACCGGATGACATCGTCGATCTGTATCTGGGCTCCCTGGCCGCACTGGGCATCGATCTGCAGCACAATGACATCCGCTTTGTCGAGGATGACTGGGAGAATCCCTCCCTGGGTGCCTCCGGTCTCGGGTGGGAAGTGTGGATGAACGGGATGGAAATTACCCAGTTCACCTACTTTCAGCAGGTGGGCGGGCTTGAATGCAACCCGACGATGGGCGAAATCACCTACGGCCTCGAACGCCTCGCGATGTATCTCCAAGACGTCGACAATGTGTACGACCTGATTTATACGCAATGGGATGACGGCTCGCAAGCGCGCACCCTCACCTACGGAGATGTGTTTCATCAGAACGAAGTCGAGGCCTCATTCTTTGATTTTGAGCAGAGTAACGCGGACCTGTTGCTGCGACAGTTCAGCGACTTCGAGTCCGAAGCCAAGCGGCTCATGGGCGCGAACTTGGCGTTGCCCGCCTACGAAATGGTGCTCAAGGCCAACCACACGTTCAATCTTCTGGATGCCCGCGGGGCCATATCGGTGACGGAACGCACCGGTTATATGGGCCGGATCCGCAATCTCGCGCACAGCGTCGCCCAGAGCTACTTTGACTCGCGCGAACGGCTCGGCTTTCCGATGCGACGTGTCCTGGAACCACCCGTGACGGATGCGAGTCCCCAATGAATACGCAGACGCTGCTCGTCGAGCTCCTGACGGAGGAGATTCCGCCGGGCTCGCTGAACCCTTTGGCCAAGGCCTTCGCACGAGGTGTCTTTGAAGCCCTGGGGGCGGCGCAATTCCTGAGCCCCGACAGCCAGCTCACCCATTTTGCGACACCCAGGCGCCTCGCCTTCACGGTCACAGGTGTACTCGGCCGCTCCCCGGATCGGACGGTTCGAGAGAAGATCATGCCCGTGGCCGTGGCCCTCGATCACGAGGGCGCGCCCACTGCTGCGCTCAAGAAGAAGCTCGCGGCATTGAAGCTCGAGCACGTCTCGGTGACCGAGTTTGAACGCGCAATCGACGGTAAAGCCGAATCGTTTTTCTACCGCCACACAGCGCCCGGCCAGGAGCTCGCCGATTGCTTAGGCTTGGCCCTGGCCGAGGTCCTCGCCAAGCTTCCAGCACAAAAGAGCATGCGCTATCAGCTGCACGCGGGTCGCTCCGACGAGTCGAACGTCCAGTTTGTGCGGCCCGCCCGCTCGCTCATCGCACTCTGGGGAGATCGCATCGTGCCCGTTAGGGCACTGGGCCTTCTGGCCGGTCGCAGCACCCGGGGTCACCGCTTCCTCTCGGAGGGTCCGCTTGAAATCGAGACGGCCGAGGGCTATGTCAGGACCCTGCATGAGGGCGGCAGGGTTGTCGTCGGGTTCGAGGATCGGCGCGACGCGATCCGGGAGGGATTGATCCGGGCAGCGCAGGGCTCGGTCGTCCTCCTGCCCGAGGATCTCCTGGACGAGGTCACCGCGCTCGTGGAATGGCCCGCCGTCTATGAGGGAAGCTTCGATCCCGGTTTTCTGGTCGTGCCTCAGGAGTGCCTCATTTTGACGATGCAGCAGAACCAAAGATACTTCGCTTTGACCGACGAGACGGGCAACATGCAGAACCGGTTTCTGGTCGTCTCCAATATCGCGACAGCTGATCCCTCTTCGATCATCTCGGGCAACGAGCGTGTGCTGCGTGCGCGCCTTTCGGACGCGCGCTTCTTTTTCGAGCAGGATCAGAAGAAATCTCTGGTATCAAGGCTGCCGCTTCTGGACAAGGTTGTCTATCACCATGTACTGGGAAGCCTCGGCGCGCGGGTGCGCCGCCTGGCGGCGATCGCAGTCCAGATCGCCGACATGCTCGGCGCCGATCGGATGCTCGTCGAGCGCGCAGCGCTCCTGTCGAAGGCGGATCTCGTCACCGGCATGGTCGGAGAGTTCCCCGAGCTGCAGGGCATCATGGGACGCTACTACGCGCTGCACGATGCGGAACCTGCCGAGGTCGCGCGCGCGATCGAGGATCACTACCGACCGCGTTTCGCCAAGGACCCCCTCCCTGAGTCCTTGGTCGCCCTCTGTGTCGCGCTCGCCGACAAGCTTGAGATCATCGTGGGCCTATTTGGCGTGGGTAACGTACCGAGCGGCGATCGCGATCCCTACGCGCTACGCCGCCACGCGCTAGGCGTCGCGCGCATCTTGGTCGAGAAGAAACTACCGCTTCAGATCTCAGAGCTCCTCGAGATCGCCCTTGCCTCCTTTGCCGAAATCCCCCAGATGAAGCGCTCCACCGGCGAGATCCGGGAGTTCCTCTACGAGCGACTGCGCAGCCTTCTGAAGGAGGCTGGATATACGAGCGCCGAGGTCGAAGCCGTGGTCAGCCTGGCTCCCGAGCGGATCGACGTGCTGCCCGAGCAGCTCCTTGCCGTGCGCAGCTTCAACCAGATGCCCGAGGCCGCGAGTCTTGCCGCGGCCAACAAGCGCATCGGAAACATCCTGAAGAAGGCCGAGCAGGATGACTCCGAAGTGGTCAACGAGTTACTCATCGAGCCTGCCGAGCAGGCCTTGGCAGGCGCGCTCTCCCGGCTCCAACCCGAAGTCCGGGATCAATTCGGCGCTGGCGACTACACCGGCATGCTGAAGTCGCTTTCCGCCCTGCGCGCCCCGGTGGATGCCTTCTTCGATCAGGTGATGGTGATGGCGCCCGAGGCACACCTGCGGCGCAACCGCATTGCGCTACTCGGTGGTCTGCACCGCATGATGAATCGATTTGCCGACCTTTCCAAGCTGGCGGCCTGATCGATGAAGCTCATCATCCTCGACCGTGACGGAGTGATCAATGAGGACAGCGACGAGTACGTCAAGTCGCACCACGAATGGCGCGCCATCCCGGGTAGCCTCGAGGCCATCGCGCGCCTGAATCAGAATGGTTATCGGATTGTGGTGGCGACCAATCAGTCTGGAATCGGACGCGGTCTGTTTGATATGAGCGCCTTGAATGTCATGCACGCGAAGATGCATCGGGCCCTTGCGACAGTCGGGGGTAAGATCGACGCCGTCTTTTTCTGTCCGCACACACCCGAGGATCAATGTGATTGCCGCAAGCCCAAACCTGGGCTGTTCCAGCAGATCGCCAAGCGCTTTGGCGTTGAGCTCGGGCAGACCACGATGATCGGCGACTCGGACCGCGATCTGGCGGCCGGCCTCGCAGCCGGGTGCGAGGTGATGCTCGTGCGCACCGGCAAGGGCGAGCGCGTGGTGCTTGACGGCAAGGTTCCCGAAGGGGTCCAGGTCTTCGATAATCTTGCCACTGCCGTGGATCATCTCGTGACCCGTGGGGAACGAGTCTAGGATGCTCTTCCTGCGCTCTTTGGTGTTCGCGGTGTTTCAGGCGGTAACCGTGGTGCCCGTCGCGCTGGTG
>CAJCID010000043.1 GCA_903970305.1 Rhodospirillales bacterium | reverse complement strand
GGGTGCGAGATGATCGCAAAAGTGCGTCTGCGTCCGACTTCATCGGCCAAAGAGCCGTTTTGCATAGCCAGATATCCCAATGTACTGGTGGGTGGCCCCGTGGGAGGGCGGTTCGGGCGTGTCGGGGTTCCGGGCCATTCGAGGGCCATTCGAGGCCCATTCGAGGTCCATCCCGAGCGCCATTCCGGGTGGGGAAAGGACAAGACCGGACAGTGGAGAAAAAACACCGGACAGAGCCCCGCGGCCCCCGAGGGCCAAACCCTCCAGTATACCGTCGACGCGGGCCCCAAGCCCAGTGGCCCAGTGGCAATAGGTGGACGATAGGTTGGCAGTGGGTTGGCGGCGCCAAGGCGAAGCGCTCGCGCACAAGGATGGCTCGGGCGGCGCGCGCCGCGCCAAGGGGTCGGTTAGAATCGCAAGAGAAATCCCGTGCGCCTGCCCTGATGAAACCTCCCTCCTCCCTTGATCTTTTGATCGACGCGTTGCGCCGGCTTCCTGGCGTCGGACCGAAGTCGGCTCAGCGCATGGCCTACCATCTACTCCAGCATGACCGGGAGGGGGCCGCGCGCCTGGGTACTGCGCTCACCCAGGCCGTGACCCGCATCCGCCGCTGCGCACTGTGCAACACCTTCACCGAAGACGAGCTCTGCGCGACCTGCGCCTCGGAAAAACGCGAGCGCAACCTGTTGTGTGTGGTCGAGACGCCGGCGGATCAGCTCATGATCGAGCAGACGCTCACCTTCCGTGGACTGTACTTCGTGCTGATGGGACGCCTCTCGCCGATAGACGGGATCGGTCCGAAGGACATCAACCTCGATCGACTCGCCCAAAGGGCCTCGGACGGCATTGTCAACGAAGTCATTCTCGCGACGAATTTCACCAACGAAGGAGAGGCCACAGCCCATTACATCGGGGAGATGCTCAAGACCCGTGGTCTGAAGGTGTCGCGCCTGGCCCGTGGCGTGCCGGTGGGCGGGGAACTGGAGTATGTCGATGCTGGCACGATCGCGCAGGCCGTGCTCGATCGGCGGTCGGCCTAAGGGCGAGTCCCGTATCAACTATTTCTTGAGTTCAGGCAAGGAGTCGGTCAATGAACTATCGCAGGCTGGGAAGGGCGGGACTGAAGGTGAGCGAACTGTCCTTTGGCTCCTGGGTCACCTATGGCAATCAGATGGACACCAAGGCTGCGCGCGAGTGCATGGCCGCGGCCTACGACGCGGGGGTGAACTTTTTCGACAATGCCGAGGTGTACGCACTGGGCCAGTCGGAGACGATCATGGGCAAGGTCATCAAGGAACTCGGTTGGCCGCGGCAGAAATACCTGGTTTCGACCAAGTTCTTCTGGGGGCTCGAAAAGGGACCCAATGAGCGCAACACCCTCAATCGCAAGTATCTGCATCACGCCATCAACGGCTCCCTGGCGCGTTTCGGACTGGACTACGTCGATCTGGTGTTCTGCCATCGCCCGGATCCGAACACGCCCATCGAGGAGACTGTCTGGGCGATGCACGACATGATCGCGCAAGGCAAAGCCCTCTACTGGGGCACCTCGGAGTGGAGCGCCGGTGATATCCGTGCAGCCTGGGAGATTGCCGAACGCCATCACCTGCATAAGCCCATCATGGAGCAGCCGCAGTACAACCTGTTCCACAGGAAGCGCGTCGAACAGGAGTACAGCCGCCTCTATGGCGACATTGGCCTTGGCTTGACGACCTGGAGCCCACTGGCTTCGGGCCTTTTGACGGGAAAATACCGCTCCGGCGTGCCGGCGGGCAGCCGGGCGACGCTGGAGAACTATGGATTTATCAAGGATCTCGTGGTCGATCCGGGCAAGAACGCGATCGTTGCCGAACTCGCCAAGGTTGCTGGGGACTTGGACTGCAGCGTGGCCCAGCTTTCGCTGGCTTGGTGTCTGAAGAACCCGGCTGTGAGCACCGTCATCACAGGCGCGTCGCGGCCGACCCAGGTCGTCGAGAACATGCTTGCCGCCCAGGTCGTTACGAAGTTGGGCGAAGACGTCATGACCAGGATCGAATCGATCTTCAAGGATCGATTCGACTAGCTGAGCGAAGGGCGCGCGCACATGACGACAGGCGCATTGGCCGGCATCAAGGTGCTCGAACTCGGGACGCTCATCGCCGGACCGTTTTGCTCGCGCATGCTTGCCGAATTTGGCGCCGAGGTCATCAAGATCGAGTCGCCGGACGGGGGAGATCCGATCCGCCAATGGCGCAAGATGCACGAGGGCACGTCCTTGTGGTGGTCGGTTCAGTCGCGCAACAAGAAGTCGGTCACCTTGAATCTGAAGGACAGCCGGGCCCAGGCCATCGCGCGCCGACTCGCGCTCGAAGCCGACGTCGTCATCGAGAACTACCGACCGGGCGTGTTGGAGAAATGGGGTCTGGGCTACGAGGAGCTGTGCCGGGAAAACCCAGCCTTGATCATGGTGCGCCTGTCTGGCTATGGACAGAGCGGGCCGATGCGCGACCAGCCGGGCTTTGGCGCGATCGCCGAGTCGATGGGCGGGATCCGCTATGTCTCGGGCCATCCTGATCGGCCGCCGGTGCGCATCGGTATCTCGATCGGCGACTCGCTTGCGGCCCTGCATGGCGTCATCGGCGCGTTGGCGGCGCTGCACCACCGCGACCAGACCGGGGGCCGCGGCAAGGGCCGGGGTCAGATGGTCGATGTGGCACTCTACGAGGCCGTCTTCAACATGATGGAGTCGATGGTTCCCGAATACGATCTCTATGGCATCGTGCGCGAGCGTACGGGAGGCGCACTGCCCGGTATCGTCCCCTCCAACACGTATAACTGCGCCGACGGTCAGAGCCTGGTGATCGCAGGCAATGGCGACGCGATCTTCAAGCGCCTGATGACGGCCATCGGACGAATCGATCTGGCCAGCGATCCGAGCCTTGCGCGCAATGACGGACGCGTCGCGCGCGCCGCCGAGATCGACGCAGCCATCGGCGCCTGGGCCGGCGAGCGCAGCGCCGATCAAGCCTTGGCGGTCCTCTCGGGTGCCGACGTGCCGGCCAGCCGCATCTACAGCGTAGCCGACATGCGCGTCGACCCCCAGTTTCTTGCGCGCGCCATGTTCGAGAGCCACCGGCTGAAAGACGGGCAGATGCTAACGCTCCCCGGAATCGTTCCGAAACTCTCCGAAACTCCTGGCCGCACCCGCTGGCTCGGGCCTGAATTGGGCGAACACACAGACGAAGTGCTGGCGAGTCTTGGGATCGAAGACGCCGAACGCGCCGCGCTCAAGGCTGCCGGTGTGACCT
>CAJCID010000042.1 GCA_903970305.1 Rhodospirillales bacterium | reverse complement strand
GGCGGGAACGCTGACTGGACGGCAAGGACGTCAACCGGGCGCTACCCGTCGTCGAGGCTGCGTACGGGGAAGCCGAGATCCACTCTGTGCCGATCCAGACAAGCCGATTCTGTCCCGCTTCGCGGTAGCCGCGATCGACCTGATCCAGTGGTTCGTGGTCCGGGAGCCAAAGAGTGCGTAAGGGTGCGTAAGGGTGCGTAAGTTGCGTAAGGTGCGAAAGGGTTGGACGGTTTACGCACGTAGGCGCACACTGAATCTCCATGGCGATCAAGGACCTCCGTTCCAATCCACCTTGAGCGAAGCCTAAGCCCTCAGCAAGAAAGGGCAAAATGGATACCTCGACCTCTTCGCGTTCGACCCATCGCCCTTTAGCCGCCTCAAGCCTAAGGCAGAGAACCTCGAAGCAGAAGGAGTAAGCATGGATACTCTTGTCTCTCTCTTGGGGCGAAATGGGCTCCTGCCCCACCAATACTGTCTGGCGGGTTCCCCGGAAATACTTTGGATGATGGTCGCGGCCGATGGGGCGATCGCCTTGGCCTACTTCTCGCTGCCGCTTGCAATCATCGACTTCGTCAAACGCCGCAGGGACCCTGCGCTGTACACCCCGGCGCAACTCTTTAGTGCGTTCATCTTCGCTTGCGGCGTCAGCCACCTGATGGAGATCTGGACCGTCTGGGTGCCTGACTATGGGCTCGAGGCGCTGATCAAGGTCATCACGGCCGGACTCTCGATGGTGACCGCCATTGCCGTCTGGCCCATGATACCGAAGGCCCTGAAGACTCCCTCCATGGTTCAGCTTCGCTCGGCGATCGAGTCCCTACGCAGCGAGATCAGCAAACGCCAAAGCACCGAAGAACAGATCCAAGGGGCTCAGCAGAGCCTTGCTGTCACCTTGGCGAGTATCGGCGCGGGACTGATCGCGACGAACTCTCAGGGTCTAGTCGTCCACATGAATGGCGTGGCCGAAGTGCTCACTGGTTGGAACGAAGCCAGCGCCCAAGGGAAGAGCCTGTCGGAGGTCTTCGTCAGGCAGGACCGGCCCGATTCTTACACCCTGCTCAATCCTATCGACCTGCTCGTCAGGGAGGGCTGGAGTGTCGAAGAAGCCCATCACGCGATTCTGATCTCCCGGGGTGGCAGACACACCGCCATCGAGGTGAAGGCCGACGTGACGCGCGCCCAAGATGGGGCCGTCGTGGGTCTGGTCATCGTGTTTCGAGACATGAGTCCGATTGTGCGGGCCGAACTCGAGTCCAGCCGGTTGGCAGCGA
Source organism: Rhodospirillales bacterium (assembly GCA_903970305.1). Classification (GTDB taxonomy): domain Bacteria; phylum Pseudomonadota; class Gammaproteobacteria; order Burkholderiales; family Burkholderiaceae_D; genus BOG-994. The sequence continues at coordinate 3,568 of CAJCID010000042.1, read as the reverse complement.
TCGTCGAGTCTTCCAACGACGCAATCATCGGGAAGCTCTTGGACGGCAGAATCACGAGCTGGAACCGGGCAGCGGAGGTGATGTTCGGCTATACGGCAGAAGAGGCCATCGGGCAACGCGTCCAGATGCTGATTCCTGCAGACCGCGAGTCGGAAGAAATGCGCATTCTGACCAATCTCGCCCGCGGTGAGACGATTCCGGCGTTCGACACGGTCAGGCAGACCAAGGATGGTCGCCTGATTCAGGTTTCTCTGGCGATCTCACCGATTCGCGACAGGGAGGAACGCATCGTCGGCGCATCCAAGATCGTCCGCGACGTGACCCGGCAGCGCGAGGCAGAACGAGCGCTGCGCGAAAGCGAGGCGCGGCTGCGCTTCACCCTTGAATCGGCCCATATCGGCGACTGGGAACTCGATCTCACCAGTGGGACCATAGAGCGCTCGCTCCAACATGACGTGTGTTTTGGTTACCCGTCGTTGCAGCCCGAGTGGACTTTGGACACGTTCTATCGACACGTTCACCCCGACGAACGCGAATGGGTTCGCCAGAGATTCGGCGCATCCCTCGAGAAGACCGGAGAATGGCGACTGGAGTGCAAGATCATCTGGCCAGACCGGACCCTCCACTGGATCGCGCTCAACGGCATCGTGTCGAGTCGAGAAAATGCGCCCCAACGGATGGTCGGCATCGTCATGGATGTGACCGAGCAGCGCGAAGCCGAGGCGGCCCGCCTGAAGGCTCAGGTACTCGAGGCGGAAAACGAGCAGATCCAGGCCGCGAGTCGGATGAAGAGCCAGTTCCTGGCCAATATGTCCCATGAACTGAGAACGCCCCTGACGGCCATCATCGGCTTCGGAGACCTGCTCTACAAGGGTATAGTCGCCCCCGATTCTCCCAAAGGCCACGAGTTCCTAGGGTATATCGGCACCAGTGGTCGGCACCTCTTGCAGTTAATCAACGATGTATTGGATCTATCGAAGGTCGAGTCCGGAAAACTCGAGTTCTTTCCCGAACGGATCGACTTGGCCACGGTCCTTCGGGAGGTCCAAGGTATCCTCCAGAATGCCATCGCCTCCAAGCAGATCCTCTTGGACGCACAAATCGATCCCTCCATTACGCCGATCGTCCTCGACGCGGCGCGCCTCAAGCAGATCCTCTATAACTATCTGTCGAACGCGATCAAATTTACCTCCCACGGCGGCCATGTCGAGGTCCGTGCCAGCCCATACGGTACCGATCACTTCATACTGGAGGTCGAGGACTCGGGTATTGGAATCGCCCCCGCTGACCTGACCCGGCTGTTCGTCCAGTTCCAGCAACTAGATGCCGGCTATACGAAGCGGCATCCGGGTAGCGGCCTGGGACTGGCGCTGACCCGCAGGCTGGTCGAGGCCCAAGGAGGAGAGGTGGGCGTGCGCAGCACAGTCGGACGCGGCAGCGTCTTTTACGCGATTCTGAATCGAATCCACGGCAGCGACGCGGCTCGCCTAGCGGAGTCCGGTACGACCGGCCACGCAGCGCGGAACGGGCGCGTCTTGATGATTGAGGCCGGAAATCGCGAACGGGCGAGATTCGTGAAGGCTCTTTCCGAGGATGGCTTTGATGTGGACGAGGCGCCCACGGCAGCCGAAGCACTCAGACTGCTTCGTCACAGGCTCTACCAAAATCTCACCTTGGAGCTGCGCCTGCCGGACCAGTCGGGCCTCACGCTCCTGGAAAACATTCGATCGCTTGGCGCAGGCCATGCCTCCCAGGTGGTTAGTGTATCGATGTCTGACGCAGCTGGGGGCATCGCTCGATTTGCTATCTCGAATATCCTGTGCAAACCCATCCGAAGCGACGAGATCGTATCGGCGATGGCCCCGTTCCAACTACCCGAGCCGGGTCGCCCCAATGTCATGGTCGTCGATGACGATGCTCAGGCTCGGGAGCTCATGCGCACGACCCTAACCAGCATAGGGATCGACGCGATCGTGTTTGAGAGTGGATGGGAAGCCTTGCTCCAGATCGACGAATGCCGGCCGGACGCCATCGTGCTCGACCTGATGATGCCCGGGCTTGACGGATTCGGATTTCTCGGCGAACTCGCACGTCTTCCCCGGTGGCGCGACACGGCGGTGTTCATTTGGACCAGCATGATCCTGACCGCCGAGGAATACGATCGACTCGCGCAGAGTGCGCGCGCGATCATCGATAAGGGCGGAGGCCGTCTACCTGCCGTTTTGGATGCGCTACGCAGGCAACATCGGACCGATAGGGCCCAAGAGGCCGGGGAGAAACTCTGATGACCCGAGAACGTATCCTGGTGGTGGACGACACGCGACAGAACATCGAGTTGGTCTTGGCGGTACTCTCCGGATCGGAGTTCATCATCGAGGGCGCCTGCGATGCCACCGATGCCATCGCAAAGATCGCCGAGTTCCGGCCTGATCTGGTGCTGATGGACATCCAAATGCCCGGTGTAGACGGGCTCGAGCTGACCGGGCGCCTCAAGGCGAACCCGTTGACGCGAGATATCCTCATTATCGCCTTCACGGCCTACGCGATGGTGGGGGACGAGGAGAAAATGCTTGCCGGCGGATGCGATGGGTATCTTTCCAAGCCGATCAATGTGCTCAGCTTTGCCGACGAGATTCGCCTGTTGCTTCGATCGAGAAGGTAGTTCCGGCGTGCGCGGCAGGAGATGGCACACCGTGTGCCGGCTCGAGGAGATCCTTTCGTCTGCGCTGCGCGCGTCCTCCGATCGGGTCTAGTGCGACGTTCCCTGAATCTGAACGGCGGTCAAAGCGGCTTCTCCTCGACTCAATTGCCTTATCGCGTGCCGGGAGAAGAGGCCTGCGCGCCACTCCATGAGTTGAACGTCACCCGTTGCGCTACAGTAACTGCTCGTGGCTTCTCTGTGTGGTGCGGTACCCGGTTGCCGGGACCCTTCTGCTTTGAGTCGCAAGCTCGGCTACGCGGCAAGGAGCGGCTTTTCGGGTTCAGGGGGAGCGATGTACGTCGGACACTTTGCCATTGGCCTTGCCATCAAGGGCGTCAAGCCGAAAGTGCCCAGCCTGCCCATCATCCTGGGTGTTGGATTCATGGACTTTGTCGATGGACTCCTCATCATGCTCGGTGCGGATCATGTCACACCGGATCTGCGCAGCGGTCCGTATCTGTTCTTCGATCTCACGTTCGTCGACTGGGATCATTCTGTGCTGATGGCAGTCGTCCTATCGTTGTTCTGGGCGGCCCTGTTCATGCGCGAGGCGTCGACAGCACTCGTCGCGGGTCTCGCCGTACTCTCCCATCTGCTTGCGGATCTTCCGGTCCATAATCACGATCTCGCCCTCTTCCCCTATTCGGGAACCCATCTCGGGATGGGCCTGTGGGGCTCGCTGGGCACTTGGTCCTGGATTCTTGAGGGGCTTCTGAGCGCCGTCCTCGTCGCCTGGGCTGGATGGCTCAGCTACCGGCGTCAGGTCAGTCTGCTCTGGCCGGCACTGTTACTTTGCGTCTTGTTCGTTGCCTTGTCGCCTTGGTTTTCGCCGATGCGTTGGGCTGCAAGCCAGCCCGAGCCGTTGGC
>CAJCID010000041.1 GCA_903970305.1 Rhodospirillales bacterium | reverse complement strand
CCTGTCGGCACCGACCCTGTTCGAATGGATCGAACACTGTCGCACGAGCGCCGGGCTCGCCGCGAATTCGTTTGCCTTCGAAGTGACTGAGAGCCAAGCGATCCTGAATTTCGATCTGGCGCTGACTCTCGTTGAGAGCCTTCGGGGAGCGGGGTACCTTGTGGCGCTTGACGACTTTGGCACCGGGCTCGCCACGTTCGACTATCTGAAGCGCTTCGCCGTCGACTACATCAAGATCGATGGCAGCTTCATTCGCAATCTCGCGGAAAGCCCGATCGATCTGGAGATCGTAACGGGCATCGTTCGGCTCGCCCGTCTCATGGGAATCGGTACAGTAGCTGAATATGTATCCGATGATGCTATCGGACGCGCTGCACTGGGTGCCGGCGTCGAGGCTCTCCAGGGCTATGCCATTTCACCACCCCTGCCTCTCGCCGAGGCGCTCGAACTGTGCCGCACCGACAAGGCTGTGCTGTGCGAGACGCGCTTTGCCGCTACCCCGCCGCTTTACAGCGGCATCATTTCGCGTCTGCGAGAGACTGCGTAGGATATCGCACCTCGTGGAGAATGGAACGTTGCAGCTGTACGGGCCGGACTTCGGGAGCACCCGGTATGGCCTGGAACGGCCACCAGCCTTGCGCTGAGAGAAGAGGGGTGTCAGCTTTCTTGCGCTTTGGGCGCAGGCTTCGCCGGGGAATGGCATTGAGAGTTCGGCAGTACGTGGGTCCGTTGGGCGTGACTTGGACAAGCTGAATCGGACAAGCTTGAATCGGACAGCGCTACGGGCTTGGGTACCCGGGCGCTCTTAGGACCCGTCGAGTTCTAATCCAGCCTCAGGCTTTTGCCGGGCTTGCCGGTAGGGGAAAAGTTAATGGATGCACCATCGGGATCCTCGTGCGGCCGGCTGGCGCAATGCACTATGCTACCTCCCTCGGTACGAATTCAGCCTTAGATTTCATCGGGGAGCGCGGCTGCCTGGGGCTACCCGGGCTGGACGCCCGGCGCCACGGGCCTTGTCAAGATAAGCCTGTGATTATATGCAATGTGACGCGAACCCAACGCGGCGTTACGATTTCCGCTTCATTTAGGACGGGTTGTCCCCCAGATGTGAACTGGTCGCTGTCCAAGACTCGCGGAATTAGGCACAATCCGAGGAAACCTAGGGATAAGACCTAGGGATCCGTCCAATCCACAAGGGGGGCGTGCGGGTGGAAAGAGAAGTCAGAATCCCATTGAATAGACAGCTTCGGGCGTCAGGGGGCGGGTCGGCCAAGGTCTCCGCGGCGTGGTTCGACCCCTCTTCCCTCAATCATGGTATTTGCAATATCTGCGCCTGTTTGCTCGGGCTTGGGCTGTTGAGCTGGGGGCTTTCGGCCCAGGCGCTGGGCTTAGGTCCGCTGCAGATGCGTTCGGCTCTGGGCGAGCCCTTGCGTATGCGTATTGCCGTCTCGGCGGCGAGCATGGAAGAAGTCGGCTGTGTGGTGGTCAAGCCTCATGGAGACGACCTGCCCGTGCCCCCTTCGATCCGCTCGCAGGTCGTGACGACCGATCGCGGATTGTTCATTGAGTTGACGACCCTGCAGCCGATTAACGATCCGGCCCTTGAGTTAATCGTCACGGCCGGGTGCGCGGGAGCCATCAGCCGGGAATACGTGCTGCTGCTCGACCCGGCGCCACTGGTTCCTGCAGTGGCCGAGGCGGAAACGACGACGGGAGGGGTGTCGGCTGTAGAAACCAGACCCGCAGTACCGCGTGCGCCCTCGCGTCCGAGACAGGCGCCGACTGCGCGAGCAGCCGCGCCCAATACCTCCGCATCGCCGACTCCGAGCGCGACATCCCAGCCAACACCATCCGCCGCAGCTCCCCCCGTGCGCAGTGCGACCCGGCCGACACCGTCCACTGCGGCTGCGGTGAACGCCAAGCCCAACCCCGCGGGCCAGGCCAATACTGCCGGCTCCACCGGACGGGGTGATGCGCTGCGCGTCACGGCACCCGAACCGCGCGCAGCAGCGACTCCCGCCAAGGCCAATGAGCCGGACGCGCCTTTGGCGTCCACGTCGAACCTCCCTGGAACCGGCAATGCCGGGGCTGGTGCCGCAGCAGCTGGGGCCTCGGCTTCACCGGGTAGCGACGCAGCGGCGCGCGAGCAGGCTCTGGAGAAGCAGTTGCAGTTGTTATCGACTCAGGTCGAGGCGCTACGCGAACAGATGCGCACAGTCAGCGAGCGCAACCGCGAACTAGAGAGCAAGGCCCCCAAGTCGATCTATACCTGGCTCATGGGCGCATTGGCTCTCCTAGCCTTGCTGATCGCGGCCTGGTTTGCCTGGAGCTATCGAGTTCTGCAGCGCAAGAGTGCCGCGCGACCTTGGTTCGAGCAGACTCAAATGGGAACGATCTCGCCGGAGACACGACCTGGCCGGCGCGAATTTAGCCCTCGCGAAGAAGCTCTGGATGAACCCGAGTTCACCGGTACCGATGGGATCGAAGCAACAGAAATGTTGGCCTCCGACCCGTTTGGTGGCGCAGCGGCACTCGTGCGTCCGCCCGTCAGTCCCCCGACGAGTCCGTCCGCCCCAGCCTCGTCCCCTGCGTCATCTCCTCGACCCGCTCCGCCTGCACCGAGCCGCTTCCCCACGAGTGCCGAAGCCGAAGCCCTCGCGCGTGCGCGCGCGCTCGCCCAGAGCGCTGCCAGCGCGCCGGCACCGATAGCCCCACCGGCGCCGCCTGCGCCACCGATCGCGCCCCTGCTGGCTCAAGCCCCCGAAGAGAGTCATCCCGATGAGGCCATCGAAAGTCTGCTCGGCATCTCGACGGTGGGATTGCAACGGAGTAACCCGGGTTCACAGGATGCGAGTCGGGAGACTCCGCCTGCGCCCAAGCCCGAGGCAGGCAAGAAAGATCAAAGACCGCTCGAGGCTATTCTGGACATCGACCTGAGTAAGACCGAAGCCGTCAGCGATCTACGCGATTCGGTCGTCGATGCGATGAACCCGCTCGACTTTGAACTTCCGGCGCTGAACCTGACCAAGACCGAGGACAAGGGGCCCAAGGAGATCGCGGCCGCGTCACCGCGGATGATCGATCTGCGCAATACCTCGGGACTGGATCTCACGCCAATCGATCCCACTCCTGCCGAACACGCCTCGGTGCAGTTTCGCCTGACCCAGTTCGCATCCGTGGTCGATCGTGCGAAGGAGATGCAACGATCTGGCGATCCCACCAAGGCCATCGCTCTTTTGCGCGAGTACGTGCTGCGCGATGACCTTTCGCCGACGATGATCTGGCTGATGCTCTTTGACCTCTACCGGATGGCCGACAAGAAGCCGGTCTATGACGCGCTTGCGGAGAACTTCGAGCGACGTTACAAACGCCCCATGGTGCCTTGGCAGGAGCCATTGGCCCGTAAGACGCCCCAGTCCCCGCTGGCGCTCAACCAGGAGTTGGATCTGCGGATCAATTCCCTTTGGGGTACGCATGAGGGGATCGATCTCTTGCGCGATCTGACCTGCGGAGTCGATCAGCCCGACCGAATCGTCTTCAATGCAGAACTGCAGCGCGATTTGCTGCAGTTGGCCAAGGTCTTTCCGATCGACGATACCGAATAGCGAGACTGACCAAACGCGAGGCGATGGAGTCGATCCGATTAGGGCTGTCTGAAAGACGACGCAGCCTGGGCGTCCAAAAGGTCCGAAGCCCCAGGCTTCTCACGGGGTTGCCAGGCTCCGAGTAGGGCACCAATTGAGACCGCAACCAGGCCGCAGACGGCAGGCACCTGAAGGGGCTCGCCCAGTAGCGGAATGCCCACTAGAGCAGAGAGGGCCGGAACGACCGTCAGGACCAGCGAGGTCTTGATCGGCCCGATGGTGAGATTCGCAGTCGTGAACAGGACGCTCGCCAGGAGTCCCGCGATGATGCCCTGATAGAGGCACTGAAGTGCGACGAATGCGGCGGGGACCTGATCGATTGCCTTGGGTAGAAACAAGAGATACGTCGGCAGGTAGACCAGCATGGACACCGAAACCACACCGAGTGTCGCATCCAAGGGGCGCACGCGCCATTGACGCAGACAGATGCCATAGAGCGCCCAGGACGTCGCCGCGCCCAGAAACGAGAGGTCGCCGATCCATCGATGCTTGAAGTGAACCGACCCGGGAAAGAGGCTGTTGGTGCCGATCAGGATGAGACCAAGCCCGGTCAGACCCAGTGCTAATAAGGCTCGTGGACCAGGTCGATACCCGAGCATCACCGCAGAGACCAAAGCCGTGATGAGCGGCATGCCGCCGTTGACCACGATTCCGGCATCGGCTGCGGGTGCGAAGGCGAACCCAGAATAGGCGAAGAAGGTATAGCCCAAGCCCCCGAAGACTGCCAGGGTCATGAGTCTGGCCGGCGCAAGAGGTGCATCGCGGCGCAGAAAGAAGGGCAGTGCGATGAGCCCCGAGACGCTGAAACGGATGGCCATCATGTCAAATGGCGACAGAACACTTCTTCCTGCCATGCGGGAGACGATATTAAAGCCGGCCCAGCAAAAGGCCATGCCAAGTGCCGCGAGATACCCCGTAACATTGGCCGACTGCTTCGGTGCATTCATGTGAGACTGCGTCTCTTACTCTTCGACTTTCGCAAGAGCAAAGTTCTGAGCGGAAGTTCGAGTTTGGCCCCGTAAGACAGTGTACCAAACTCGTTTGTCCCATCTGCAGCCGCGCAGTGCTTCCCTTTGACAGCGGCATGCCGCTCGGTCTCGATGGCCATGGTGGATTCCCGCAGGGGCAAAGTAGTCGTAGACTCCAGCGTTTGGCGTTTGGCGAACCCCAGAGAAGGTCTATTCGGGAGCCCTGTGAATCATCCTCAAATCGTAATCGCCGGTGCCGGAACGATTGGCTGCTATCTTGGTGGCCTCTTGCGGGCCGCCGGCTTTTCCGTGACGTTCTGGGGCCGCCCGCGGATGCAGACCGAACTCACCCAATTTGGCCTGACCTTGACCGATCGAGACGGAGGAAAGATCCAACTGGCCCCAGGTTCTGTCCGCTGCGTCAGCGAGCCGGCCGCGGTCGGCGAGGCCGATGTGATCCTCGTCACGGTGAAAAGCGGAGCCACGCAGGAGATCGCGAGCGCGATCGCCGAGCACGCTCGTCCAGGCGTCTGGGTCGTGTCCTTCCAAAACGGGGTGGGTAATGTCGCCATACTCAAGTCCGTGCTGACCCATCAGAGGGTCGTGGCAGGCATGGTGCCCTTTAATGTCGTCCATCTCGGGTCGGGCGCATTCCATCGCGCCACGGGCGGGGAATTGGCGATCGACGAGAGCGCTCCCGAGATGGCGGCCCTATTGCGCACGGCCGGCGTTGCTGTCAACGAACACCCCGACATGCAGGCAGTGGCTTGGGGAAAGCTGCTCATCAATCTGAACAATGCCCTTAATGCGCTCTCTGGACTCCCGCTGGCCGAGCAACTGGCGGATCTCCGCTGGCGGCGGATTCTCGCCGACTGCGTGGCCGAGGCCCTAAAGGTGCTCGATCAATCCGGAATCACCGCCGGGCGTGTGGGTCCGGTGGCCCCCAGACTTCTGCCGGTGCTGATGCGGCTGCCCAATTGGCTGTTTCGGCGCGTCGCGCGGCGGCAGCTGCGTATTGATCCCTTGGCCCGCTCATCAATGTGGGAGGACCTCGAGCGCGGGCGCGTCACCGAGATCGATTACCTACAAGGGGCGGTCGTCGAGGCCGCGCGCAAGGTGGGACTTGCAGCACCGGTGAATGCGCGAGTGCAGGAGCTCGTCCATCGTGCCGAGGCCGAGAAGAAGGGCTCGCCGCGCCTGGATCCGAGCGTGGTCTCCATCTCGGCGCGCAATCCCTAGGCAGATGATCGACAGACCCACGGCAACCTTTTGCGATCGCAGCTTCGATCCGGGTCAAAGCGCCCCGCGACGGTCCACGCGCAGAGTCATTTGGCATCGAGGGGCCATTTGTGAAAAAAGTGGACCGAGGCAGATCGGTACCGAACAGGACAGCGTAAAATCTCGGCGCTGATCGGTGACTTGACAAGAACTGCGCCCTAAAGCCTACTTAGCACCGTTTGGCTTCCAACAACAGCAACAACGCTTGATACTCAGGAGAGAACACGATGAAGTTGAATCAGTCCTATTGGGCCCCCCTGGCGTTAGCCGCAGCGCTGGCCGCGCCCCTCGGGAGCATTGCACAAACTCCCGCTCCGAGCACTCCCCCGGCAGGCTCCACAGGGGCCTGCAAGGATGGAACCTACTCGAGTAGCCCCACGAAGAAGGGTGCTTGCAACAAACACGGTGGCGTCAAGGAATGGTATGCCGCGCCGACAGCCGCCGCGGCCACCACTCCGGCGGCGGCTCCTGCTGCGGCTCCCGCTGCCGCTCCTGCACCAGCCGCAGCACCGGCGCCCGCCCCAGCGCCCAAGGCGACCGCTGCTGCCGCGCCTGCTGCAGCGACCGCGGCAGCAAGCACCACGGCGGCCAAGACGCCGGCTGCTGGCGGCGGACCTGGTTTGGTTTGGGTCAATACCAAGTCGAACGTCTATCATTGCCAAGGCACGAAGTACTACGGCACCACAAAGGAGGGGGCTTACATGTCCGAGGCTGACGCCAAGGCGAAGGGTGCGCACGCCGATCACGGCAAGGCTTGCTCGTAGCGCATCACGACGAATCGTCCGCTGGTCTAACTGGGGAGAGAAATGATGAAGCTCGCGCTAGGCGCATTGGCAATGGTGCTCGGTTGTGGTTTCACGACCGCCTGGGCGGCGGATAACGCCCAGCAGTCGAAGATGACCGATTGCAATCAGCAGGCCGGTGATAAGAAGGGGGACGATCGTAAGGCGTTCATGAAGCAGTGCCTTTCGGCCAAGCCCGCCGAACCACCCAAGCCCCTGACCCCCCAAGAGCGCATGAAGCAGTGCAACAAGGACGCCACCGGCAAGACCGGTGACGAGCGCAAGGCCTTCATGAGCGATTGTCTTAAAGCGGACAAATGAGGTCCGCCGGAGGACTTCCAGAGAGGGTCCCCGGTTTGGTCTGCGGGCGAGACTAGGGATCGTTCCTGGCGTCTTCCGTCGCGAGGCCTTCAGCGCACCAGCGCAGCATCCCGCCTGCAAGACTCGCGCAGTCGCCTCGCCCGATGTGTCCGAGAATGACCGTAGCCTGCGCCGAGCGCCCCCCCGCCCGACAGACCGTGACGATCGGTCGATCGGGGGCTAGCTCGGCCGCACGCTCCTTGAGCTGTCCCAGGGGAATCGCAATGGCATGGCAGATATGTCCGAGCGGCCCGTGCCACTCGTGGGGTTCCCTGACATCGACAATCTGAACGCTCGCGGCGTTTTCCTCGAGCCAGCGCGGGTCGATCTCCCAAATGCCGGCCGAAGAGAAAGACAGTGGCGCCCACTGGGGATCTGCCGTCGCGGGTCCTTCGGTTCCGAGCGCGCCACAGTGGAGATTGGCGGGTACCGCGACGTCGATTTTCTTCGGATGGGGCAGTCCGAGGTGCTCCATCGATCCCGTGAAGTCTGCGACGCTCCTGGCCCCACCGAGCCTTGGATTAAAGCGCTTCTCCTCGCCGATGCTCGAGGTGCACAGTCCCCTATAGTCATGACCAGGATAGACGAGGCAACTGTCGGGCAGGCAAAACAGGCTCTGATGCACGGACTTGTACAGGAGGACCGCGCTGCCTTCCTGAAAGTCGGTGCGTCCGCAACTGCGAATCAAAAGGCTGTCCCCGGTGAAGACCCTGCTCAGATCATCAAGGACAAAGCTCAAGCAACCTCGGGTATGTCCCGGGGTCGCAAGTGCTCTCAGGTAGCGCGTGCCGAAGGTGACCCGCTCCTCCGGCTCCAGATAGCGATCGGCACCCTGTGCGCCGCTGGCCCTGCTGATAGCGATCTGGCTCCCCGCCCGTTTCTGGAGGGCGCGCGCACCGGTGACATGATCGGCATGCACATGAGTGTCCAAGCTCCATAGGAGCCGCAGGCCCAGGTCCTCGATGACTGCGAAATCCCGTCGAACCTGCTCGAGGACCGGATCGATCAGGACGGCCTCCCGGCTCGATTCGTCACCCAATAGGTAGCTAAAGGTCGAGGACTGGGGATCGAAGAGCTGGCGAAAGATCATGCGTAGTGTCGAAAATGGGATGATCCGGGCAGGACATCATCGGCTGGACTACATGCTCAAAGGAAATAGTATGCCGCGCCTGCACAGATGAGGAGTTTGGCGAGCCAAGCAGCGAGTCCACCGAAGATCGCGCCAAAGGGAAGCCTGAGCACCACGGCCGCCTGTGCAATCAAGGGCAGGGCGATGGACAGCCAGCTGCCGATGGCCAGCATGACCGCAGGCTGGAGCGATGTGAGCCCAAAAAAGCCGCAAAAGAAGAGAAACACCGAGCAGGTCAGGGCGGTCCAGATTCGAGATAACGCAAATTCCAGAAAAATGTGGCTCAGGACCCATGGACGCCACACCTCGCTATGCGAGCGCTTGATACGCCCGATGAATAATCCTGCGAAGATGGCGTCGGTCAGGGTTGCGCCCAAGAATGCGGCCAGTACCGCCGGGCCGTACTGAGACCAGTTCATGAATTTCCTATCTTGTCTTTGCTGATGTCTGGATACTGCCCGGCTTATGGGTCCCAAGACAAGAGGCCGCCGCGCTAGGCGGGCCGTCAGTGATCTGCCTCTGCGCGTGTCGGCGCGTCCTCGACAGAATTTGTCATCCCTTTGTTTTCTCAAACCTTTTTGATAAGGAACGCAGCAATGAAACCAGTCTTCTCTGTTCTCAGGTCGGGCTTGGTGGCCCTGTTATTGGGATCGGGAGCCGTCTTCGCCCAAACCGATCCCCCCACGCCCAAGCCTAGTGTCGCGGGGCCCGCTCCAGCAGCAACCGCAGGGACGGTGCTGCTGACGGTCTTCTTACGTCACGACCAGTCCAAGACGCTTGGGGAGATCAATCAGGAACTCCAGCGCAATGGCTACTTTGAGAAGTTTCCACCCGCCGGAGTAGAGGTGGTGTCATGGTATGTGATGATGGGAATCGGTCAGGTGGTCACGCTGCGCGTACCGGCCGATAAATTGCGCGAGGTCAACGTGGCTCTGGAAAACACCGCTTGGGGAGCGTTCCGGACAGAGTTCTATCCCACCTACGACTACAAGCAACTGGCGCAGCAGCAACGCGAGGCGATGACGGCGCCCAAGCAATAGGCCTTTGAGGCGATCGAAAGCGGGGGCGAGCCCACGCCGAATGGGGTTCGGGCGGGCTCCTGAAATGGCACCGAACGGGCCCTATCCAAATGGCTCGTGCGGCAGCGCGGTTCTTTGTTGAATCCGTCACGGAAGTATCGTATGGTAGGTGCACCATCGGTTTGTCGTGTCCGACCGAAGTTCCTTCCGCCCTACCTACGCCATGAACGGAAACTTGACGCGCAGTACGATCTTTGCGCCTGTCGAGAGCGATCCTTCGCTCGCGCCGCGGCGCTCGTTATCCCGGTTTGTCTTCGACCGTCTGGCCAGTTATGGAATTACGGCAAGCGTCGAGTCGTTGCGCTCGACATCGAAGACCTTTCTGCTGATCTCCCTCGATTCCGAGGTCGCCACCGCGACCAATGTGATGCTCGACCACGGCAACGCGGTGAGTGAGGCGATGATGCGAGAGATCCGTGCCGAATTTGGCGACGGAGTCAATATGGATGGTATCTTCTGGCGCGTGATACCACCGCCCGTCGGATCGGCCTCCAGTGAAGCTGTCTTCCAAAAGGCGCGGCTGGAGCTCGAACTGAAGATCCGCGAAAGGCGCGCCGCACGGGCGGGCCGCAGCGTCTGAATCGACAGTCTTGAGGGCAGACTCCATCCGGACCGCATCGAACCCGGCCCAGGCCGGGCAAGTCTGACGCGGTTGATTTGGGATCGAAGGAAGCTCACAATCGCACCCTTGATTCGCACCCTTGATTCGCACCCTTGGCCTTCCAGGCCCTATCTGATGCGCTTACTTACTCCTGTCAGGCCTTGCCGTGCGTGAGCGCTTTTACCCCTACCTGCGCGATTCCCTCGATACGATTCGCGCTGACGGTTTCTACAAGACCGAGAGGATAATTGACAGCCCTCAGGGAGCCGAGATTCGGCTGGAAAACGGCCAGAAATTCCTGAACTTCTGCGCGAATAACTATCTTGGACTGGCCAATGATGCGCGGCTCATCGAGGCGGCGGCGCGCGGACTCGCGGACGATGGATTTGGGATGGCCTCGGTGCGCTTTATCTGCGGCACCCAGTCGATCCACAAGGAACTGGAGTCGGAACTGAGCCGCTTTCTCGGAGTCGAGGATACGATTCTGTATTCCAGCTGCTTCGACGCGAATGGGGGTCTGTTCGAAACCCTGTTTGGTGAGGAAGACACAATCATCAGCGACGAGCTGAATCACGCGAGCATCATAGACGGCATCCGCCTTTGCAAGGCCAAACGTCTGCGCTATCGTAACAACGACATGGCGGACCTCGAGATGCGGCTACGCGAAGCCCAAGCGAGCCAGAGCCGCTTCACGCTGGTCGCCACCGACGGTGTGTTCTCGATGGATGGCATCATCGCCGATCTCGGATCGATTTGTGCGCTTGCCGAGCGCTACGGCGCGCTCGTCATGGTGGACGATTCGCATGCGATCGGCTTCATTGGCGAGACCGGGCGCGGGACCCCGGAACACTGTGGCGTTATGGGACGGATCGATCTCATTACCGGGACCTTGGGCAAGGCACTTGGTGGTGCCTCCGGTGGCTATGTCGCCGCGCGCCGTGAGGTGATTGAGATGCTGCGCCAGCGCTCACGCCCCTACCTGTTCTCCAACACTCTCGCCCCGAGCATCGCCGCGGCGACATTGGAAGTACTGAAGCTTCTCGACAGCGAAGAGGGGCAGGCCCTGCGCTCGAGAGTTCGGGACAACGGACAGACGTTCCGTACCAAGATGGCGGACCTTGGATTCGATCTGGTTGCAGGACATCACCCGATCATTCCAGTTCTGATCGGTGATGCCCGGCTTGCCGGGGAGATGGCGAGCCGCCTTCTCCAGGAGGGGGTCTACGTTGTCGCGTTCTCCTACCCCGTGGTCCCCAAGGGCAAGGCGCGCATCCGGACGCAGATGAGCGCCGCCCACACGAGAGCAGAAATCGATCAGGCGGTCGCTGCATTCGCCCGGGTTGGTGCCGCTCTCGGTGTGCTGCCCGCCGCCCCCCACACGACCTCTGGATAGCCCTTCATGAAAGCTCTCGCAAAACTCGAACGGGCCCCCGGGCTGTCTCTGACGGACGTGGCCCCTCCAGAAGTCGGTACCAATGACGTTCTGATTCGGATCAGGAAGACCGCGATCTGCGGCACAGATATCCACATCTGGAACTGGGACGAATGGGCCCAGAAGACCATCCCTGTTCCGATGCACGTCGGTCATGAATACGTGGGGGAGGTCGTCGCCCTGGGAGAGGCAGTCCGGGGCTTTCGGCTAGGAGACCGAGTTTCCGGGGAGGGTCACATCACATGCGGGTCGTGCCGCAATTGTCGCGCCGGGCGTCGGCATCTATGCCGCAACACGGTGGGAGTCGGTGTGAACCGGGCCGGTGCTTTCGCTGATCTGCTCGCGATACCCGCATTTAATGCGTTCAAGATACCGGACGATATCTCGGACGACCTCGCGGCCATCTTCGACCCGTTCGGCAATGCGACACACACCGCTTTGACCTACAACCTGGTTGGCGAGGACGTCCTCATCACGGGTGCGGGCCCCATCGGCATTATGGCCGCGGCAATCGCGCGTCATGTGGGCGCGCGTAACGTGGTGATCACCGACGTCAACGAGTTTCGACTTCAACTGGCTGCGCAGATGGGGGCTAATCGGACGGTCAATGTACTGCGCGAGCATCTCCCCGAGGTCATGGCCGAGTTGCATATGACCGAAGGATTCGATGTCGGCCTGGAGATGTCCGGTATCCCGAGTGCTTTTACTTCAATGCTCGAACTGATGAATCACGGTGGCAAGGTCGCTCTGCTGGGCATCCCTCCCTCGAACACGGCGATCGACTGGAATCACGTGATATTCAAGGGGTTGGAGATCCGCGGCATCTATGGGCGCGAGATGTTCGAGACCTGGTACAAGATGGTGGCCATGTTGCAGAGCGGTCTCGATCTCAGCCCTGTCATCACCCATCACTTTGCGATCTCGGATTTCCAGGGGGCCTTTGAGACGATGCTCTCTGGTCAGAGCGGCAAAGTGATCCTCGATTGGACCGCCTAGCAGGGCGAGTCGACCACCGAGCTAGACCTTGCCAGTCCGCTCCCGATTGCGGATCAGGTCTTCGGCGTGTGCAAAGGCCGCGTCAATTGCGGCCTGGCGGCTCCCGTAGGTCAACTCCAGATGCTCCTCCTCCTGGAACGGCAACGTAACGGTCCAGTCCTGGTTGGGACGGGTGATCCGAAAGATGCCTGCCCAGCGCGTCCCCTGCGGAATGGCGCGCGCGCTGATCATATACTCGCCGAGTCGTCCGACTTTCACGGCCTCTCCTGAATGAGCCTCCAAATGCCGATTCTGCACTGGGCCTTCACGATCGCGCAATATGGCCACGACTCAGGGCCTTTCTGACTTGCCCTATAATCGCTCTCTGTCTCTTTCTTCTTGAAGAGTCCAGTGCATTGCCGCAGATCGGATGCGGCCCAGCGCATGGCTCGCTCACTCCACACACATGGCCCGACCCGTTCGCACCCGGTTTGCCCCGTCGCCCACGGGTTACCTGCACCTCGGGGGTGCCCGGACCGCGTTGTTCTCATGGGCTTATGCGCGGCGCTTCGGGGGCACATTCATCCTGAGGATTGAAGACACTGATGTGGAGCGATCCACGCCGGCTGCTGTAGAGGCGATTCTCGAGGGTATGCGATGGCTTGATCTTGAGTACGACGAAGGACCCTACTACCAGATGCAGCGCATGGATCGGTATCGGCAGGTAGTGGATCAGATGTTGGTCGATGGGCGTGCCTATCTGTGCTACACGACTCCGGCTGAGCTCGATGCGCTCAGGACAGAACAGCGCGCACGCGGAGAGAAGCCCCGCTACGACGGTCGCTGGCGTCCTGAGCACGGCAAAATCCTTTCGAATCCACCTGCAGATGTGAAGCCTGTGGTGCGCTTCAGGAATCCCCTTGAAGGCGATGTTCAGTGGGATGACATCATCAAAGGCCCGATTTCGATCTCCAATCATGAACTCGACGATCTCATCATCGCCCGACCAGACGGTACTCCCACCTATAACTTCTGCGTCTGCGTGGATGACTGGGACATGGGAATCACTCACGTGATCCGCGGCGATGACCATGTCAATAACACGCCGCGGCAGATCAACATCTTGCGAGCCCTGGGAGCCGAGCTTCCGCTCTACGGTCATGTGCCGATGATCCTCGGTCCAGATGGAGTCAAGCTGTCCAAGCGTCATGGCGCGGTGAGCGTGATGCAGTACAAGGAAGAAGGTTACCTTCCGGAGGCGATGATCAATTACCTGGCGCGACTCGGATGGAGTCATGGTGATGCCGAGATCTTCTCAAGGGAGGAACTCGTCTCCTGGTTCGATGCGCGCCACATCTCGCATTCGCCGGCTCAATGGGACCCCAAGAAGCTTGCGTGGCTGGACAACCACTACATCAAGCAGACGAGTAACGCGCGGCTGGCCGAGCTGGTGGGGCCTCGCATCGTGGCGTTAGGCGGGTCGCTCGGAGGGCCTCCCTTGGCAGGCGTACTGGCTCTGCTCAAGGACCGGGCTGACACCTTGGCCCAACTGGCCGAGGCGGCCTTACTCTTCTATCGACCCTACCACCTTGATGCGACCCTGGTTGCGGAGCATGTGACGGACAGCGTAAGACCCGCGCTCGCCCAGTTCGCTGCGAGGGCAGAATCAGTCCAGTGGGAGCGCGCCGCAATCGGCGCCCTTATCAAAGAAGTATTAGCGGAATTTAGCCTAAAAATGCCCCAGCTTGCTGTACCGCTGAGGGTCACAGTATTGAGCACCACGCAAACGCCCTCGCTCGACTCGGTTCTCGAAGTCCTGGGTCGGCAGACGGTTCTCGCCAGGGTTCGAAGTGTGTTGAAGTAGGTTCGGCGCAACGGCCAGAACTCTCATGGTCGGAGTCTCTCATTTACAATAGTCCGGGGTTTTGGCTATAATCCCGCTTCTTTGTTGGGGGGTATAGCTCAGCT
Organism: Rhodospirillales bacterium; assembly: GCA_903970305.1. Classification (GTDB taxonomy): domain Bacteria; phylum Pseudomonadota; class Gammaproteobacteria; order Burkholderiales; family Burkholderiaceae_D; genus BOG-994. Next base: position 3,511 of record CAJCID010000041.1, on the reverse strand, counting down.
GGGAGAGCGCTTGCATGGCATGCAAGAGGTCAGCGGTTCGATCCCGCTTACCTCCACCAAACAATTTAGGCTGTAGTTGCCCGCACGAGGCGGATCAACTTCGACAGTTTACTGTCCCCATCGTCTAGAGGCCTAGGACATCACCCTTTCACGGTGAGTACGGGGGTTCGAATCCCCCTGGGGACGCCATTTAAATCAATGGGTTACGATCGAAACGCAAAGGACTCGCGGTTTCGTGTCTAGCTAATGCTCGACGACGTATTCACATCCCGGGCTGCGGCCCCCATGACTCTGGAGCCTTACCTCGACGCCAAAAAATATCCTCGTGCATCGTTCGCCTGGATGTCGAAGTGAGTATTTCATTGTTTGCATCGCTAACACTTCGTTACGATAGCCTGTTCCACTCCTCTCGGGACGCGATAATTCTCTCGGGCCTTGCAGCTTATTTTCCGGACGAAAAACCAAACCCGCCTGCACCAACCTCTGGCACGATACGGTCTTGCAAAATATTCCAGCGGACGCGCTGATCACCGCCCTGGTATTGCACATCAATCAGCAATTTCCTCAACTCGCTCTCAGAGTATGATTTCCATTCTCCGTTTGGAAATTGAACGGTGATGTTCGTCAAGAATGTCTCGGGCGCTGTGTAGACGATCACTTGTTTTGGCAATAAGGTCAGGTCCGCTGGAGGACCTACGTTGCTGGATAAGAAAACATGCACAGGATCGGGATTTTCATTCCTTACTGCGACATACGCAATCTCACATCCGCAAGTCGCAGCGAACACTAACAGTGAAAGAAAAAGTACCAGCCGCTTCATTCGCATCCGCCTCGCTTAGCTGAAGTTCGGCACATGTTGGACTGAAGCCCTCGAGGAGATACGTCTTGAAAGCAAGCTCTAGTCGGCCGCTTCTTCAGTCTACTGGCACTCTGCTCTTCCTGCTAGTCAGTGTTCCCGCGTTTTGCAACTGTGGTTCCGGCGTGCGCCCCGCGAACAGATTCAGCGCGCTTCTAACGCCGCTCGTTCCCCGAATGCTTCGGTTTCGGCGTCTATCGGGAAATAACTTTCTATCCTCAGTTCCTGCGCCGTCACGTCAAGTGGCGTGCCAAGTGTCGTGATGGTCAGGAAATATCGGAGGTCGGTCGTGCCTCGTTTGAAGTGGATGGGAAGCGCAACTGGATTGTTGGCGCCGCCCTCGTCCAACCTTCGTGACTTGCCACAAAGGCTCTCCATCTCCGCCACAAAGTCCCGCAAGCCTGGATCCACGTCTGCTTCAGTTCTCAGACGGGCGAGCGTTTCGCGCGCGAGTCCGTCGAAACCGACGATGCAGTCACGAAGACCGTAGGATTGATCAAAAATCGCGCGCACGGCGTTGGGTGCAGCGCCAGTCGGGAAGCGCACACCCGTCCAAGCAAACAGAGCCGCTGCCCCCTTGTTGAACTTGAGCACATTGTGGAAACGATCCAGGACCATCGCTGGGTGCGGCTCTTGATGCGTAAGAATGTGCTCGATGGCCTGCGTCACACGCTCCATGGCCGGGTCATCCCACGACAAGTCCTCGTAGATCGGCGCGAAGCCGGCCGCGATCATGAGGATATTCCGAGATCGTAGCGGCAAATTCAAGGCCGACCCCAGGACAAGCAGCATGGCGTGTGAGGGGTAAGCGCGACCGGTTTCGAGGCACGAGAGATGGCGAGGGGAGATTGCAGCCCGATGGGCCAGTTCTTCCTGGCTCAATCGGCGGGCCACGCGTAGCGAGCGGAGCAGGGCGCCCGGGCTTTTGGGAGCGATCATGCCCCGGAATCTAGCACGCTCGCTGCGTTCCTGGCATGACCTTCGAGGTCATGGTTTTTCCCCTATCCGATCGATATAGTTTCCGCACCATCAGCAAAGGGGATCCACCATGAAAATCAGTTGGGTATTGCCCGCGTTCCTCGCGGTCGCCTTTTTTCTGTTCACCATCTGGACGATGGTAGCGACCGGGCAGCCGTTCGGGTTCGTTGACGAACACACGCACAGCCTCTGGGGAGCCCAGATCGGCCTTGATCTATTCAACGCGCTCGTCGTAGGAATCTACTTCGCCAAGGTCCAATCACAACAGTACCGCTTTCGCGCTTGGCCTTACGTATTGCTGACGGCTCTTGCCGGGTCTCCTGGCTTGTTGGCACTGGCAGCCCGAGTGCTATACGCCCGAAGCATCCGTTCCGCGAGCGATCAACGTCCCTCACATCTTGCAGTGAAGGCATCCGTATGACGCGCTCCGCAAGTGACGATGGCCTTGCGTTCACGCCCGGCCGCTTGGCAATTCTCCTTCCATATGCGCTGGTTCTCTGGGCGCTGGCATGGACCACCATCCGCTTTCGAGGGCCTCATGGAGCATTCGACGGTGTAACAGGCATCGTGACCTACCTCGCGGTGATCCCGGCGACGATTCTCATCAACTGGCTTCATTTGAAACTTGCCAAGCTCCCCAAGCACGAGATCGTCAATGCCGTGGCGATCACCCTCGCTGCCGCTACGACCTTGGATGGAACCTTTTTCTGGTTCTTTCCCGAAGTGTATGGAAACGACCCCGCAGTGCTGAGACACGGGGCAGCATTCATTATCTGGGCCGGGGCCGTCGCGTTTTGGCTCGCCTTCCTGACACGCCTGTCCGCTAGCCGCGAGCGCGACATGCCCCAACCGGCCAAGCCATGAAGACGCAGTTAGACGCGAGTCCAATATCGCGGCGCCAAAGACGGTTCCCGGTGCTGGACGCCGGAGCGCTCGCCGTTGCCTCGATCGCGACCCTGATCGTCGCCCCGGCGTGGGCGTGGGTGGGCCTTGCTCCGCTCGATCAGCGCGGCGCCCCGCCCGGTTTCGAGCTCCTGATTCTGGCCATCGCCGCACTGTTCACCCAGTTGATCTCCATCATTGAAATTTTTGTCCATATCCGCGCCTTCGGCGGAGCGGTTGTTCGCGGAAATCGCGAGAACTACCCGGTGGCCAGCGGCCTGGCCGCGCGGCTCGGGCGGGCCCATACAAATGCCGTCGCAAACCTCGTCCCATTCTCAGCCATCATCGTCGCAGCCCAAACCCTTGGGGTCTCAAACCGGGGCACGGTGGCAGGGGCAACGCTGTTTCTTGTAGCCAGGGTTGTGCATATGGTGAGCTACTCAACGGGCATCACCGTCCTTCGTTCCGCCGCCTTCTATGCCGGGGTGTTTGCCATTCTTCTGGTCGCAGCGCAGCTCCCTTGGTCCTCGATTTACCCACATTTCGCTCCAACACGGGTTCCCTGAGCAAGAAAGTTCCCTCCTGCCCTATGCCCGGTGCATCGATTCATCAGCGATATTACGAGGGTTAGCGGATTGATCTGACCCGCGGGATGGTTGCCAGCCGAGTATCCGTGAAACCTGCCCTTACCAAGCGCATTAAGTTCCACTTCCGCCAGAATGCTTCTGGCAGCATTGACGGTGCAGACGAACAGGACGTTGTCGATCTTCGCTGCGTTGAGAAAGCTCCTCAGGT
>CAJCID010000040.1 GCA_903970305.1 Rhodospirillales bacterium | reverse complement strand
TTGATGGAACCGATGATCATGGTCGTCCTTGGTACTCTCGTCGGGGGTCTGGTCGTCTCGATGTACCTGCCTATCTTCAAGCTCGGTTCCGTCGTCTGATGAGGCGGCAGGGTTGGCGCGGCGCGCGCCAGGGATGGCGATGAGCCTACTGGCAGGAGAGCCGGGACTCGTTGCGATCCTCGCAGGCATCCTTGGGCTTCTGATCGGAAGCTTTCTGAACGTGGTGGTCTATCGGCTGCCACGAATCATGCGGCGCCAGTGGGCATCCGATGCAACCGAGATCCTCCTCGAGCCGGAAATTGCCGCCGAGCTGCAGCTGCCCGAAACGCTGCTCAGTTCGCTCTCGGCGGCCCTAAAGCCACTGGGCGAGTTGGTCCAGAAACTGCCGGTCCTAAGCCTCTCCAAGCCCCGCTCGCGTTGCCCGAGCTGTGGTCATGCGATCTCCGCTCTGGAGAACATCCCGATTGTCAGTTGGCTCATGCTCGCAGGTCGTTGCCGCGCCTGCAGATGCCGCATCTCGATGCGCTACCCCCTCGTCGAAGGGGCGGTCGGCCTGCTCTTCGGGCTTGCCGCGCTCCAGTTTGGCGCCACTGCTCAGGGGGCAGCCAGTCTGGTTCTTATCAGTCTCTTGGTCGCCATGACCTTGATTGACGCCGATACGATGCTCCTGCCAGACGCGCTGACCCTCTCATTGATGTGGATCGGACTCCTCTTCTCGGCCAGCGGCAAGGGCTTCGTAACACTCGAGGCGAGCGTCGTCGGTGCAGCGGTCGGCTATGCGGCATTCTGGATCATCGGCACGGGCTTTCGGGTGCTGCGTGGCATGGAGGGCATGGGGGCTGGCGACTATAAGCTTCTCGCGGCGCTGGGCGCGTGGTTCGGCTGGACTGGGCTCTTGCCCATTGTCGTCCTGGCGGCGGGCGTGGGCTCCGTCGTTGGAATTACACTGATCCTGATGCGCCGCGCCACAGCCCTGACGCGCCTTCCCTTCGGGGTCTACCTCGCGCCGGCGGGGGTCATCATGCTCTTCTTCGGACCGAGCTTGGTTGCGCTCGCACTACCTGGTGTCCACTAGGAATCCGTATCGCGTCGGTCTGACCGGGGGGATCGGCTCGGGCAAGAGCACCGTCGCCCGACTGTTCGCCGCGCACGCCGTGGACATCGTCGATGCCGATGAACTCGCCCACCGGCTCTCGGCCCCGGGCGGTGCGGCGATCCCGGCCTTGCGTGCGGCCTTTGGGGACCACTACATCACAGCCGAAGGTTCTCTGGATCGTAGCCGCATGCGCCAACTCGCCTTCCAGGACGATGCCGCAAGGCACGTGCTCGAAGGCATCCTGCACCCGATGATCCGCGAAGCGAGCGCACTCGCCCTCGCCCGGAGCCATTCGCCCTACGTCCTGCTCGTCATCCCCTTGCTGTTCGAGTCGCCGTCGTGGCGCGAGAGAATCAATAGAGCCCTCGTCGTAGATTGTCCCGAGGAGCAACAGATCGAGCGCGTCATGCAGCGTAGTGGGCTCGCCCGCGAGGATGTGCTCGCCATCATGGCGCGGCAGGTGAATCGAGCCAAGCGCTTAGAGCTTGCCGATGATGTCATCGACAATTCCGGTGGAATCGAGGCGCTCGAGGCGAACATTGCCGCCTTGCATCATCGCTATCTGCTTGCGGCAGAAGACGGCAGTTTGTAATTCATGCGCGCTTGCTTCAAAATCCGCGACATACTAGCCTGCCTTGCGTGGCATCCAGCACGCGTCAAGACACAGGTCATCGCCGAGAAGACAGATTGATTCTTTACGAATACCCGTTCACCGAACGCATCCGCACCCTCCTGCGGCTGGAGGATCTGTTTGACCGGTTGGATTTTTTCCTGGGACGTGAAGAGCCCCAGTGCCACCATACGGCGCTGACCACGCTCTTTGAGGTACTCGATGTAGCGGGTCGCGCCGATCTCAAGTCCGACTTGCTGCAGGAACTGGAGCGCCAGCGTCAGACGCTGACTTCGTTTCGAAACAACCCTGCGGTCAAGGAGGAAGCCCTCGAGAAGGTCGTACGGGAGATCGAGACGGCGACGTCCTCGCTTGCCAACGTCACAGGCAAGACCGGCCAGCATTTGCGCGATCACGAATGGCTGACCAGTATTCGCAGCCGCAGCATCATCCCCGGGGGAACCTGCGAATTTGATCTGCCTTCCTACCACGCGTGGCTGCATCGTCCGGCGGCGTCTCGCCTGCGGGACCTTGAATCCTGGGTCGGCCCTCTGAATCCGCTCAGGGATTGCCTGCGCATCGTATTGAATCTCTTGCGGCAGTCCGGACAGGAAACCCATATTGTCGCCGCCCAGGGAAGCTTCCAGCAGATGTTGGGCGGCAAGTCGTATCACATGCTGCGCGTGGTCCTTGACGAGGATCTCGGGGCGATCCCGGAAATCAGCGCCAACCGGTATATGATCTGGGTGCGTTTTACGACCCAGGACGGCGGCGATCTGCGTCCCCGTCCTTATGATTCCGATGTTCCTTTCGATCTGGTCCTCTGTAACCTCTAAACCCTGTCCGATCGACCGGAGCTTGCGCCTCTGGAATGACGCTCTTCTCGATCGGACCCGTATTGGAGGGACCGCCCCAATCCGATCGGGACTTGCAATCGATCTCAACCAAACTCTGGCTCCCATCGCCCCATGCCTGCCACCGTGAAGTGTCCGACCTGCGCCTCACCCGTAGAATGGCGCCCCGAGAACCCCTTTCGCCCATTTTGCAGTGAACGCTGTAAGAACATCGACCTGGGCGCATGGTCCTCGGAGCAATACGCGATCCCTGCCGAGACTCCGCCCGACCCGCTTGAGGGTCAGGACCAGCCGCCGCATTAGGTCCCGCGGCGATTCCACGGCCTTGAATGGCGCGCGTCTCCTCGGCGGCGAGACCTGAGGCACCCCCCTCCCTTTGCTCCCTTCGCAGGGTGAGCCGGCACCGAATATCGCCGCCAGAAAATGGGGTCGGACGCCTCAAACTGCAATATTCACGAGCTAAGCTCGCTTTCCGGTCAGATTTCCGCTGATGGAGTCCCTTGAGCTTGCCTGGGTATTTGCATGTCCTTCTCGGCAGTCCCGATGCCCAGACCCCTTCATCCGCCTCTTCGGACCGCAGAGTTCGAACGACTCCCCCTATCGCTACTGCTGCACGGTCGATGAGCCCATCTTCCCGATCCCCGTCGGACGTGCAGGCGCGCATCGCGCAGGCGATCTACTTGCAAGAGAGGGGCCAACTGCCCCAGGCGGCCCTGGTATGCCAAGAGGTCCTTCAACAAGCTCCCGAGAACTGCCGCGCTCTGCATCTTCTGGGCACGATCGCCGCCCAATCCAATCAGGCAGCACTGGCCGTCGAATTGATCGAGCGCGCGGTCACGCTTCAGCCAGAGGAACCCCTCTATCACGTGGATCTTGCCAATATTCTTGCCATGCAAGGACTCCCTCTTGCGGCCCTCGCGAGTTACGACAGGGCTCTGGTGTTACACCCCGAGCTTGCGATCGCCCACTTCAACCGCGCCAACGCGCTCAGGGAACTGAGATCCCTGGAGGCAGCGGTCGCAAGTTATGATCGAGCGATTGCAAATCGGCCCGACTATGCCGAGGCCTACTGCAATCGCGGTGTAGTGCTTCAGGAAATGGGACAACTAGATGCCGCCCTGGCAAGCATCGATGCCGCGCTTTCCCTAAAACCCCAGTATGCCCGCGGCCACTTGAATCGCGGCTTGGTGTTGCAGCGGCTCGGCCAGCCCGAGGCCGCCTTGCAGGACTTCGATCAGGCCATCCGGCTCACTCCGGCTTATCCCCTCGCCCACTTCAATCGGGGCAACGTGCTGCAGGAACTCGAGCGGCTTGAGGCGGCGCTGGAAAGCTACGACAGGACGATCGAACTGCGCGCCGATTTCGCCGAAGCCTGGTGTGCTCGTGGACTTGTACTGCAAAAGCTGCAGCGGCTTGACGCCGGCCTGGCATCGTATGATCGGGCCCTCTCGATCAAGCCGGATCTCGCGCAAGCGCACTGCTATCGAGGAAATGTTCTGCGCCAGCTTGGGAGATTCGAGGAAGCCATCGCGAGTTTCGAGCGAGCGATCTCGCTTGATCCCGAGTCGGTGGACGCCCACGCGAATCGGGGCCTCGTACTTTACTCGATGCAGCGACCGCAGGCCGCCGTGGACAGCTTCGATCGTGCCCTAGCCCTGAATCCTGGGCTCGCCGAGGTTCAGTGGAACCGCGCCTTGGCGTTACTGCTCGGCGGAGACTTTGAGAGAGGCTGGTCGGCCTTTGAATGGCGCTGGCGCAATCCCCATCTCTACCTGCATGACCTCAGGGGCAGATTGAGCGAGCCCTATTGGCTGGGCGAAGAGCCCTTGCCCGGCAAGACCATCCTGCTGCAAGGAGAGCAGGGGTTGGGGGACATCCTTCAGTTCTGCCGATATGTGCCGCTGGTTGCTGCGATGGGGGCGCGCGTGATCCTTGAGGTTCCCGCCCAGCTGGCCACACTGCTCGCAAACCTCGAGGGCGTAACCCAGCTCGTGACCCTCGGGGAAGAGCTTCCTGCTGTCGACTTTTCTTGCTCCCTCATGAGTCTGCCGGCCGCCTTCGGAACCCGCCTGGCCACGATACCCGGCCAGATACCCTACCTGCACTGTGGCGATGCCGAAAAACTCTTCTGGAAGGAGAAACTGGGTCAGCACTCCAAGTTCCGGGTTGGGCTCGTCTGGTCAGGAGGTTCGCGGCCTCACCAGCCGGAACTACGGGACGTGAACGAGCGCAGGAATATTCCTTTGGAGAAGCTCGCGCCGCTCGCGAACATCGACGCTGAATTCTATAGTCTGCAAAAGGGCGAGCCGGCCGTGTCTGAGCTGGCTGCCGCGCAGTCTCGCTCGTGGAACGGTCCGCGGCTCGTAGACTTCACGCCGCTCTTGAGCGATTTCTCAGTCACCGCCGGATTGATCGAGAATCTAGACCTGGTCATCACTGTCGACACCGCGATCGCCCACCTCGCGGGAGCCTTGGGCAAACCGGTCTGGATCCTGAATCGCTTCGATACGTGCTGGCGCTGGCTCCTGGAGCGCACCGATAGCCCCTGGTACCCTACGGTAAAGCTCTATCGGCAGGCGAGTCCTGGGGATTGGGACGAAGTGATTCGCCGCGTACGGACCGACCTCGTGCAGCTGGCCTCGCGGCACCGAGGCTAGCCCGGGACGGTCTCGGACCGCGGTTCGCTCCAGATCGCCCTTGGCACTCTGCTCCTTCGCCGGGCTCGGGTGGCCTGACTGCGACCGCCTGACAGGCCATGGGATCATCGTTCGATGCAACTCGCTTCTGGTCCAAACGCCCAGATTGCCCGCCGCAGGGCGACTCCTTGAGCCCCTACCCGCTGCGCGCGCTCCAGATCGGCGCGGGTCATGCCCCCCAATGCATACACCGGCAAAGGCGTGTGACGGCACAGGTTCTCAAATGCCTCCCAACCCATTGGGCGCGCATCGGGGTGCGAGGCCGTCGCACCGACCGGGCCGAGAACCGCGCAGTCCGCACCGATTGCCGAGGCCTTGATCAAATCGGCTCCAGTGTGACAGGAGGCCGCGCACCATTGGACGTCGGGCCGTTGCGATCGACTGTGCAACGCGGCGCTGGTCAAGTGCACCCCGTGGGCCTCGGTCCAGTAGGATTCGGGATGGGCACTGTTGACGAGAAGTTTGAAACCATACTGGTAGGCGCGTCTTATCACCTGTCCAAAGAGCCTCGCGAACTCAGGGGCAGCTAACTCCTTCTCGCGCAGTTGGACTAGGCCAATCTCGCCGCGCCGGGCTCGCGCATCGAGGCGCTCCAAAAAGCGCTCAATACCGAGTTCGGTCGCCTGCGAGATCGCATAGATCGTCGGTAAGGCGAGCCAGCGTTTTAGGGGTAATGCCCCAGGTAACCATGGCTCGACCGCCAGATTGTCGAGGCTCTCCCAGCGCAGGGCCTGGCCCTCCAGAGACTGGGGCTCCCCCTGCCATGCCACGACCCTCCAGAAATGCAAGCGTACCCTCGCGTGCGGATAGGCGAATTCGCGTACGGCCCAGGGGTGGGCCTTCTCGATCTGGATGCCAAGCTCCTCCTGGAACTCGCGATGCAACGCCTCGATGACGCTCTCGTGGGGCTCAAGCTTGCCGCCGGGAAACTCCCAATAACCGGTCATGGGTTTGCCGGCAGGTCGTTGCGCGAGGAGAAAACGACCATCGGAGCGGATCACAACACCCACGGCCACCTCCACGGGTGCGCATTGAGTGCCGGTCTTTGCAGGAGGCTCGTCTGCGGTAGTCATCGGGCCGCGCTGGGATGCCGACCGGCCCAGTCGCGCGCGAATTGCCAGGCCACGCGCCCTGATCGGGAGCCGCGCTCAAGAGCCCAACGCAGCGCCTCATCGTGAGCTGTGGCGACTGCTTTGGCGTCGCATCCGAAGTGTCCAAGCCACTGGGCCACAATAGTCAGATACTCGTCCTGCTTGAACGGGTAGAAGCTCACCCAAAGCCCGAAGCGCTCCGACAGCGAGATCTTTTCCTCGACGACCTCCCCTGGGTGGATCTCGCCATCGTCCCGATGCTGATAGCTCAGGTTGTCCCGCATATGCTCGGACAAGAGGTGCCGGCGATTGCTTGTCGCATAGATCAGAATGTTCTCCGAAGTCTCTGCAATCGAGCCGTCCAGGGCCACCTTGAGGGCCTTGTAGCCGCTTTCGCCTTCCTCGAACGACAGATCGTCGCAGAAGACGATAAATCGCTCACGGCGCGGACCGAGGAGCTCGACGATGTCGGGCAGATCGACGAGGTCGGACTTATCGACCTCGACCAGGCGCAAGCCCCTCTTGGCGAACTGGTTCAGGCAGGCCTTGATCAGCGAAGATTTGCCGGTTCCGCGAGCGCCCGTCAAGAGCACGTTGTTGGCGGGCTTGCCGGCCATGAACTGTCGCGTGTTCTGCTCGATCGCCTGCTTCTGGCGGTCGATGTTCTTCAACTCCGTGAGACGGATGGCCGCGATCCGGTAGATGGCCTGGAGGTAGCCGCGCCCTTGGCGCTTACGCCACCGAAAAGCGTGCGCACCTTCCCAGTCCGTCGGTGGGATGGGCTCCGGCAGGACACCCTCGAGCCTGCGTAGCAGGGCGTCCGCCCGCTCCAGAAGGGCCTCGAGCCCAGGCCCTGCCGGCGGATCGGAGACGGGCCCCTTACCCTTACCCGGCCCCTTACCCGGCACATTACCCGGCCCCTTACGTCCTGTATTCGGCATTAATCTTCACATACTCGTATGAGAAATCACAGGTCCACACGGTCGCGTGGGCGTCGCCGCGACCCAGGTCGACTTGGATGACAATCTCCGAGGGCTGCATGACACGCGCACCGTCTTCCTCCCGATACCCGGGTGCACGCCGGCCCTGTGCGATGACCTCGACGTCGGCCAGGCGCACTGCGACCTTGTGGGGTTCCAGATCGGCGATCCCGGCATTGCCGATGGCCATCAGCAATCGTCCAAGATTCGGATCCGATGCGAAAAGCGCCGTCTTGACCAGGGGAGAATGCGCGATGCTCTTGGCCACGCGCACCGCTTCCGCCACATCACGCGCCGCGCGGGCTTCGATGGTGATGAACTTGGTCGCCCCTTCGCCATCGCGCGCGATGGCCTGGGCGAGTTCCTTTGCGACCGCGTTGACCGCCTCAAGAAGTTCAGGATAGTTTGGATCGCTCTCGGAGCGGATCTCGGCCAGCTTGGCCTGACCGGTTGCCATCAGAATGAAGGAATCGTTGGTCGAGGTATCCCCGTCGACCGTCACACGATTGAACGACACATCGGCGACCTCCTTGACGAGGCGACGCAATAGGTCCGGTGCGAGCGCAGCATCAGTGGCGATGTAGGCCAGCATGGTTGCCATCTGGGGCTGGAGCATACCCACCCCTTTGGCAATGCCCGTCACCGTGATCAGGTGCCCA
>CAJCID010000039.1 GCA_903970305.1 Rhodospirillales bacterium | reverse complement strand
TGCCGGCCTGGATCGTGCGTGCTTCCTCGAAGGAATCCGTGCCCCGGCTGAAGCTAAAGAGATGGATCTTGTCGTACCGGGCGACCTGGACTCCCGCCGGATCGTAGGCCAACGTGGCATTCCAGACCCGCTCCAAGGAGTCGGTGGCAAGGGGAACCGTCCCGCCGATGAGCCAAATCCGGTGCTCGCGCGCGATGCGGGCGAGGAAGGCCTGGATGGGTCCGTCTCCGGGTGCTTCGCGTGCTGCCACCTTGTCCGTATCGCGCCGGCCCATCAGGCAGAAATACTCAGGCAGACAGACCAGCTGGGCACCCTTTTCGGCCGCCAGGGTAATCAGGCGCTCGGCCGACGCGAGATTCTCCTCGACGAGGGGGGTCGCCACCATCTGCACCGCTGCGACCGTGACGGGAGTCGGACTGGACTGCGCGGTCTGCGGATCGGGCATGAATTATCCTGAAGTTGCGGGTTTGCCGGCGGGGAGCGGTTGGGCCGGCGGCACCTCTTCGGGTACGGCCGGCACAACGGCAGGACTGCCGGGCGACAGAGGCGTGCCCGGGAATGTCCCGGTCCGCTCAACCCGCACAATGGCCGGGTCATCCCAGGGTCCGGATACATTGTATTCGAATGCCAGGGCCTTGGAGAGCGGGTCCCGCAGCACCTCGCCGATCGCCAGTGTCCCGAGCCCGATCACCGGGTTGACGAGCAGCGCATAGGCGATCGACCCCGTGCCGAGGTTCACCTGCGGCAAGACACGCACGTGCAGATTCTGGGTCTCGTGAGCGAGGTCGGCCGAGCCGTCGATTGAGACATTGGCCGAGACGCCGCGCATCGAGAAGTTGTGGGTGCTGGCGACGCCGTCCTCGACCTTGGCGTCGGCGTCGATCGAGTCGAAGGCAAAACCGCCGGCAAACATGTCGGTGAAATCAAGGGTCAGGCGGCGCGTCAGACTTTGCAGGCTCAAAACGCCCAGGAGCTTGCCGACACCTGGCTCGGCTTTGAGGAACTGGCCGCGACTGGCCCTCAGACTCAGGTCCCCGGACAGGGAGTCGTAGTCGATCGCCAGCGGGCTGCCGCGCCAGCTCACGTTGCCCTTCAGGGTGGCGGTCCCGCCTTTAATGGTGCCCTTCAGACCCAGGCGATCCATGAGGCCGCCGATGTCACTTGCCCCGACCGTAAGTTCCATATGGGTGCGCTCGACGTTACCCGGATTATCCGTATCCGCGCCCCAGGTCCCCTTGGCCTCGAAGGATCCGTCTGGATTCGACAGATTGAGCTTTTCCAGCCGCCACTCCCGATGTCCGGCACGCGTGCTGTTCGACGCGAGGAGCTCGAGCTTACCCAGCTTGCGCTCGCGCAGCTGAAAGTCGTCGGTCGTGATATCGAGCGCCGGCAGGCTGGTCGGACCCTCTTCAAGCAAAGTCGTGACCTCCTTGGTCGCCGAGCGCGGTACCAGCAACTTGGTCAGGCGCGCCGTGATCCGGTTCTGGCTCGGATCGGCCGCCCCACCCTGGCGCCAGCTGATCTGACCGGAGACCTCGTCGGAACTGACGTTGGTCTGCCAGGTCTGGCCGACGTGGCTGGCGTTCAAGACCACGTTGCCAAAGGTCTTGTCCGTCACGTGCAGCGACTGGACCCGGGCCGAGATGCTGTCGGGCACAAGACCACTTTCGGCACCCGTGGGCGCGTTCAGCGCCGCACCCAGGTTCACCCCGACCAGGCTGCCCACCACGCTTTGCCAGGCGTCGAGGTCCAGGGCGGGCAGATTGACGTTGGCATAAGCGCGTGCCTCGGTGAGCACAGCCGGTTGATTGATACCGTAGCCGGCATGGACGACATCCATCTCGCCATTGGCGTTTTCGCGACGCGCGAAGATGAGCGCGATCTGGGGTCCGATGCGCGCCCGAACCTGGTCGGTCACCTCGTCACGCTGCGTGCGGCTCGGATCGAACTCGACCCGCACGGGCAGGCTGTCGGCCGCCGTCTTTTTCAGGGGAGAAGGCAGATCGACTGACATCCCGATGAGGCTCGACTCGACGACCAGCTTGGGTCCGTGTGCCAAAACGGCACGCTCGTCTGCCGAATGCGGTGCTGCGTTGAGAGTGAACTTGTAGGAGGCCGAGCCGTCGAGCCGCTCGGCGAGTTTCGCCACACCCGGCAGGGTCGGCTCATGACGCAATGCTTGGGCCTGCAGAGTGCCCTCCGCGCGCAGTTGGATGAAGCGGTCCTCTGCCGTGGATGCTTCGAGCTTGACAGGGCCTCCTAAGAATTGGGCCGAAGCGTCCGTAAGGCTCATGCCCACGTCGCTAAAGTTGAGTTGGCCGGTGGTACGAGTCAGCGGGGGCAGCCACCCGAAGAGGCTGATGTCGTTGTTTTGGAACTGGATCGAGCCCTGGGCCTTGGCATCATCCATGTGCGCCATCGGCAGACCCAGCGTGAGTTCGAGCCGCGCGCTGCCCGTGGCGCGTGCCGTGGCCGTGAGATGGTCGATCCAGCCGGCGACAGGACTGGCGTTGACAAAGCGCACGAGATCGGCAAGCGGTCCCTGGCCCGAGCCTTGGATCGAGAGGATCTGACTGTGGTCATCCAGATCCGGGATGTCCGCATGGAGCTTCTCGAGCTTGTATCCGTAGGCGCGCGCGCTCTTTCCGGTGATCTCCAGATGAGTCCTCTCAAGGACCAGCTCGGCCTCGAGATCCTCCATCGGCGGCCAGAGCGGCTCGGCTGAAGGTCCTTGCGAGAGGGGACGTGGCGCGAAGTCGAGCTTGACGCCATGAAGCTTCGCTGCGATGCGAAAATCCTCGGGCGCATCGATCGCGGAGTTTGCGAGGTGCGCAAGCGCCGTGGCGGGCGTCCTGCTCTGCGCCTGCGTGGGCGCGCTGACACGAAATGGGAAGCGCTCGAGGGCGCCGCGCACCCGAAAGCTCACGTCATCCGAGGTGCCCGCGAGTATGGCCCGCTCGACATAGGAGCGCACATCCTCGGGCATCGACAGGGGCAGGTATCGGGCGACCCGGCGCGCGTCGGCGCGCGAGAGCCGCGCTGTGACGTCGAGAGATCCAGGCCCCTTGCTGGTGCTGGCTGGCCCACGCCTGTAGGTGCCGCTGGCCGTGCCGGCCGCGTCGAGATTCTCGAACTCGAGCGTACTCAGGTGCACCTCGACGTTCCCGCCCGAGCGCGTCCACTTGGCCATCAATTCAATCTTGTCCAGGGGCACGCGGGGTTCGGCGAATACGCCCGGCAGGGTCAGGGCGGCTTCCCTGGCATGCACACTCACCGCCCCCCCGGTCTGGTCGGCGCTGATCTCACCGGTGAGGTTCTCAAAGCCCGGCCGTCCAAGCTCGGTTCCGTTGGGGTTTGCTGCAGCGATGGTCAGTCCCTGGAACTTCGTGCCGAAGTGATAGCTCTTGGGATCGGCAAGCGGTCCCTTCCAACTCATCTGGACCTCGCTCAGAAGGCCGCGGGGTTTGAACTGGGCCAGCACCGACTGGATATCGGACGGGAAGGGCAGGCGTACCGCCAGCAGGGCGAGAGTGCCCAGATCCAGGTGGCTCGCCGTCAGGGAGGACTCCTGCGTCTGGCCTTGCAGATCGAGGGTGCGCTTGGCATCGAGTTCCGTCACGGGCAGCTTCATGCCGTCGCCTCCGAGCAGGCTAAAGCCGTGCAGCGTGAGGTGGTCGGCGGTGGCCGTTTGCTCCAGGGCGATGCGGCCATTGACGTCGGCCAGCGACAGCGGTGGCAGGTCGACTTCGGTCCGGGCCTCCAGATGGGTCAGCCGCACATCAGCCACCACGTTAAAGAGGCGCCCCACGCGTCCCCCATGCCGCGCACTATCCGAGAAGTGCACCCAGGTGCGCAGTGCACCCGCGCCTTGGGTCACCTGGAAGGGATAGTCGAGGTACGCGTGCCAGCCGGCGAGATCGACGAAGGCGAAGTTGGCATAGACCGCGCCGCTCCAGTGCTCGGCAGCGCTGGTGCGTGCAAACAGGTCACGTTCGATGTAGCCGCGCACATCAAGCGGTGCCGCGAGCGCCGCAGGGGGCTCGGCGGACAGCGCAAACCGGTGCACGATGCCCGAGCGCAGCAGATCGAAATTGACGTTGTCCAGATCGAGTTGTGGCGCGCCGCGCAAGCCGTCGCTCCAGTGCACCCTGGCATGCGTGATCGCGATCTCCGACTGCGCCAGTACCCACGGCAACATCCCCTCACCTTCGGACTCGTCATGCTGCTCGATCGGGATGCCGCCCACGGTAAGTTGTCCGTTCGGCTCGCGCCTGATATCGAGATCCGCATCGCGGATGGCCAGCCGATGAAAGCGGGGCGAGAAGACCGTGAGGGTTTCCCAGGCAAGGGTCGCCTGCACCTCAGGCAGGTGTAACGCGGAGCGATCGGAGCGGTCATGAACGACGATGTCTGACAGAGTCAGGCGCGGCCTAAGACCTTCCCAATCGGCTTTGACGGCGGCGATCGTGACGCGCTCCTTGAGGGCGTGCGAGGCGAACTCCTCCAACTGCGGCCGGTAATGGTCGATATGGGGCAGGATGCCGTAGCGCAGGACGAGGATGATCAGGGCGAATAGAAAATACGCCAGAACCAGTGATGCGCTGACCAAAGCACCGATGCGTCGGACCAGATCAAGGCTGCGCTGCAGCGGGAGCACGGCGTGCGGGGGGGATGCCAAAAAGGAGGGCCGGACGGTGGAGAAGGGTTGGAAATCAGGGTATCGTCGGGCCAATTCTAACCTGCGGGTGTCGCTGAACCCTCTTGCGGGTGTCTTGGAAACCACATCCCACTTGTAACCAAACTTGCGACCAAGCGGCGCGGACCGATGCGATGACCACCGATTTCCTTGCGGCACGTTCCTCGCCCTGGTTCTTACGCACCCTGTCGGCCCATCCCGAGTGGTCGGATACGATTGCAGAGCTGATCCTGCACCCACTTGGGCGCGAGCCCATTCTTGCGCTCCTCGACCGACTTCGCGCCTCCCCCACCTACCCGGACGAGGGGCAGCTGCGCCGGGTCCTGCGCGATTTGCGCAATCAGACGCTTGCCGCCTTGATGGAGCGGGATCTGTCGGCACGGGCCGATCTCGACGAGGTGATGGACACCATGACGGCGCTCGCCGAAGTGGCGATCGACGAGGCGCTCAGGTTTTTGTGCGGCGACCTCGCCGCCTCGCATGGCGTGCCGCACGGAGCCGAATCGGGCCGACCAGAGGATTTCATGGTGATCGGCATGGGCAAGCTCGGCGGTGGCGAACTCAATGTGTCCTCGGACGTCGATCTCGTCTTTGTGTATGGTGAAGACGGCGAGACGGTGGGGGCGCCGCCGGGACGGGGCCTGGCCAATCAGGAATTCTTCACCCGTCTCGCACGCAGGCTGATTGGCGTTCTCTCTGAGATCACCGCTCACGGCTTCGTGTTTCGCGTCGACATGCGCCTGCGACCCAATGGGGATTCGGGGCCGTTGGTCGCGAGCCTTGCCATGCTCGAGGACTACTTCGTCGCTCAAGGTCGGAACTGGGAGCGCTACGCGTGGATCAAGGCGCGGGTTGTCAACGTTCCCGTGTGGGACGATCAGTGGGCTCTGCGCCGCGCCCAACTCGAGGCGGTCATCGTGCCCTTTGTCTATCGGCGTTATCTCGATTTCGGCGCAATCCAGGCGCTGCGTGCCCTGCACGATCAGATTCGCGCAGAAGTCGCCCGGCGCGATGCGCGCCATCGGGAACCGACCGAGAACGTCAAACTGGGCCGCGGCGGAATCCGCGAAATCGAATTCATCGCCCAGCATTTTCAGCTGATCCGGGGCGGACGCGACCCCGAATTGCGTGGTCGTGCCACCCAAGCCACACTGGCTGAACTCCAGGCGCGCGGCCTCGTCGAGGCACCCATCGCCTGGCATCTGATCTCGGCTTACCGGCTCTTGCGAGAGGTCGAGCATCGCCTGCAATACCTCGAGGACGCGCAGACCCATAGCCTGCCGGCCGACGCCGAGAACCGCGAGCGCTTGGCGCGCATGTGCCAGAGGTTCTCGGAGGGTGGCTTTGAGGCGCTACGCGCACGACTGGCCACTGAGCAGGGTTTTGTCGCGCACGAGTTCGATCGGGTCTTTGCCGCGCCCGGTGAGCCAGCACCCTCGGTCTCCGAGCGCCCGGACCTCTGGCGCGGCGGCCCGGACACGGGGCTTGGCGATAACGAGCGGCTTGAGGGCCTCCTTGGCCTGGGATTTGGCGATCCCCAACAGGTGGCGACACGGTTGAAGGCACTTTGGGAGAGCCCGAAGATCCGTGGCTTGAGCGAAGCCAACCGCCTTCGTCTCGACAGCCTCATACCGCATGCGCTGGCGCTCGCGCACGAGCGTGCCACCCCGGCCTGCGATACCGTGGTTCTGCTCGGCCGTCTCTTGGATCTGCTCGAGGCGATCGCCACGCGCGCACCGTATCTTGCGCTTCTGAGCGAGTTTCCACGCGCCTTCGAACGACTTGCGGTGGTACTTGCGGCCAGTCCGTGGGCCGCGCGCTATCTGACCCAGCATCCTTTGCTGCTTGACGAGTTGCTCGACACTCGCGCGCTGCGGCGCTCCGATTTTGCGGTCGTGGCCGAGCGACTGGACGCGGCGATGGCCCGCGCCGGCCAGGACGTCGAGCGCCAGATGGACCTGCTACGCGAGACCCATCACGCCGAGACCTTTAACCTGCTCATTCAGGATCTCGAGGGCCGACTCTCGGTGGAGGAACTCTCCGACGATCTGTCTGCGCTGGCTGATCTCATTCTTGAGGCGACCTTGAAGGCCTGTTGGCCCTTGGTCGGTGGCGGGCCGGGCCCCGCCGAGGGATTTGCGATCATTGCCTATGGAAAACTGGGCGGCAAGGAACTGGGCTATGCGTCCGACCTGGATCTGGTCTTTCTGTGTTCCGACGATGCCGCCGACGCGGGCTCGGGGCTGCGCTTTGCGCGGCTTGCGCAGCGCTTGATGACGTGGCTGACGAGCCGCACGACCGCGGGAGGCCTGTTCGACGTCGATCTGCGCCTGCGCCCCGACGGCGTGGCTGGACTCCTCGTCTCCACCATGCAGGGCTTTAAGCACTACCAGGAACGCAATGCCTGGGTCTGGGAACATCAGGCCTTGACGCGCGCGCGCCACTGCGCCGGCGATCCGCTCTTGGGTGCGGCGTTCGAGGCCGAACGGCGCAGCATCCTTGCGCTGACCCGCGATCTTGCGACCCTGCGATCGGACATCGTTGGCATGCGCGCGAAGATGCACGCCGCGCACCCGAACCGAAGCGGCCTGTTCGATCTCAAGCACGACCCGGGCGGAATGGTCGACATCGAGTTCTGCGTTCAGTACCTGGTCTTAGGCTACGGTCATCGGGAGTCCGAACTCCTCCTGAACCTGGGTAACATCGCGCTCCTCGGCCGGGCCGCCCGCGCGGGCTTGATTGACCAGCACCTTGCCAAGGAGGTGGCGCGCGCCTATCGAGCCTACCGGCGCAGCCAGCACACGCTGCGCCTCGCCGAAGCCCCTTTCGCACGGGTGGCTGCCGACGCGCTGCACGAGGAGCGCCGGGCGGTCTTCGCGCTGTGCAGCGCGCTCGGACTTGCGTTCGGCTCCCTTGAAGGTGCCGCGCCGTTTGTCTAGGATCATGCCGGCCTGGAATCTCACCGTGGCGCTTCCACACACGGTTTTTAACACTGTTTTACAGCGTGTTACACGATTTGGCGCGAATATGGGTCCCTGCCTTGCGCGATGCCGCGCGGGCGGAAATGCCAGGATCGGGAACATGGACGCAGAACATGAACGCAGAACGTGAACGCAGAACATGAACGCAGAACATGAACACTAACGGGCGAGAGCGAAGGATTGCGATCGGGGGCAAGCTCGGCTGGGCCGCAGTCCTCGTGGCCTTTTGTGCCGGGCCCGTCTTTGCCGCCTCCTCAGGTAACTCGCCTGGACTGGCAGAAGAGCAGGCGGCCCACGTACTGAACCGCATCGCCTTTGGCGCCCGCCCCGGGGATATCGAGCGCGTCGCCCACATGGGCGTCGAGCGTTATATCGACGAACAGCTCGCTCCGGAGCGCATCGCGCTGCCCGCCGCCTTATCGCAAAGGCTCCAATCCCTGTCCACACTCGACATGTCAGAGGGTGAACTGGTCGAGCGCTTCCGTGAGGCGCAAAGACTCGCCCGCCAGGAAAAGGACAAGGGCAAGGACGACGGCAAGGATGCGCGGCGCGACCTTTTTCGCAGCTTGGCCGAGCAGGCTGCCGAGGCCCGGCTGATTGCGGCCATCGAGAGCCCGCGGCAGCTCCAGGAAGTGATGGTCGAGTTCTGGTACAACCACTTCAATGTCTATGAAGGTAAGGGCCTTGACCATACGCTTGTTGCGAATTACGAGCGCGAGGCGATCCGCCCCTACGTCTTCGGACATTTTCGCGAGCTTCTCGAGGCCACGGCGCATCATCCGGCGATGCTCTTCTACCTCGATAACTGGGTTTCGACGGCACCGGGTTATCAGCCTCCCAATGCCCGTGCCGGCCAGGAGAAGGTCGCCGGCCTGAACGAGAACTACGCGCGCGAACTCATGGAACTCCACACCCTGGGCGTCGACGGCGGCTACACCCAAAAGGACGTGACTGAGCTCGCGCGGATCCTGACCGGCTGGACGTTCGATCCACGCGGTCACGAGTTCGGATCCATCTTCCGCTTCGATGGAACTCGGCATGACTGGGGCACCAAGCAGTGGCTCGGCCGCACGGTGGCGCCCCGCGGTCAGGCCGAGGGCGACTGGGCGCTCGGAGTCCTCGCCTCGAGTCCCGTGACCGCGCATCACATCTCCTTCGAACTCGCGCAGTATTTCGTCAGCGACAATCCACCGAACGCTCTCGTCGAGCGCATGACGCAGCGCTATCTGGCCACCGATGGCGACATTCGCGCCGTGCTCACCACCCTCTTGCACAGCCCGGAGTTCCTCGATCCGGCAAGCGAGGGAGCCAAGTTCAAGACCCCCTACCAATATGTGGTCTCAGCCGTTCGGGCGAGCGGTGTCTCAGTCTCCAACGTACGGCCCTTGATGACCACGCTGACGCAATTGGGCATGCCGCTCTATGGCTGCCAGACTCCCGATGGCTATAAGAACACCGAGGAGGCCTGGCTCAATCCGGACGCGATGACGCGACGCATCACCTTCGCGACGGCCCTGGCCGCCGGACGGCTGCCTTTGGAGCGCAAGGTCGACGAGGAACGTGGCGTGCCGATACCCAATGCAGGCGGTCTGCGCGCGGCCGAACTGGAGCCGCTCGATGCGGATCGTCTGCTCGACACGCTCGGCGATTCGATCTCTGGCAAGACCTTGAGTGCGCTCGCGAACACGGAACCCCAGCTGCGTGCCGCGCTGGTGTTGGGTAGTCCAGACTTCATGCGGCGCTAGCGAAGAGGAGAACCTGATGCGACGTCGACAATTTATTTCCGCACTGGGCGCCGGTGCCGTGCTGATCCCCATCGGGCGTTCGGGGTTTGCCGCCGTCCCCACGGCTCCTGCCGAAACCAGGAAGAAGCTGATCGTGATCTTCCAGCGCGGGGCAGTCGATGGCCTGTCGGTCGTGGTGCCCTATGCCGAATACAACTACTACCAGTATCGCTCGAGCATTGCGCTGGCCAGACCCGGTCAGCCGGGTGGGGCGATCGACCTTGATGGTCGTTTCGGCCTGAATCCGGCGCTCTCCTCGGTCATGCCCTTGTGGCGCAACGGCACACTGGCGTTCGTGCATGCGGCCGGCTCGCCCGATGCGACCCGCTCGCACTTCGACGCTCAGGACTTCATGGAATCCGGAACGCCCGGCAGAAAGGGCACTCCGGATGGCTGGATGAATCGTCTGCTCGGAGCCCTGCCCCAGGGCGGCCAGGTCAGCGGCCCGACGCGGGCGGTCTCGATCGGTCCGGTCCTGCCGCGCATCTATGCCGGGCCGATGAGCGTGGCGAACATCGCATCGGGTCGCGCGGCCACGCGCGAGACGGTGCTCGATCGGCCCCAGGTCGGTAACGCCTTTGACCAGCTCTACAAGGGCGATGACCGCCTCTCCAAGGCCTACCAGGACGGCCGCTCGGCGCAGCGCGAGGTGATGGCTTCCATTGACGAAGGTTCCGACAGCAAGGAAATGAATGCGGCCAGCAACGGCGCGCCATTGCCCAACGGCTTTCCGGACGACGCGGCGCGCCTCGCGACGCTGATGCGCCGCGACGAGCGGGTCCAACTTGCTTTCATGGCGGTGGGCGGCTGGGACACGCATGCCAATCAGGGTGGGGAAAAAGGCCAGCTCGCCAATCGCCTGCAACCTTTCGGTCAGGGCATCGCGGCGCTCGCTGACGGCCTCGGGCCG
>CAJCID010000038.1 GCA_903970305.1 Rhodospirillales bacterium | reverse complement strand
GATCTGATCATCTGCCGCGCTCTGTGCGATCTGTTCAATGCGCCAGCATTGAAAGGCAAGATCGCCTTCCGCGGCGGAACCGCCCTCCACAAGCTGCTGTTCAAGCAGCCGCTGCGCTATTCGGAAGACATCGACCTAGTGCAGACCGAGGCCGAACCCATCGGCGCCACCGTCGATGCGATCCGCGACGCCCTGTCCTGGCTCGGCAAGTGCAACCGGGCGCAGGCCGGACATTCGATCCATTTGGTGACCGTTGCTCCAGACTATAACAAGCAATAAAGGTGGGCTTCGCGCTATGAGAGACTGAACCGAAAGCTACAGGCGCCTTGCAAGAAATACGCTGTGGAAAGGCAATTGCGCTGGGTCTCATCAAGCCAGCATCGTTACGCAGGATCAAACCCTGACAGAGGCCAGGCCACGAAATATCTGTTTCCGGTGATAATCGAGGTAAGGAAAGTGTGATTGTTTCAAACCCTCAAGGCTGCTATCACCACTGAGACCCATCGACGCCAGTAAAGCAAAGCGCAGGCAGGCTGGCGGGCGCGGTGACGCTATTCAAGCGCAATGCCGCAATCTTCGGCGCGGACATTCGCAAACTCAATACCGAGCGCCACACCATCTCGCAAGCGCTGGCCTCGCCGGATTACACGCTCATGGAGAAGCAGCGCATCAAGACCTTCGGCCGCGACGTGTTCGATCAGTTGCGGGCGCTACCATGGTGACAGACACGCACCGCCTGCGCGCGGTCATTTTCGAGCGCAGCGGCATCGCCATCGATGAGCACGATCCCATCATGGCGGTGCTGGTGGCGTCTGCGCAGCAAACGGAAGAAATCGGCGCGCGCTTTTTGCGCCGTATGAGTCCGGTGCGCGCGGTTCTCGCCGCGGCAATCACAGGGCTGTTGTTCGCCGCGGTCAGCAGCCTGGTGACGTGGCAAGTTGAACAGCGGCTGTTCGCTGTTGAACGCGCTGACTGGATGCGCCAGCAAAGCGATCCACGACTGGCGGCGCTGCTGCGCACCAGTCAGGGGATGGCTGCGCTGGGCCTTGCGGAATCCGGCGTCGCCGAGCTGCTCGCAAAGTGCAATGGCCGCCCTTCCTGGCGCATCAAGGGCGGTTACTGCATTCCGGTCACGGCGGATGGAAAACCCGATGGATTTAGGGTTGGCGACAGGCAAGCTCGGATGAACTCTGGGACGTAGCCCGACTAATTTCAACATTCAGGAGCAAAACGAAGTGGACACCAAATTGCTTACCTCGGAACAAGTCGCCGATATCCTTGGCGTCACAGGACATACGCTGGCCGTTTGGCGATCCACTGGCCGCTATGACCTTCCCTACGTGAAGTCGTGCGCTATCGCGAGACGGACGTTACCGGCTTAATCGAACGGCGCCTCAAGGCGCCTTATCGCGTCGGCACGGACAGTTCGCGGACAGTACGGTGATTCGGGTATTTTCCGGATCCGAGATCTGACGTGGGCAAGTTGCCCGTCATCCGGTTTTTGCGGCCGAATAACCTAACCCCGGCCTAACCCCGCAATAAAATAGTTGGGCTATTCGCCTAACTCCTCGATTTTATTGGTAGGCGCGATTGGACTCGAACCAACGACCCCCACCATGTCAAGGTGGTGCTCTAACCAGCTGAGCTACGCGCCTAAAGGAGGCGGAGTATAGCATGGGCGTTTCGGGCCCTCCAGCAGGCCCTTTGCCCGGTCCCCGACCGGCTTGCCGGAACGGGATACGGGCCTTGCCACGTAGCGCTCTACGCCGCGCATCTCGCCCCGCCCTTTTCTGCGGAGCGCGCCGTCCCCACCCCGCCCGGGACGCCCGTGGCCGGCCCAGTCGCCCCCGCCAGACTCCAAATCGTCATCAAAGCTTCATTGACGCGTCATGTGCGGCTGATCTAATTGCGGCCATTCGATGAACGCTCCCCTTCCAGTCCCCTTGTCGATCGATACGAATTCTCCACGTCATTATCGAACAATCTGGATCTCCGATGTCCACCTGGGCACCGCAGGCTGTAAGGCGAAATTCCTCCTCGATTTCCTGAAGAGCACTGAATCCGACACGCTCTACCTGGTTGGCGACATCATCGACGGGTGGCAGTTGAAGAAGGGTTGGACCTGGCGCCAGTCGCACAACGACGTGCTCCAAAAAGTGCTGCGCAAGGCGCGCAAGGGCACGCGGGTCATCTACATTCCGGGCAACCACGACGAGTTCGCCCGCGAGTATGTCGACCATCACTTCGGCGGCATCGAGGTGCTCTACGAGGCCACTCACGTGACGGCCGACGGCAGACGCCTTCTCATCACCCACGGCGACTTGTTTGACGGCGTGATCCTTCAGGCCAAGTGGCTTGCCTACCTGGGGGATTCGCTCTACACCTTCATCCTCGCCTTGAACCATTGGTTCAACCGCATCCGCACGCGCCTGGGCTTCGAATACTGGTCGCTCTCCCAGTACCTGAAACATAAGGTAAAAAACGCGGTCAGCTTCATCACCTCGTTCGAGCAGGCGCTCGTGCAGGAGGCGAAACGGCGCGGCTTTGACGGTGTGGTCTGCGGTCATATCCACAAGGCCGAGATCCGCGAAATCGATGGCATTCTCTACTGCAACGACGGCGACTGGGTCGAGAGCCTGACCGCTTTGGTCGAGTCCCACTCAGGCCACCTCGAGATCATCGAGTGGAAGACTTCAGGCGTCCCTGAAGATTCGAGCATCGCCACTGCGGCTGTGACCACCTAGGAGGGCTCTTGAAAATCCTCATCGTGACCGACGCCTGGGATCCCCAGGTCAATGGAGTGGTGCGCACGCTGAAATCGACGCGCCGCGAATTGGAAAAAATGGGCCACCAGGTCGATGTCCTCTCTCCGCTGGAATTCAGGACCATCCCCTGCCCGACTTATCCCGAGATCCGCCTGTCGCTGTTTCCGAAGGGCCGGGTCGCACGGCGCATCCGCGAGGCAGCGCCCGACGCCCTGCACATCGCGACCGAAGGACCTCTGGGACTTGCAGCGCGGGGCTATGCGCGCGGCAACAAGATGCCTTTTACGACCGCCTATCACACGCGTTTTCCGGAATACGTGCAGGCGCGTTTCGGAATTCCGCTGGCCATGACCTACCGCTTCCTGCGCTGGTTCCATGGCGGCTCGCAGGCCGTGCTTGTGCCGACGCAAGTGGTCAAGAAGGATCTGGAGGCCTATGGCTTTGCTCCCCAGCGGGTCGTACTCTGGTCGCGCGGCGTGGAACTGGACATTTTCAAACCGGGACCGGCGATGCCCAACGATGCGGCCCCTCCGGTCTTTCTGTGCGTCGGCCGGGTGGCTGTCGAGAAGAACATCGAGGCCTTCCTGGATCTGGATCTGCCGGGTACCAAGTGGGTGGCGGGCGAGGGGCCGCTGTTGGAGACCTTGCGCAAGAAGCATCCTGAGGTCCGTTTCACCGGGGTCTTGAACCAGCTGGAACTGGCCAGTCTCTATAACGCGGCCTCGGTGTTCGTCTTTCCAAGCCGCACCGACACCTTCGGACTGGTGCTGCTCGAGGCGATGGCCTGCGGGTGTCCGGTAGCAGCCTACCCGGTGACGGGGCCCGTGGACGTGATTGGCGACTCTCCGGCAGGTGTCCTGCACGAGGACCTGCGCTTTGCCGCGCTCGAGGCACTGAAGATTCCTAGGAGCCTGCCGCGCGCCCATGCGGAACGCTTCTCCTGGGAGGCATGCTCCCGCCAGTTCCTCGAGTATCTGCAGCCGATCCGCGGGACGGTATCATTACAAGGCAATGAACATCCCCAGTCGTCCTCCTGAAGCGCCCGCCGACCAAGAGAGTCCCTACAAAAGCGTTGGCGGTGCACGGCGCGTCGCCAACGCGCTCAGGTATTCGCTGCGCGGGCTGATCCTCGCCTGGCGTGTCGAGAGCGCGTTTCGCCAGGAGCTCACGCTGGCCCTGGTGCTGTTGCCGATCGCCTTCATCTTGCCCTTGTCGGCCTTCGAGCGACTTGCACTGATCGGCTCGACACTTCTGGTACTCATCATCGAGCTCCTCAATTCCAGCGTCGAGGCAGCCATCGATCGCATCTCGCTCGATCACCACCGGCTCTCAGGACGGGCGAAGGACTTTGGTAGCGCCGCAGTGTTTCTCGCGCTGTTATTTTGCGCCTTCTCCTGGATCCTGATCGCGGGCCCCCTTCTCGTCTACGAGATCGCGCGAAGGCTATGAATCTGCTCCTGTGGCGGCACGCCGAAGCCGAGGACGGCAATCCCGATCTCGCCCGGCCGCTCACTGCGAAGGGCCGCGCCCAGGCCAGCCAGGTCGGTCACTGGCTCAACAAACGCCTGGCTACCGAACCCAGGATCTACTCGAGTCCAGCGGTCAGGACCCGCGAGACTGCAGGGGCCCTCGGCGCGCCCTTTACAGTTTTGCCTGAACTTGCTCCAGGCGCCAGCGCAGAGGAGGTTCTGGACGCGCTCGGCCTGCCGCTGCGCTCCGAGCGCAGCGCGATCATCGTCGTGGTCGGACACCAGCCTTGGATCGGCGAGACCGCTGCGCTACTCGTCACGGGCAAGGTGCTGTCCTGGAGCGTGCGTAAAGCCGCCGTCTGGTGGCTGCAAGAACGGACTCGTGGCGGCGCTGCGGCCTGGCTCGTCAAAGCCGTGATTGATCCTGATCTCATATAGGGAACTTGCCGTGCGTCAAGTCATCAAATGTTCATATTTGCGTAACGTTCGTGTCGCTTCATGTTCATAAAATCGGACCTAAGCTCTGGCTAAGGAGTAGTTATGTATCTTGAACCTCGCGATCACTTGGTTCCCCCAGCTGAAGCGCAAAATCAGCGCGTCGCATTGGCAGCATCTTCGCCCCAGTTTTCGGTCTACATCACGCGCTCCCCTGAGGAGATCCGCGAAGCCCAGCATCTGCGCTACAAAGTGTTTTCAGAGGAGATGGGCGCAGTTCTCGGCGGCGCGACCGCGGAGATCGACGAAGATATCTACGATGCATTCTGCGACCATCTGATCGTGCGCAACAATGCGACGCTCAAAGTGGTGGGAACTTATCGAATCTTGCCTCCACATGCCGCGAAACGCCTTGGCTATTACTCCGATACGGAATTTTTCACAACGCGGCTCAACCACCTGAAACCGAATCTGTGCGAGTTTGGGCGCTCCTGCGTGCATCCGGACTTTCGCACCGGCTCGGTCATCATGCAGCTCTGGGCGGGTCTGGCCCAATACATGATCTCGAACGGGTACGAGCACGTGATCGGTTGCGCGAGCATCAGCATGCGTGATGGTGGCCACCAGGCGGCCAGTCTCTTTAACCGCTTGAAGGCCGATCACCTGGCCTCGGCCGAGTACCAGGTGTTCCCGCGCAATCCCCTGCCGCTGGCGAAACTGCACGACACGCTTGCCGTCGAGGCTCCCCCGCTGGTGAAAGGCTACCTGCGGGTCGGCGCGAAAATCTGCGGCGACCCCGCCTGGGATCCGGATTTCAATTCGGCCGACTTCTTCATGCTCCTCTCGCTGTCACGCATGAATCGGCGCTATGCCAAGCACTTCGGAATCCGCTGCGAGGCCGGGGCGCGGCCGTGATACGCTTCTGGGGCCGGTTTCTGAAGCTGCGCCCGCCCCGGCCAAAGGAATCGAAGGGACCGCGCGAGCGACGCTCCAATCCGCTCAAGGTCCTAGACCAGTTCGACCGTAAGCCCGACCTTTCCCCATTCTAGGCATTCCTGCCGGAGACTGAATTCCGTCAGCGGGTTCGCCGCTAGCCACTTGGCGTCGGCGTGCAAGGCGTAGCCCTTCGCGGTCGCCTCGAGGGCAAGATCGGGTACCTGCATCTCCGCGCGGCGCCGATAAAGCAGCACTGCGAGCCTTAGGCACAAGACGGCCAGCCAGTCGTTCGGACCGGTCAGCTGACCGGAGAGCTTGGTGAGTTTACCGTTATGCCCGAGGACCAGGGCCGCCATCTTGATCTGGTCCATTTTCGAGAATCCGGGCATGTCAGCGTTCGAGAGGATGTACGCCGAGTGCTTGTGGTACGCCGAGTGCGAGATCGACAGGCCGATCTCATGGAGCGGAGCCGCCCAGCCGACGATCTTCGCGATCGCTGCGCGTTCTTCCTCACTACCCGAGGCGGCCTGCTCCAAGAGCTGGACGGCCAGTTGCGTCACGCGCTTGGCCTGGGGCCGATCGACGCCGTAGCGCTGGGTGAACTGCTCGATGGTCACATCGCGCATGTCCTGGCGCTGGCTGCGTCCGAGGAGGTCATAGAGCACCCCCTGGCGCAAGGCGCCCTCGGCGACATCCATGTGCTCAAGACCGAGCACGCTAAAGACCGCGGACATGATCGCAAAGCCTCCCGGGATGACCGGCACGCGGTCGGCTTTCAAGGCCTCAAGGCGCACCCGGCTGGCGTTGCCGGCTCGCAAGAGCACCTCGCGTAGCTTGTCCAGACCTTCGCGCGTGATGCCATGCTCGGAAAGACCGTTCTCCTGGAGAATCTCGCCCAAGGCCTTGGCCGTGCCCGAGGATCCGACCGCGAGCGACCAGCCGGTGGCGATATAGTCGCGCGCGATCACCTCGACTTCCTTTTGCGCTGCGAGCTCGGCCTGCTTTAGGGTATATCGGTCGATCTCGCCGCCCGGAAAGAACTGCAGGCTATAGGTCACGCACCCCATGAACAACGACTCCATCAGCTTGGGCTCGTGGCCCTGGCCAATGATGAATTCGGTCGAGCCGCCGCCGATGTCAACCACCAGCATCTGACCAGGGGTCGGCGGAAAGGTGTGCGAGACTCCGCTGTAGATGAGGCGCGCCTCTTCGCGCCCGGCGATCACCTCGATCGGAAAACCGAGCGCGGCCTCTGCGGTACGCAAGAAGTCCGGGGCGTTCTTGGCCACCCGTAGGGTGTTGGTTGCGACCGCGCGGACCTGATCGGGGGCAAACGAGCGCAGGCGCTCGCCAAAGCGCTGCAGGACCGCCAGCGCGCGTTGCTGGGATGCCGCGTCAAGGCGCTTTTCCTTGGTCAGGCCTGAGGCGAGTCGAACGGTCTCCTTCAGGCTATCAAGCGGGTACACTTGCGAGCCACCGGGGGTATCGACGACGCGGCCGATCAGAAGGCGAAAGCTATTGGAGCCGAGATCGACAGCAGCAAGCAAGCGTGTGGCAGACATGATGTAATGAGAAGCCTGAGCGTAAGCACAGCATGTTACAGAACCATGAACGGTCTGCCCCAAAACATTGAAATATAGGGGCCTCATCCGACGTTTACCTTAGTGAAATCATCCTGAAACGATTGCCCAGGCGTGCTGACCCAAGAAAAAACCCTGACCGAACAACGCTTTCTGAACCGCGAACTGGGCGTCCTCGCATTTAACGAGCGCGTTTTCGCCCAGGCCGAGGACTCGAGTCTGCCCCTTCTTGAGCGCCTGCGCTTTCTGTGCATCACGAGCAGCAATCTCGACGAATTCTTTGAGATCCGCATCGCCGGCATGAAGGAGCAGATCCTCCAGAATCCCGGGTTTCGCGACGTCGACGGGCTCTCGGTCGCCGAGACCTACCAGATGGTCTCAGACCGGGCCCGCCAGCTCGTCAGCCGCCAGTATGAACTGCTCAACAGCACCCTCTTGCCGGCGCTCGAGGCCGAGGGCGTCTATCTTCAGCTCTTGACGAGTTGGGACGATGCGCTCTCCAGCTGGGCGCACGAGTATTTCGAGCGCGAGATCCTGCCCGTGCTCACGCCCATCGGGCTGGATCCTGCGCATCCGTTTCCACGCGTACTGAACAAGAGCCTGAACTTTGCGGTCGAGCTCGGCGGGCGCGACGCCTTCGGGCGTAACTCGGGCGTTGCCATTGTGCAGGCGCCCAGGGCGCTGCCACGCCTGATCCGCATCCCCGAGGGTCTGGCACCGCATCCCTATAGCTTCGTCATGCTGACGTCCATCATGCAGGCTTGCGTCGCCGATCTCTTCGATGGCATGGAACTGCTCGGCTGCCACCAGTTCCGGGTCACGCGGAACAGCGACCTGTTCGTCGACGACGAAGAAATCACCAATCTGCGCGTGGCGCTCCAGGGGGAATTGCCGCAGCGCCACTTCGGCGACGCAGTGCGGCTGGAGATCTCGGCCTCGTGCTCTGAGGCCATCGCCCAGTTGCTCATGCACGAATTCGCGCTCGAGCAGCGCGACGTCTACCGGGTCACGGGTCCGGTCAACCTGGTGCGCCTTATTCAGTTGCCCGATCTGGTTGATCGACCCGACTTGAAGTTCCCCCCTTTCACACCGGGGCTGCCGGGCGAGATCCGCAAGGCGAAACTGAAGAACAATGACCTCTTCAAGGTGATCTCCAAGCAAGACGTCCTCATGCACCATCCCTATCAGTCCTTCAACCCGGTGCTCGACTTCCTGGGCACGGCCGCGGCCGATCCGGCGGTTGTGGCGATCAAGCAGACGATCTACCGGACCGGTACCGATTCGGCACTGATGGAGGCGCTGCTCACGGCCGCCCGCTCGGGCAAGGAGGTCACGGTCGTGGTCGAACTGATGGCGCGCTTTGACGAAGAGACCAACATCAACTGGGCTGCACGCCTAGAGCAGGTGGGCGCTCACGTCGTCTACGGCGTGGTCGGACACAAGACCCATGCCAAGATGGCATTGGTCGTGCGGCGCGAGCCGGGCCGCTCCGGTGGCAGAAGACTCAGGCGCTACGCACACCTGGGCACGGGCAACTATCATCCCCGCACGGCCAGGCTCTATACCGATTTCGGGCTGTTCACGGCCAACGAGGACGTCTGCAGTGATGTCCATGAGGTCTTCCAGCAGTTGACCGGTCTGGGCTCAGCCAAGCATCTGCATGCGCTTTGGCAGTCGCCGTTCACGCTCCATACCAATATGCTGCTCGCCATCCGGCGCGAGGCAAAGTTTGCGCGTGCCGGGCAGCCCGCGCGCATCATCGCCAAGATGAATGCCCTGCTCGAGCCGGAGGTCATCGGCGAACTCTACCTGGCAAGCCAGGCGGGCGTGAAGATCGATCTCATCATCCGCGGTGTCTGCGCGCTGCGCCCGGGCGTGCCGGGCCTCTCGGAGAACATCACGGTGCGCTCGATCATCGGCCGGTTTCTCGAGCACAGCCGGATCTTCTACTTCCATAACGACGGCGCAAAGGATGTGTACCTCTCGAGCGCGGACTGGATGGATCGAAACTTCTTTCGCCGGGTCGAGCTGTGTTTCCCGGTGAGCGACCCGAAGCTGAAGAAACGCGTGATCCAGGAAGGTCTTTTGAACCACCTGCGCGATAACGTGCTCGCCTGGCAGATGGATGCCGATGGCCGCTACCTGCGCCGGCGCTCGCGCGCGGCCCCGTTCGAAGGCCAGACCGAGTTGCTGTCGCTCTTGTCCGGATCGCGCTAGCCGGCTTTCGCGTTCACCTTCGAGCGCGCAACAAAGAAGGTCGCCTGCGTGCACCAAAGCGGCCCAGCCCTGCGCAAAAGACGCGCAGGCCGCGTTGCAAAAGAGGGCACGCATCGGCTGCACCCGTCCCGCATCGCGCGCGCTGAAACGTCACTGCAACCGTCACTTCAAGCGAGGCAGTTGCCCGCGCTCGGCAACGCAGAAGACCCAAAATCGCGGACGCCGAAGAAGCCCCGCTCGGGCCTCGCGCGAGGTGCGTCAAATCCCGGTCCCGTCTGGCACGGCTATTGCATCCTATGTTGCGCACCGTCTGGTATACCAGATAAGACTGAGTGAGCCAGGGAGCACCCGCCAACAATCCGGAAAGGAGCAACGCGCATGACTACGTCGCCAAAGAGCCCGTCCCGACGCGAAATATTAAGACACCTGGCGCTCGGCGCCACCGCCAGCGCCTTAGGTCCCCTGTCGTTGTCCAGGGCCTTGGGTGCCGGCAAGCTCACGGTCGGGGTGATCTACGTCGGGCCGCGCGATGACTATGGCTACAACCAGGCCCAGGCGCAGGCCGCAGCCCAGATCAAGAAGCTGCCGGGCGTGACGGTCGTCGAGCAGGAGAAGGTGCCCGAGACGACCGACGTGGAGAACACGATGTCCTCGATGGTCGAGCAAGACGGCGCCGGGCTCATCTTCGCGACATCCTTTGGCTACTTCAACCCTTTCATGCTGCGCATGGCCGTCAAATATCCCAAGGTGCGCTTTGCCCACTGCGGCGGCATGTGGACCGACAAGGACCCGAAGAATGCGGGCAGTTACTTCGGCTACATCGACGAGTGCCAATACCTGAACGGCGTCGTGGCCGCCTACGCGACCAAGTCCAAAAAGCTCGGCTTCATCGCAGCCAAGCCCATCCCGCAGGTCCTGCGCAACATAAATGCCTTCACGATGGGCGCACAAAGCGTCGATCCGAAGATCACCACGCAACTGATCGTCACCGGCGACTGGTCGTTGCCCGTCAAGGAGGCCGAGTCGGCCAACAGCCTCATCGACCAGGGTGTGGACGTACTGACCTGCCATGTCGACAGTCCCAAGGTCATCGTCGAGACCGCCGAGCGGCGCGGCATCTTCGTCTGCGGCTACCACGCCGACCAGGCCCCGCTCGCACCGAAGGGGTATCTGACCGGCGCCGAGTGGAACTGGCTCACCCCCTATACCGACCATGTCAACGATGCGATGTCAGGCGCGCCGATGAAGAATTTCCTGCGTGGCGGATTAAAGGAAGGCTTCGTCAAGATGTCGCCCTATGGGCCGGGCGCGACGAGCGCTGCGCGCACCAAGGCCGATACGATCAAGGCCGCCATGATCAAGGGCGAGTATCCGATCTTCAAGGGGCCGCTTCTGGACAACACCGGCAAGACCGTGATCGCCGCAGGCACGACCTATCAGCAGACCGACCCGGTCCTCGAGCAGATGAACTATCTGGTCGCGGGCGTGAACGGCAAGATCTGAGGCTCGCATGGACAGGCCCGGCAGCGCCCAGATCGGTCCGGCGATCGAAGCCGTCGCCGTACCGCTTATGGCGCTCGCCGCGGCCGCAGTCCTCTTTGGCGCCTTCGTCTGGATCATGGGACAGGATCCCCTGGAGGTCTATGCCCTGATCTACCGGGGCGGGTTCGCCAGTTCCTTCTCCTGGCAGAATTCCTTGTCGCGCGCGGCCCCCTTGATCCTGACCGCCCTGTGCGTGGCGCTCCCGGCGCAGGTCGGACTCATGATCATCGGTGGCGAAGGTGCCTTGGTCCTTGGGGGGCTCGCCGCTGCCGTGGCCGGCCATGCGCTGTCCGGCGCACCGGTCGTCTTGGTGCAGACCGGGATGCTCGTCGCCGCGATGGCGATGGGGGCGGCCTGGATCATGTTGGCGGGCGCGCTGCGCTATTACCGCGGCGTCAACGAGACGATCTCGAGCCTGCTTCTGGCCTACATCGCAATTGCCTTGTTCAACCACCTGGTCGAGGGGCCGCTACGCGACCCGGCGAGCCTGAACAAGCC
The DNA here is from genome assembly GCA_903970305.1 of Rhodospirillales bacterium. Classification (GTDB taxonomy): domain Bacteria; phylum Pseudomonadota; class Gammaproteobacteria; order Burkholderiales; family Burkholderiaceae_D; genus BOG-994. Next base: position 5,766 of record CAJCID010000038.1, on the reverse strand, counting down.
ATCGACCTTCCCGATCGGGGACCTCAATCGACTCGGGAATCTGCCTGGCATGAACGTCCACTGGGGGCTGGGTTTTGGCATCATCGCCTGCGTTCTGGCCTACATCCTCGTCTACCGTACGACGACGGGCTTTGCGCTGCGCATCTCCGGGGGGAATGTGCGCGCCGGTCAACTGGCGGGCCTGCCCACGGGCCGCCTGGTGCTGCTCGCCTGCGGCTTGGGCGGGCTCGGCGCGGGTCTTGCCGGAGGCGTCGAGGTCGCAGCGGTTCATGGTGCGGCCAATGCATCGCTCATCGTCGGCTACGGCTATGCCGGCATCCTGGTCGCCTTCATCGCACGCCAGAATCCCTTGGCGATCCTGCCGGTCGCGATTCTCTTGGGCGGTATCTCGGCCTCGGGGGGCATGCTGCAAAGACGTCTGAACATGCCCGACGCGACCGTCTTGGTTTTGGAAGGGATCGCGTTCGTCTTGATCCTCGCCTCGGAAACCCTCTACGGGCGCATCAATTGGGTGGCGCGCGCAGGCGCAAGTCGCGCGCCCTTGCCCGAGGCGGCCACAGCGATCCCGGCTCCGGCCGAGACCAGCGCGCCCACGCGCTCTGCGAGCGCTCAAAGTCAGGAGGCGACATCATGAGCGGTATCGGCTGGTGGGGCGTGCCCCTTGCGATGTTCTCTGGAGCCATCCGGGTCTCCACACCCTTTCTGTTCGTGAGCCTGGGCGAGTGCATCACCGAGCGTAGCGGGCGCATCAACCTGGGCTTGGAAGGCATCCTCGTCATGGGCGCGATGACCGGCTATGCCGTGTCTTACCTGTCGGGCAATCCCTGGCTGGGCGTCGCGGCGGCGGGCTGCGTGGGTGTCCTCTTCGGTCTCCTGCATGGGGTGCTGTGCAGTCTGCCCCGGGTCAACGACATCGCCGTCGGGATCGCCCTGATGCTCTTCGGCACCGGACTGGCCTTCTATCTCGGCAAACCTTTCATCCAGCCGCAGGCGCCGCTTTTGCCTGGGCTCGCGCTCGGGAACTGGACCGACTCGCAGCAGTTGCGTGCGGCGCTCGTCATCAATCCCCTGTTTCTCATCGGGATCGTGCTGACGCTGGTCTTGGCCTTTGCCTTTAAGAACACGCGCGTTGGGCTCATCGTACGCATCGTTGGCGACAGTGCCGAGGCGGCGCGCGCCATGGGCTACCGCGTCAACGCCGTCCGGATCGCCTGCACCGGCGTCGGCGGATTCTTTGCCGGCGTGGGTGGTTCCTTTCTTTCCCTCTACTACCCGGGCAGCTGGAGCGAGGGACTGTCCTCAGGCCAGGGCTTGATCGCCGTGGCGCTGGTGATTTTCGCGCGCTGGAATCCGGTGCACTGCTTCTGGGCGGCGCTACTGTTCGGAGGTGCCGGAGCCCTCGGCCCTGCGCTGCAGTCAGTGGGCGTGACCAGCGGCTACTATCTCTTCAATGCCACGCCCTATGTACTCACGCTGGCGATCATGATCGCCACCTCCTCGCGCACGCGCGCCTTGGCCGGAGCCCCCGGCGAACTTTCCATCCAAAAATAAATGTACGTCCAATCGAACCCCTATCCCTGGCCCTTCGACGGCGACCTGCGCGCCAGCAACACGGCGCTGATCGTGATCGACATGCAGACCGACTTCTGCGGCGAAGGGGGGTATGTCGACAAGATGGGCTACGACCTGTCCCTGACGCGCGCACCGATCGCACCGATCAAGGCGCTCCTGGCTGTCATGCGCAAGGCCGGCTATATGATCATCCACACCCGCGAAGGCCACCGGCCTGATCTTGCGGATCTGCCTGCCAACAAGGTCTGGCGCAGCCGCCAGATCGGTGCGGGAATCGGGGATCCGGGCCCTTGCGGCAAGATTCTGATCCGTGGTGAGCCCGGCTGGGAGATCATCAAGGAACTCGCGCCGGAACCCGGCGAGGTCGTCATCGACAAGCCCGGCAAGGGCTCCTTTTATGCCACCGATCTGGAACTCGTGCTGCGCACGCACTCGATCCGCAACCTGGTCTTGGCGGGGATCACGACCGATGTGTGTGTGCACACCACGATGCGCGACGCCAACGACCGGGGCTTCGAGTGCCTGCTCCTGTCGGATTGCACCGGAGCGACGGATGCGGGCAACCATGCCGCGGCCCTGAAGATGGTCACGATGCAAGGCGGCGTGTTCGGTGCAGTCGCCACCAGCAGTGCGCTCATCGAGGCGCTCTAGGACAGCCCATGTCGATTCCCTCGGAGATGCTGCGCGTACAGAACCCCGACGGGGCCGCGAAGAGCGCGAAAGACCATGGCGCGATCGCCATCGAGGTGCTCCATCTGACCAAGCGGTTTGGCGCCTTCACCGCCTTGGAGGACGTCTCGATGCGCGTGGCGGCCGGCTCCTTTCACGCGCTCCTGGGCGAAAACGGGGCGGGCAAGAGCACGCTCGTCAAGTGCCTGGTGGGGTATCAGGCCGCCGACGAGGGCCAGGTCATGGTCGATGAGCGCGAAGTGTCGATCGACTCACCGCAGGTGGCCCACGCCCTGGGGATCGGCATGGTCTACCAGCACTTCACGCTCGTGCCCAGCATGACCGCCACCGAAAATCTGGTCATGTCGCGTCCCCACGTGAGCCCGGTCATCCATTGGCGCACCGAACGCGAACAAATTGACGAGTTCATGCGCACGGTCCCGTTTCGCGTGCCGCTCGATCGGCCCGTGGCGCGCCTGGCCGCCGGTGAAAAGCAAAAGCTCGAGATCCTAAAGCAGCTCTATCTGAAGCGGCGCTTCATGATCTTAGACGAGCCCACCTCGGTCTTGACGCTCGACGAGGCCGACGAGGTGCTTGGCATGCTGCGCGAGATGACCCAGGCAGGGCTCCTCTCGGTGCTGATGATCACGCACAAGTTCCGCGAGGTGCTGGCCTTCGCGGACGCCGTCACGGTGCTGCGCCGCGGCCGGCTGGCAGGCGGCGCGCCGACTTCGGAACTCAATGCGCAGCGCATGGCCGAGATGATGGTCGGATCGCACCAGATCCCGCAATCCGACACCAAAAAGACCCCCGGAGTGCCCGGGGTCCTGCCGCGGCTTGCAGTGACCGATCTGGTCGTGCTGGACGACGTGGGAATGCCCGCAGTGGATGGCGTCTCGCTCACCGTGAAGCCCGGCGAGATCCTGGGTATCGCAGGCGTGTCCGGCAACGGTCAGCGCCAGCTGGTCGAGGCCCTGATCGGTCAGCGCCGGCCCGAGTCGGGCACCATCCAGATCGACCAGCAACCCTACCATGCACGTCGTGCCGAGAGCCGCAGGCTCGGGGTCTTCAGCCTGCCCGAGGAGCCCCTTAAGAACGCCTGCGTGGCGCGCATGAGCGTCGCCGAGAACATGGCGCTGCGCAATTTCGACGAGGCCCCGCTGGCCTTCGGTTTCTGGATCAACCGACGCGCCGCAAAACAGCAGGCCGAGCGCTGGATCCGCGAATTCAAGGTCAAGACCCAGGGCTCGAAAGCGGCCATCGGTACGCTCTCGGGCGGCAACGTGCAGCGCGCCGTGCTGGCCCGCGAGCTCTCGCGCCCGGTCGAACTGTTGATCGTCGCCAATCCGGTGTTCGGACTGGATTTCGCGGCAGTCAGCGAAGTGCACGACCGCATCATCGCCGCGCGCAACGGCGGCGCCGCGGTGCTCCTCGTGAGCGAGGATCTCGATGAGTTGCTCGAACTCGCCGACCGGATCACGGTCATGTCCGAAGGACGTCTGGTCTACGAAACCGACGTCAAGGACGCCGACGTGCACGTGATCGGACGACATATGGCCGGCCACTCCGAGACTGCTCCTGCGAACCCCAACGACTCCACGGCCCCGACCCATGACCACGCTGTCCATTGACGCCCTGCCGTTCGCCTTCACGTTCGAACCGGCAAAGACCGCGCTCGTCATCATCGACATGCAGCGCGATTTCGTCGAGGCCGGCGGTTTCGGGGCTTCGCTGGGCAATGACGTGACGCGTCTGACGGCGATCATCCCGGCCGTGGCCGAACTGCTCGCGGTCTGCCGCAAGGCCGGCATCATCGTCATCCATACGCGCGAGGGACACAAACCGGACCTCTCGGACTGCCCGCCCGCCAAGCGCCTGCGCGGCGCGCCATCGTTGCGCATCGGCGATCCAGGGCCGATGGGGCGCGTCTTGATCACCGGCGAGCCCGGTAACGACATCGTGCCGCAACTGGCGCCAAAACCTGGCGAACTCGTCATCGACAAGCCCGGCAAGGGCGCCTTCTACGCCACGCCGCTCGAGCAGGTGCTGCGCGCGCGCGGCATCACGCACCTCGTGTTTGCGGGCGTGACGACCGAGGTGTGCGTGCAGACCACGATGCGCGAGGCCAATGACCGGGGGTACGACTGCCTCTTGATCGAAGAGGCCACCGAGAGCTACTTCCCCGAGTTCAAGTCAGCCACCCTCGAGATGCTGCGGGCCCAGGGCGCAATCGTCGGCTGGACCACGCACCTCGCAGACTTCGAGCGCGCCTTCACACAGCCTTAGTTCGTTGCTGTCCAGCTAGTTGCGGCCTTGTTGCGCTGACTGGGCGCGTACGGAGTAGAGCTTGTGCAGGGTGATCTTGCGCACTTCCGCCTTGCTCTCCTCGATGTGCGAGCGCAGGAGCATCTCGACTTGGGCCGTACGTCGTCCAAGCACCGCGCGCAGGATCTGGGCGTGTTCCTCGTAGGTCACGGTGATGCGCGCAGCCTGGGTGAAGTCGAGCCTGCGGATGATACGGATGCGCTCGGTGACCGCGCGGTGCACGCGCGCGAGTTCGGGATTGCCCGCAGCCTCCACCAGCACCATGTGGAAATCCTCATCGAGCTCGGCGACTTCCGAACTCGCCGTATTCTGCGCCTCCCTGGAGACAAACCAGATGCGCTCAAGATTCTGGATTGCAGGTGAGCGCACCAGCGCCTCCTCGCCTTCGCACAGACGCCTGACAGCCGTCGTCTCAAGCACCATGCGCAGGTCATAAAGATGCTCGAACTGGACGAAGTCGAACGGTCGAACGGACCATCCGCTCTTGAAGTGGACCTCCAGATAGCCTTCGCGCTGCAGTCGGCTCAAGGCCTCGCGCACCGGTGTGCGCGACATGCCAAGCCTCTCGGCCAACTCCGCCTCGGAGAAGCGGTCCCCGGGGACGAGTTCAAAGTCGAAAATGCGGGCCTTGATGTGCTCGTAGGCCTGATCGGCACGCGTCTGGGCCGCGGGCTCTCTCGGTGTGGACCCGGCAAGGCGCATGCTAGCCCGACCCCACGAGAAAGCTGACGTGGGCTGCGACGACGCGCCAGCCCTCGGCAAAGCGCACCCAGGTCTGGCTCTGACGTCCGATGGCATTTTCTCCGGCCCGCTGAAACTCCATGTTGGCCGTCGCGAAATCGCGGCCGTAGGTGGTGATGACGACCTTGCGGATTGTGCGTTCCAAGTTTTTCGGGGAACGGCCGTGTCGGAATGCGCGGATGGCCTGGGCTCCATAGAGGTTCTCGGTGGCACCATAGCGCAGGGTTTCGGGCGCGTCGCGAAACAATCGGTCAAGCGTGGCCACATCGTTGGTCACGAGCGCCTTCTCGTAGGTCTCGAAGGCGCCTTGCACTTCGAGAAGGACCTCGGGCAGGTTGATTTCCATGATCAGATCTTCACGCAAAAGGACTCTTGCAGCGTGCAACGCCCAGCGCCTCAAGATGCGCGGCCGTGGCGAGACAAACCTCTTCGCGCCAGGGTGCGGCGATGATCTGCACG
>CAJCID010000037.1 GCA_903970305.1 Rhodospirillales bacterium | reverse complement strand
AAGTCGGTGGGGCCTGGGCTGGTGTGACTGCAGGGGCTGGCGCAGGGGCTGGTGCTGGTGCAGCGCTTGCGATCTGCGGCGCCTGGGCGGGTTTCGTGCTCACCGCAGAGTTTGCCGTGGCGTTCGGGGCATTCGGCGTGTTGGGTTTTGCAGGGCTTGCGTTTGACGTTGCGCCGGCGGCCGGAGTGGCGCCCGGTTTCTTTGTGGGCGCGCCGTTGACGGAAATGAGTTCCTTGATCAAGGCAAGCTTGGACTGAGCGGCAGTGTTGGTCGAATCGAGCTGCAGCGCCTTGTCGTAGGCTTCGCTGGCCAGTTTCGCGTAGACGTCGCCCAGGTTCTCGTGGGCCGTCGCATAGCTTGGATGCGTACGGATCGCCATTTCGAGGGACGCGCGAGCTTTTTCGTAATCGCCCTGGGCCGCATAGAGCACCGCGAGATTATTATAGGGCTCGGGTAGTTCAGGGTAGTCCTCGGTCAGTCGCTGAAAGACCGCGATGGCATCGGAGGTCTTGCCCTGTTCGGTGAGGATCAAGCCCTTGAAGAACCGCATCTGGGCATCCCGGGGCTTTTGCAGCAGCGAGGCTTCGACCCGCTGCAGCGCCGCATCGAGCTGGTTCGATTGGATGAGCTTACTGACTTCTTGGGCTTCGTCGGCGCGAACAGCCTTGACCGGGGCCCAAGACATGAGACAGGCAATCGCGCCGCAGATCGCGGCACGTTGGAATACGGACGACGCCATGTTTTTCCTGAAAGAGCCGACCCGGAACGACGCAGTTTGCCGCGCCAGGCGCATGCAACCGATATCCCTACAATCGGCAGTGTTATACTTAAACCCGCTTTCCGACACCCTGATTTTAGCAAACCCTGAGCCTTTGACGTTCGGGATTTGAAACTAAAGTACCCTCAATGCCAGCAGCCCAGTCCGCCGACGTCTCCCGTACGCCCATGCGATCTGCGCCATCCTGTTGCCGTTGTATCCCGCGCTGAACCGCACCGCGCTGATGGTGCGCCCGTGCCGGGGCTGGATCGCCCGGCTTCTACAAGAAAACGGCCCGACAATGCCGCTGTAATGCCCGACGGTTTCAGAATGCTCAAAATCTACAATACGCGTGGCCGGGAGAAGCAGGAATTCACGCCACGGGAAGCCCACAAGGTCCGCATGTACGTGTGCGGCATGACCGTCTACGACTACTGTCATGTCGGTCATGCGCGCATGCTGATCGCCTTCGACGTGGTGCTCCGCTGGCTGCGCGCCAGCGGCTACGAGGTCGACTACGTGCGCAACATCACGGACATTGACGACAAGATCATCAAGCGGGCGAGCGAACGTGGGGTGTCGATCGGTGCACTGACGAACGAGTTCATCGGGTATATGCACGAGGACATCGGCGCCTTGGGTATCGAGCGGCCCACGCACGAACCGCGCGCCACCGAATTCGTGCCGCAGATGCTCGATCTCATCGGCAAGCTCGAGCGCAACAACCTCGCCTACGCAGCCAAGGACGGCGATGTGAACTTCTCGGTGCGCGACTTTCCTCGCTACGGCAAACTCTCGGGCAAGTCGCTCGAGCAGTTGCGTGCGGGAGAGCGCGTCGCCCCCGGTTCAGGCAAACGGGACCCGCTGGACTTCGTGATGTGGAAACGCGCCAAACCTGAAGAGCCCCCGGAGGCCCGCTGGGAGTCGCGCTATGGGCCAGGTCGTCCGGGATGGCACATCGAATGCTCGGCCATGGCCCTCAGTTTGTTAGGCGAGCAGTTTGACATCCATGGCGGGGGCACTGACCTGCAGTTCCCGCACCACGAGAACGAGATCGCCCAAAGTGAGGGCGCCACGGGCAAGCCCTTTGCGAACTACTGGCTGCACAATGGCTTTCTTAACGTCGACAACGAGAAGATGTCGAAGTCGCTGGGCAACTTCTTCACGATCCGCGACGTCCTCAAGCGTTACGATCCCGAAGTCGTGCGCTTTTTTCTGCTGCGCACGCAATATCGCAGCCCATTCAATTACTCCGACCTTCACCTGGACGATGCGCGTAGTGCGCTGACCCGGTTTTACGTGGCGCTGCGCGATGTTCCCGACGACGGGGCCCCCTTGGACTGGACCGAAGCCCATGCCGTGCGTTTTCAGGATGCGATGAACGACGACTTCAATACCCCCGTTGCGCTGGCCGCCATGTTCGATTTGGCCAACGAGCTCAACAAGACCCGTGCGCCCGTGGCCGCCCGACAGTTGCGTCGACTCGGAGGCGTCCTTGGACTCTTGCAGCGTGATTCGGTCGAGTTCCTTCAGTCCGCTCCTTCTCAGTCTGGTCTCGACGACAGCGCGATCGAAGCGCTCGTCGCCGAGCGCAACGCAGCCAAGAAGGCCAAAGACTACGCAACGGCCGACCGGATCCGCGCAGATCTTCTCGCCCACCGGATCGTTCTTGAAGATTCTGCGCAAGGCACACTATGGCGCCGGAGTTAAGGTCCTCCGTGCCGGATCAGAAGGGGCCAATATTGACGCGCATCTGTCCGATGTACTGGGACGAGGCACGCGCGGATCTCGTCAAGCGCGACCGGATCCTCAGGCGGCTCATTCCGAAGCATCCGGAGGGCTTTCTCGTGAGCCGCGGCGAACCTTTCATCACGCTGGCGCGCTCCATCACCGGGCAGCAAATCTCGGTGCGCGCGGCCGACGCTGTCTGGAACCGGGTTTGCGAGGCCGTCCCCCGTATGTCCCCAGGGGCAGTCATCCGGATCGGGCACGGGGGCTTGAGTTCCTGCGGCCTGTCCAAGCGCAAATGCGAGTACATTTTGGACCTGGCTGAAACCTTCCGATCCAGGCAGGTGCGCCCAGATCGGTGGGCCAAGATGGATGACGAGGACGTGATCGCCGAATTGACCCAGATCCGCGGCATCGGCCGCTGGACGGCGGAGATGTTCCTGATATTTAATCTGTTGCGTCCGAACGTGTTGCCGTTGGACGACATCGGACTGATCAAGGCAATCAGCCTGCACTATTTCAGCGGCGAGCCGGTCTCTCGCAGCGAGGCGCGAGAAGTGGCGGACAACTGGGAGCCCTGGCGCACGGTCGCCACCTGGTACCTGTGGCGCAGCCTCGACCCGCTCCCGGTGGAATATTAGGAAGACCCAAGAAGGAGGATCTCTTGAAGACGAAGTTTCTCGAATTCGAGCAGCCCATCGCCGAATTGGAAGCCAAGATCGAAGAACTGCGATTCGTCCAGGACGACTCGGCCGTCGACATCTCCGAGGAGATTGACCGGCTGCAGAAGAAGTCCGATCTTCTGACCAAGGAGATCTTCTCCAAGCTCACCCCCTGGCAGATCGCGCTGGTCGCGCGCCATGAGCAGCGCCCCTATACGCTGGACTATGTCCGCGAAATCTTCACCGATTTTCACGAATTGCATGGCGATCGCAGCTTCGCCGACGATCAATCGATTGTCGGGGGATTGGCGCGCTTTAACGGCCAATCCTGCATGGTCATCGGTCATCAGAAAGGCCGGGATACCAAGGAACGGGGGCTGCGCAATTTCGGCATGCCCAAACCCGAGGGCTATCGCAAGGCGATGCGCTTGATGAAACTCGCCGAGAAGTTCGGCATCCCCTTGTTCACCTTCGTCGACACGCCCGGCGCCTACCCCGGCATCGACGCCGAGGAACGTGGCCAATCGGAGGCGATCGGCCACAATCTCTACACGATGTCCGCCCTGAGGGTGCCGATCATCTGCACAATCATCGGCGAAGGCGGATCGGGCGGCGCGCTTGCGATTGGAATGGGCGACCAACTCTTGATGCTGCAGTTCGCCACCTACTCCGTGATCTCGCCTGAAGGATGCGCCTCGATCCTCTGGAAGAGTCCCGAGCGTGCTCCCGAAGCGGCCGAGACCATGGGCATCACAGCGCATCGCTTGAAAGCGCTCGGGCTGATCGACAAGATCGTCAACGAGCCGCTGGGAGGAGCACATCGCCATCCCCAGCAGATGGCCCAGATGCTCAAGCGCGCCTTGGCCGATGCACTGCGTCAGTTCCAGGGCGTCAAGCCCAACGAATTGCTGGCCCAACGCCACGCGCGGCTGATGAGCTATGGCAAGTTCCAGGAAACCAGTCCCGAATCCTGATCGTTTTGAACGCGCACTAGCGGACGCGCTCGAGCGCGTCCAAGAGGGTTCGCCCCCACCCGCTGCCCATGCTGCTCGACCAAGGCCGTGCCTCGCAATTGCCTTTAGCGGCGGTGCAGACTCTCTTCTTCTTCTCGAGACCGCGGTAGCGCTTGCTCAAAAACGCGATCTGCGCGTGGTCGCACTGCACGTCCACCATGGCTTAAGCCCCAACGCCGACCAGTGGGGCGCGTTCTGCCGCAAGGCCAGCGCACGCCTTGGGGTTGAGTTCGAGCTGTTACGCATTCGCGTCAAACGCCATGGCGGTGAATCCCTCGAGGGAAACGCCCGCAGCGCACGCTATGGGGCGCTTACCGAGCTCTGTGGCAAATGGGGCATCGCAGTCTTGGCGACCGCGCACCACGCCGACGACCAGGCCGAAACCCTGCTTCTCAATCTCTCCCGGGGCACCGGATTGGCCGGACTTCAGGGAGTCTCCGCCCAACGCCGGATCGGCGCGACCCTCCTGGTGCGCCCGTTCCTGGCCTTTTCTGCCGCTGAAATCCGCAGAACCCTGACGGAACGAGGCATCGCCTGGGTCGAGGACGAGTCCAACGAGAATGAGGAGCTGCGCCGCAATGCCCTGAGGCACCGGATCCTGCCCGCCCTCGAGGAGATCTTTCCAGGGGCGGCCCTCCATCTGGCCAAGACTGCCCAGCTTGTCGCTCAGGCGCAGCAACTGCTCGATGAGCGAGGGCTGGAGGATCTCGCTCTCCTGAATGCCGATACCGAAGGCTTCACGATCACGGGCCTAAGGGAGCTTTCGCCCGAGCGCACGATCAATGTCTTGCGCACGTGGTTCCGCCATTATCGGACTCATGCTCCCGCGGCCCGCGTGATCGAGGCGCTCGCACTGCAACTACGCGACTCCAAGCCCCACCCCCACCTTGAACTGCAGTATGAAGGGGAACGCTTCGTGGTCTGGAAAGAGCGCTTTACCGCGGCAGCTCCGGCACCACCGATGCCGCCGCCTCCGTCCTACACCTTCCGTTGGACAGGACAGGACGTCCATGAGCTACCGGGCTGGCACGGGAAACTGCGCTTCGTGCGCAGCCCGGAACTTGGCGTACCCGAGGAGTGGTTGCGCTCGGTCGAACTCGTCGCCCGGGCTCGTAGCGGCGGGGAGCGCCTAAGACTGGCCCAAGGGGGCCGCATGCGCACCCTAAAAAATCTTTATCAGGAAAGCGCGATCGCGGTCATCGAGCGCGAGAGTTTGCCCCTCGTTTTCGCTGACGGCACGCTCCTCTTCGCCGCAGGTCTTGGAGCCGAGGTCACACGACTCGTCCGGAACACTCCGAATGCCATCGCCTTGGTCTGGGAACCTACGGTATCGGACGCAGTTGACCGCCGCCCCTGCGCGACATCGCAGTCGTAGTCGGATCGGGAAATGCTGCTGCTCTTTCACAACCCAAGGTCGACCGGACATTTCAACTTTGCCAAGACCGGACACGGCCGCTTTGCTGAGACAGAGAGACTACCCGCCTCCCTCTGAACTTGTGTTTTGGATGGCCTTCCATTAGATTCAAAGGCTTTGCCCTGTTTGACGAAGCGAATGTGAGATGGCCTTAATTGTTCAGAAGTATGGCGGCACCTCGATGGGAACGCCCGAGCGCATCAAGAATGTCGCTCGACGTGTCGCGAAATGGCATGCTGCCGGTCACCAGGTCATCGTCGTACCCTCGGCGATGGCCGGCGAGACCAATCGTCTTTTGGGGTTGGCCCGCGAAATCAGCGATCGACCCGATCCGCGCGAACTCGATATGATCGCCGCGACTGGCGAGCAAGTGAGCGTGGGCCTGTTGGCCATCGCGTTGAAGGCTCTGGGCGTGGCTGCGCGCAGCTATGCCGGATGGCAGGTACCGATCCGCACCGACAGCTCCTTCACCAAGGCACGCATCGAAGCGATCGAGGCCACTAAGGTCAAGGGCGATCTCGACGCGGACATGGTCGTCATCATCACCGGATTTCAAGGGGTCGATGAGCAGAGCAACATCACGACGCTCGGCCGCGGGGGATCGGATACGTCGGCTGTCGCCGTCGCGGCCGCCTTCCAGGCCCGGGAGTGCCTGATCTTTACCGACGTCGACGGGGTCTATACGACTGATCCGAGGATTGTCTCAGAGGCTCGACGGCTCAAGGTCATCTCCTTTGAGGAGATGCTCGAGCTGGCAAGCCTGGGTTCGAAGGTGCTACAGATCCGTTCAGTTGAATTTGCGGGAAAATACAAGGTCCCAACGCGCGTCTTGTCGAGCCTGACCGATCCCCTCATTCCGATCGAAGAGGAAATCCGATCTGGCACGCTGATTACTTTCGAGGAAGATGAACACATGGAGCAAGCCGTCATTTCGGGAATCGCCTTCAATCGCGACGAGGGAAAGATCACGCTCCTGCAAGTGCCCGATCGCCCGGGAGTCGCTTTCCAGATCTTGGGGCCTGTCGCGGAGGCCAATATTGACGTTGACATGATCATTCAGAATCAAAGCGTCAACGGCACCACGGACTTCTCCTTCACGGTCCATCGCAACGAGTTGGATAAAACGCTTGAGGTGCTCGAACGTAGTGTGAAAAACCAGATCGGCGCGCGCGAGATCCGGGCCGACGCGAAAGTCGCCAAAGTGTCCGCAGTCGGCATCGGTATGCGGTCCCACGTGGGTATCGCCGCCCAGATGTTTGAAACGCTCTTTAACGAGGGAATCAACATCCAGATGATCTCAACTTCCGAGATCAAGATTTCGGTCATCATCGACGACAAGTATATGGAACTGGCCGTGCGTGCACTCCATAAGGCTTTTGGACTCGAGCAGTCGGAATAGCAATCTTGAGCCTACGAGTCGAATTGACCGCCTGAAGGTGAGCCGGTACACTCTCGGCTCCCATCCGCGCGCTGTTCTGTGAGCCGCGGTCCGAATGGAGACGTGGCCGAGAGGTCGAAGGCACTCCCCTGCTAAGGGAGCATACGGGCAAAACCTGTATCAAGGGTTCGAATCCCTTCGTCTCCGCCAGAGCATGAGCATCCATGCGGGTTTCCAAGCGCTTTCCTCCACAACCCACGTTTCAACCTACGCTTTGAACACCGCTTTGCCCCCAGGGTGATCAATCCTTCTCATAGGGATCCCACGATGCCTATGGATCACATCAGAGCTTGCTCTATCTGCTGGCGAATTCCACACTTAGCCGCATGGCTACGCACCAGAGAGAAACCATTATGTACCGGAGTTTTGCTTCGCGCCCTGGTGTGGTCGCGAAGTACCGGCCCGAGTTTCCGACCCAGGGATTCGCCGACCTGAACAGAGCGCGGCAGTGGGCGACGACGTTCGTCCACTGGTACAACCACGAACATGCTCTGACCTCTGACTCCATCGCCAAATAGCGACGGCACCCCACTTGCTTGAAGCAATGTGACGCAGGCTAGCAACCACCCGAGGACGAGATGAACGTGCCGCTCACTCCTCGAGCCGGACGGCTTGGATCGCCTTCAACACCGCTTCAACATTTTCTACACCCTTCCCATAGTCTATCTTGGTCGCCTTAACCTTCGGCTCACTTCGCACGCGAATGCTTGATTGAGAATCGTCTACTCTGGATACCTTTACAGTAACTAGTTCACCCCAGCTTTGAAGTGATCCCTTGGTCTTTCCAACGATCTCTCCCTTGGTCCTGTCCTCACAGACAATGTTTGCCTTCGGGAGCCGCGCCATGACCTCAAGACTCGCGTTATAAACCCTTTCAAAATCCCCTCGAATGGAGACCGATCGCTCCTGCCCGCCGCGAATCCTCCACCCAAGGAGAGGGGTCCCCATGCAGCAGCTGCCTCTCCAAAGCCGCCCGCACTCCAGCTATGGCAAGCAGCAATCTTATCGGGCCGCTCCCCCCAAGGGTTAATGTAGAAGCCGGCACCTTCCCCTACGCCCAATTTGAATCCAATTCCGGTC
>CAJCID010000036.1 GCA_903970305.1 Rhodospirillales bacterium | reverse complement strand
GGCTCACAAGGCCGCCGTTACCGGCGACACGGTCGGCGACCCCTACAAGGACACGGCCGGTCCGGCAGTCAATCCGCTGATCAAGATCATCAACATTGTTGCCCTCCTGATGGTGCCGCTGCTCTAGGATGCCCTCGACTCGGCCCCGGGTGGGGCCCTGGGGAAGACGCGCCGCGTGCCACTGACCGTGACCCAGTAGGCCCATGCGATCATGAGCCCCTGCAGGGGCAATCTCGCGAAGAGGAGCCAGGACGGGAGCGCCGGGAAGCGCTCGACGTGCAGAGCCATCTCCACGTTGGCCGGAAAAACGGCGACCATGAGTGCGATCAAGAGCAGTCCGGCCAAGGCACGCGTGGCCGGGGCCAGGATGCCCACGGCGAGAAGCAGTTCGGCCGCGCCACTCACCCAGACCAAGGTGACATGCCACGGCAGGTAGTCGGGCACGATCGAAGCGAACGCATCCGTATAGACAAAGTGCGCGATTCCCGAAGAGATAAAGAGCAGCGTGAGCATTCCGAGGAGCACCCGCTTCAACCATCCGAGCCCTGCCCCCGCGTGCCCCGTGGAAGCCTCTGTAGGCCGGCTGCCGACACTCACGACGGCTCGGTGTAGGAGCTGCTCACGGACACGCTGGGTGCCGCGCCGCCGCCATCCTGGGGGAGCCCTGCCGAAGCCGGCGCACCTCTAGTCGGCGCTTGCATGCGCGCCCTCGCTCCAGGCGCCCTCTAAGATCGCATGCGCGCCACTGGGCGCCCGGGCGTTGCCGAACACCGCGCCCGATCCCGGCCCGCCAGACAGGCGCTGCTGACAGAAGGCTTGCGCGACCTCCTCCCGACTTGAGCCCAGCAGGAGGGCGGCCTCTAGAGTCAGGACCAGTTCCTGGACCACAAGACGCGCCTCTGACTCCTCGAACATGCCGCCCTTGAGTCGGTGCGCAAGCGCACCGAAGGCTCTGTCGTAGTACTGGTTCCTGCCCCGGACCAGTTCGAGCTCGGCCAGTACCACATCGGCCGTACGCGCCGACTTCGAGAACGCCCGCAACACGTCCAGGCACATGACGTTGCCCGAGCCCTCCCAGATCGAATTGACCGGCATCTCGCGATAGAGCCGTCCGAGCACGGCCTCTTCGACATAACCATTGCCCCCAAGAACCTCCATGGCCTCGGCGGCCAGCTGGGGGCCACGCTTACAGACCCAGAATTTCGCGGCCGAGGTCAAGGCGCGTCGGAACACCAATTCAGTCTCGTCTTCTGCCGCGTCGAAGGCGCGCGCGAGCCTGAGCGCAAGTGCCGTTGCAGCCTCCGACTCGAGCACGAGGTCGACCAGCACGCTTTGCATCAAGGGCTGATCGATCAATAGGTGACCGAATGCCTGGCGGTGCCGTACATGATGCAGTGCCTGGACCACGCATTGGCGCATCATCCCGGCAGTGCCGATGACGCAGTCAAGGCGCGTGAATGTACCCATCTCGAGGATCGTCGGCACACCCCGCCCCGGTTCCCCCAGGAGCTGACCGAAGGCATTGTCGAACTCGACCTCCGAGGACGCGTTCGAGCGGTTGCCGACCTTGTCCTTTAAGCGCAGTATTTTGATGCCGTTACGCCGGCCGTCTGGTGCGAAGCGGGGCACGACAAAGCAGGATAGCCCCTCCGGGGTCTGGGCGAGAACCAGGTGCGCGTCGCATTGGGGCGCTGAAAAAAACCATTTGTGACCCGTGATCCGGTAGCTTCCATCAGACTGGCGCGCGGCCCAGGTCACATTGGCCCGCACATCGGAGCCACCCTGCTTTTCGGTCATACCCATGCCGATCATCGCGCCACGCTTCTTCTCGATCGGCACATCGCGCGGGTCGTAGATCGGGGCGTAGAGTGCCGCAAGCCAGGTGCTCGCAAGCTCCGGATCCTTACGTAAGGCGGCCACCGATCCATAGGTCATCGTGGTCGGGCAGAGCGTGCCAGCCTCGAGTTGCGCCTGCATCAGGTATCCGCCCGCACGGGCGACGTGTGCGCCGGGTTGCGGATGGGCCCAGGGTCCGGTGTGAAAGCCCCGGGCGGCGATGTCAGTCAGCAGTTCGTGCCAGGCGGGATGGAACTCGATCTGATCGACGCGCTCGCCTTGCGCGTCGAAGTTGCGCAACAGTGGCGGATAGCTGTTCGCCAGTCGTGCACGCTCGAGATTGGCCGAGCTGCCCAGTTCGGCGCCAACGACCGCCAGTTCTGGTATGGCCCACGCGGCCCCTTCTCTTTCGATGGCTTCCGAGAGGGCCCGGTCGGTTGTCAGGAGGTTGTAGTCGGTGAGAGGTGGGGTCTGATTGTTCTGGAAGGCGTAGACGGCATTGGCTTTCATGGCGAGTCCTCGATGGAGACGACGATGATCTGCGGGGCGGCGTCCTTTGGCAGTCTACTCGAAGCGGCGCCGCTGCCGGCTCAAACGTGATCGTATAATTCGCAGCGAGGGGCACCCTTCTCCGAGGTGCCCGCCCACTTCGAACGCGAGGATTACATGGAAATCAGGGATCACGTCTTTATCGTCACTGGCGGAGCCTCAGGCCTTGGAGCCGGTACGGTCCGCATGCTGGTCTCCCAGGGCGCGCAGGTCGTCATCGCCGACGTCCAGGAAAGCGCGGGCCGCGAACTTGCCGCGGATTCAGGCCAACTCTTCGTGCGCTGCGACGTCACCTCGGAAGAGGACGGTCTGGCAGTTGTCCAGGCGGCGACGGAGCGCGGAACGCTCCGAGGTCTTGTGAATTGCGCGGGGATCGCGCCTGCGGTCAAGACCGTCGGCAAAGAGGGCGCGCACCCCCTGCCGGTATTCACCAAGACCATCACGGTCAACCTGATCGGCACATTCAATATGATCCGGCTGGCTGCGCAGGCGATGTCCAAGAATGCCCCGCTCGCCACCGGAGAGCGGGGCGTGATCATCAACACCGCCTCGGTCGCCGCCTACGACGGCCAGATCGGGCAAGCGGCCTATGCCGCGTCCAAGGGGGGCATCGTCGGCATGACCCTGCCGATCGCGCGTGATCTCGCCCGCAATGGGATCCGATGCATGACGATCGCCCCGGGTATTTTTGGTACGCCCATGCTTTTTGGCATGCCCCAGGAGGTGCAGGACGCGCTGGCCGCTTCCGTGCCCTTCCCATCGCGCTTGGGCACTCCCGAGGATTACTCCAAACTGGTCCAGCAGATCATCGTCAACGATATGCTCAATGGCGAGACGATTCGCCTCGATGGTGCGATCCGCATGCAGCCGAAATAGGCCTGGGTGGGGCGACTCCTGTTTCGGCATTCCGCGCACCGCAAGCCATTGGGTTGATCCGGGATGTGCACCGGTCGTGTTCGGCCTCACGGGCCGAACCTATCGCGATGACCGTCTGGTGCACTCAGGATTGGGGTCGG
This sequence comes from Rhodospirillales bacterium, assembly GCA_903970305.1. Lineage (GTDB taxonomy): Bacteria > Pseudomonadota > Gammaproteobacteria > Burkholderiales > Burkholderiaceae_D > BOG-994. The sequence goes on along the minus strand of CAJCID010000036.1, from coordinate 1,762 downwards.
CTGCCTGCGTCGCGCAACACCGCAATGGTGCGGCGAATCTCCTCAGCCTCGGGCGCATCGGGATCTTCAGCGAGGAAATGGGCCAGGTCCTCAAGCGCCGCGCGGGGACAGTCGAGCTGGGCATAGACCAGTCCCCGGTCGCGCCGCTCGGTGGCCGCGCCAGGCAGGAGCACGACGAGCCGGTTCTGTACGGCAAGCAGTCTCTCGAACTCCTTGCGGTCGTGATAGATGCCCTTCAGGTTGCGCAGCATGCGCACGAGGATGTCGCGTGGCGAGGACTCCTGGATCGAGGGAATGAGCGCGAGATCGGTCGGCACTTCCATGCCGCGTGCATCGAAGAACTGCCCGAGCCTCTCCTCGAGTTGATCGCGCGACAGCGACTGTCCCGTATAGGGGTCAAGGAAGATGTCGCCCGTGCGAATCTTCAGCTTGACCAGAAAGTGCCCGGGAAACGAAATGCCGCGCAGCGGCAATCCGACCTGCTGGCCGATCTCCATATACACGACCGCCAACGAAATCGGGATGCCCAGGCGCCTCTCGAGGACCCGGTTCAGGTAGCTGTTGTCGGGATCGTAGTAGTCATTGCGGTTGCCCGCAAAACCCAGTTCCTTGAAAAAGAAGGCGTTCAACGCTCTCAAGCGCTGCACCGGTGAGGCGTCGGGCGCGATGCGCGCAGACAGCGTCGCGGCCATCCGGTCGAGATCGGACTGAACCGCGGCCAGATCCAGGCGCGGATAGACATCCTGCGCGAGCGCGAGCGCGGCCTCCGTCAGCGGAATGGACTCGTCATCCTCGACGGTCGCAACAAGAGTGGAGAAGTAGTCCAGAGGGGTCATCTTGGGCTCACTGCTAGATCCTGCGTAAGAACTGGGTGAAGCGCAATCCGCTGGCCGCGAGCGTCACCAGATAGGCCCCGCCTCCCCCTGCAATGACGGCGGCCAGGATCCCCACCCGCTGCCAGGGATGGGCAGACAGGGCCATCCAGTCGAATTGCCGGTTTGCAAAAAAGAGAATCCCCCCGAGGACCAGGAGACCTGCGCCGAGCTGCCCGAAAAAGACGAGCCAACCCGGTTGCAGCTGGATCGCACCGCGCCGCTTCAAGCCACTGTACAACATCAGTGCGTTCGCACAAGCACCCACGCTCGTGGACAGGGCAAGACCGGCATGCTGGTACAGGGGCACGAAGATGACGTTCATGAGCTGGGTCGAGACCAGGACAACGATTCCGATTTTCACCGGGGTGCGAATATCCTGCTGCGCGTAGTATCCCGGGGCAAGGATCTTCACCAGGATCAGACCGAGTAGTCCTACCCCATAGGCGCTCACGGCCTGTTGCGTCTTGAACACGTCTTCGGCGCTAAAGGCACCGCGCTGAAACAGGGTCGCAGTGAGGGGCGTGGCGATCATCCAGAGCGCCAGCGCGCACGGCAGTGCCAGGAGGAAGGACAGCCGCATGCCCCAGTCGAGCAGATCGCCATAGCTCCTCTCGTCACCCCGCGCCCGTGCGTCCGACAGGCTCGGCGTGAGGATCGTCGCCAGCGCCGCGCCCAGGAGCGCCGTGGGGAACTCCATCAGGCGGTCCGCATAGTTGATCCAGGAGACCGCCCCGGTACCCAGGCGCGTGGCGATGTTTACATTGATCACCAGACTCAGTTGCGCCACCGAAACCGCGAGCACGGCCGGCACCATCTGGCGCCCGATGCGTCGCACGGCCGGATTCGACCAGGCCAGGCCCGGATGCCAGCGCAGCCGGGGCAGCATG
>CAJCID010000035.1 GCA_903970305.1 Rhodospirillales bacterium | reverse complement strand
GAAGGACTGGACCAGATCTTTCGCAGCGCGGGATTCGAGTGGCGCGACCCGGGGTGCTCGATGTGCCTGGCGATGAACGCTGACCGATTGGAGCCTGGCGAGCGCTGCGCCTCGACCTCGAACCGCAACTTCGAGGGGCGCCAGGGGCAGGGCGGACGGACGCACCTGGTGAGCCCGGCGATGGCCGCGGCGGCCGGGATCGAGGGCCACTTTGTCGACGTCAGGCGGCTTTGCTAGCGCGCGCCTTGAGCTTGAGAGATCACACCATGCAGCCCTTCACCTTGCACCAGGGACTCGTCGCCCCGCTGGATCGCCAAAATGTCGATACGGACGCGATCATTCCAAAGCAGTTTCTGAAGTCGATCAAGCGCACCGGTTTCGGTCCGAACCTGTTTGACGAATGGCGCTACCTCGATCATGGGGAGCCGGGCATGGACCACGCAAGGCGCCCCTTGAATCCGGATTTCGTGCTTAACCAGAAGCGTTACCAGGGCGCCTCGATCCTCCTTGCGCGGCGCAATTTCGGCTGCGGCTCCTCCCGCGAGCACGCGCCCTGGGCGCTCTCGCAGTACGGGTTTCGCAGCCTCATCGCCCCCTCCTTTGCCGACATCTTCTATAACAACTCGTTCAAGAACGGCCTCTTGCCGATCGTCTTATCCGAGTTCGAGGTCAACCGCCTGTTCGATGAGGTCAACGCCTTTCCCGGCTATGAACTCTGCATCGATCTGGAGCAGCAGGTCGTGATCAGTCCGGACGGTCGGAGAATGGATTTCGAGGTCGAACCCCTGCGCAAGCGCTGCCTTTTGGGGGGCTTGGACGACATTGACCTGACGCTTGCCCACGCCGAGAAGATTCGCGCCTACGAGGCCGAACGTCTGGCCAGGCAGCCCTGGCTTTCCAGTCGCATCGTGTAACCCCCGGCGCTGCGCGCCGGCTTCCCTTCTAGAGGACTCCAGTTGAAAATCGCTGTCCTGCCCGGTGATGGAATTGGTCCGGAGATCATCGCCGAGGCCTTAAAGGTGTTAAGGGCCTTGGGCGAAGCCTTCGAGTTCGAGATGGCCCCCGTGGGTGGCGCAGGCTACGACGCCTGCGGGCACCCGCTGCCCGAGACGACACTGCGCTTGGCCGAGGCGGCCGAGGCGGTGCTGTTCGGTTCGGTCGGGGACTGGAAGTACGACACGCTGCCGCGCGAGTTGCGCCCCGAGCAGGCGTTGCTGGGCCTGCGCAAGAGTCTTGGACTGTTCGCCAATCTGCGGCCGGCAATCCTCTATCCCGAACTCGCCGGCGCCTCGACCTTGCGTGCGGAGGTCGTCGCGGGGCTCGACCTTCTCTTCGTGCGGGAGCTTACGGGCGACATCTATTTCGGCACGCCCCGGGGACGGCGCGTGGTGAAGGAAGGGCCGTTTGCCGGGAGCGCCGAGGCTTTTGACACGATGCGTTACAGCGAGCCGGAGATTCGGCGCATCGCCCACGTGGCCTTCCAAGCGGCCCGCGGCCGCCAGCACAAGCTCACCAGTGTCGATAAGGCCAATGTCCTCGAGACTTCGCAGTTCTGGAGGGAAACGGTCGGCGCTGTGGGCGCTGAGTACCCTGATGTGACCCTGGAACATCTCTACGTCGACAACGCGGCGATGCAGCTGGTGCGCAATCCGAAGCAATTCGACGTGCTCGTGACGGGCAATATGTTCGGTGACATACTTTCGGATGAGGCCTCGATGCTGACCGGCTCGATCGGGATGCTGCCCTCGGCTTCCTTGGATGCCGCGCACAAGGGCCTATACGAGCCGTCCCACGGCTCGGCTCCCGACATCGCCGGGCGCGGGATCGCCAACCCGCTGGCGACGATCTTGTCGGCGGCGATGATGCTGCGCTATTCGTTCGAGCGTGCCGAGCAGGCGGCCCGGATCGAGAACGCAGTCAAGAAAGTTCTCGCAAAAGGGCTGCGTACCGCCGATATTTACGAAAACGGCAGCGAGCGTGTCGGGACGGGCGCGATGGGCGACGCAGTGGTCGCTGCACTCTGAATGGACCTGGGTGGGACGAGAAGACGATGAGAACAGTCGGACTGGTGGGATGGCGGGGCATGGTCGGATCGGTGCTGGTTCAGCGCATGCGAGAAGAGGGCGATCTGGACCTTATCGAACCGGTGCTCTTTAGCACCTCCAACGTGGGAGCCCACGGGCCTGGCGCGCTGGGTGGCGGACGGCTTTTGGATGCGTTCGATCTCAAAGCGCTGAAACAGCTCGACATCATCATCACCGCGCAAGGCGGGGATTACACCAGCGAGGTGTTCGCGCCGCTGCGCCGTGCCGGCTGGCAGGGTTACTGGATCGATGCTGCCTCGACGCTGAGGATGGACCGCGATGCGACCATCATTCTCGATCCGGTCAACCGCCCTGTGATCGATCGCGCGCTTGCCGGTGGAATGAAGAATTTCATTGGTGGAAATTGCACGGTCAGCTGCATGTTGATGGGCCTGGGCGGATTATTCGCGCGCGGTCTCATCGAATGGATGAGCTGTGCGACCTACCAGGCGGCGTCAGGGGGTGGGGCGCAGCATATGCGCGAGTTGCTCAGCCAGTTCGGCAGGCTTCACCAGAGCGTGGAGCCGATGCTTGGCGATGCGCATTCGGCCATTCTTGAGATCGACCGGGCGGTGCTGGCCACGCAAAAGGCCCTCTCGGCCGACGAGACCCGTCAATTTGGTGTTCCCTTGGCAGGCAACCTCATTCCCTGGATCGCTGACGACCTCGGGCACGGTGTCAGTAAAGAGGAATGGAAAGGTGAGGCGGAGACGAACAAGATCTTAGGCCGCGGTGAGGGCTTTGCGGGGGCGCCGATCCCGATCGATTCGATCTGCGTACGCATCGGGGCGATGCGTTGCCATTCCCAGGCGCTGACGATGAAGCTGACCCAGGACGTGCCCTTGGACGAGATCGAGGAGATCATCGCCCAGTCGACTCCCTGGACGCGTCTGGTACCGAATACGCGCGAAGACTCGATGCGCGCGCTGACACCGGCTGCTGTCACCGGTACGATGGATATTCCCGTCGGGCGTGTCCGCAAGCTCGCCATGGGTCGCGAATATCTCGGAGCGTTCACCGTGGGCGATCAACTTCTCTGGGGTGCAGCGGAGCCTCTACGACGCATGCTGCGCATCCTGATTGAGCGGTAGAAAGGGGTCTCCGTACGGTTTGACACTCTTTCGTTGCCCCTCAGCAACATTTTTTTGCCAGTTGTGCGCAACTTGATGGACGGATTCTTACGAAGATGCGTAAGCTTGCATGCCTAAGTCCATGATGTTATGTTAGAACTCGGAAAATCAGAACAAGGGGTGGAGTGTGCCTGCGCCTGATCATTGTCAAAGTCCCGCCGCGCTGCCCGGAGAGGGTCACCCTGCAAAGGCGGTGACCCTGCGTCAGACCGCCCTGTCCCGTGCTGTGAGTGCGGCATGTGGGCTCGTTTTGCTCGCCTCTGTCGGCCTTGGCAGTGCGCAGGCCGCGGGCCTGGGCAAGCTCACCGTACTGTCTGGTCTTGGCGAGCCCTTGCGCGCGGAAATCGAATTGACTTCGGTGGGTAAGGATGAGATCGCCACGCTCGCGGCCCATCTCGCCCCGTCCGATGCCTACAGCAAGTCGAACATCGAATACACCTCGGCCTTGAGCACGCTCAGGTTTACGGTGGCGCAACACCCCAATGGCACGCAGTACCTCGCGATCACCTCGGTCGGTCCGATCAACGAACCGTTCCTGGACATGCTGATCCAGCTTGATTGGGCCTCGGGGCGCCTGGTGCGGGAATACACGCTCCTCCTGGACCCGCCTGAAGTGCGCCCGGGGCAAACGGCTGCGGCCGCTCCGGTGTTGCCCGTGACCTCGAGCCCACTTGCGGCGTCACCGCGGCGTGGCGGGTCTCCTGGCGCGGTGCTGTCGCCCTCCGTCGGCGCGTCCGGTACGGGCACGCGCACGGGCACCGCGACTTCGGGCGGCTCGGCCGGTGGCACCTATGAGGTCAAGCGCGGCGACACGGCTGCCCGGATCGCCCGCGAGAACAAGCCCGACGGTGTGACACTCGAACAGGTGCTCATTGCCCTGCTGCGCAGCAATCCGAGCGCATTCGAGGGCAGTAACGTGAATCGCCTGCACACAGGCGCCGTGTTGCAGCTCCCCGATGCGGCCGCGGCCAGGGGTGTCGATTCAAGCGAGGCGCAGCGGCTTGTCAGTGCGCAGGCCGCTGACTTCGCCAGTTACCGCGCGCGTCTGGGCACGGTCGCCGCGACCGCTCCGATCGAGGAAAAACCGAGCACGCAGGCGGCCTCGGGCAAAGTGACGGCCAAGGTCGATGAGAAGCAGGCCAAGACCGTGGACCCAAGCGATACGCTCAAGCTCTCCAAGCCCGGCGACAAAGGTGGCGGCGCTGCTGCGGCAGGCACCAAGGCCAGCAGTGGTCCGAGCGCCGAGGATCTCGCAGTCAAGGAGCGCGCGTTAAAGGAGGCCGACGAGCGCGTCAAGCTGCTTGAGAAAAATGTCAGCGACCTGCAAAAGCTCCTCGACCTGAAGAACCAGAATCTAGCCCAGCTCCAAAAGCAGCTTGATGCGACCCAGGCCAAGGCCGCGGACGCGCGCACCGCCCAGGCCAAGGCCGCGGCGAT
>CAJCID010000034.1 GCA_903970305.1 Rhodospirillales bacterium | reverse complement strand
TGGGCGACCTTCCTGTTAAGCCTGCGGGATTGGGTGGAAAGGTCAGCCGGGCATCCTCTTCCAGAGGACCTGAAGATTGAGGTCAATGAGGGAATGAGACGATGACCGCAGCGGCCTGGGGAGGAACGGGAAAAGGACCTGCTGCCCGAGTTTAAAGTGCACGTCGCCCTTGGCAACCAAGCGTGCAACCCACGGTCAACCGATGCTCGGCGCGGGCCGGCTACTGCCCTCATCCAGGGCCTGGTCGTCCCCAATCACCCGAAGCGCCGCCCGATTTGCCTTCCACGCCCTGGAGTACTCGAGGATTCTCGCCGTTTCCCGAGCGACGGGCTCACCCAGGCGCCGGCCGAGCACATATAAAACCGTGTCGATGCAAAGGGTCACGCCGCCACCGGTCACAAGGGTGCCTTCATCGACCACACTTGCCGCTTCCACATGAACCTCAGGATGGAGTGTTCGCATTGCCTCCAGGGGGGAAACCTCGGGAGCCACGACTTCTTGCTTGGTTGTCGCGCGCTTCCCATCTAGCAATCCGGCAGCCGCTAGGATCATGGCGCCGGTACAAACTGAGACGAGCTGATGAGTGGCGCTGGCCTCTCTCAAAAAGTCGAGAGTGGCAGCGCACCGTGCCTGCTCGACCCAACTCGCCCCTCCCCCCACGATCAGCACGTCGTAGGCGGGCGGATCGGCAAATCCATGGTCGGCCCATACCTTTAGGCCGTTGGCGAGCGCCACCAACCCCGCGACGGACGCGATCGTTGTGATCGAGATCGCTGGAGAGATTCTCCTGGCCATCGAGAGAACGCCGAAGGTCGCCAGATCAATGGGCTCCATGCCATCGTACAGAAGCACACAGAAGTTCATTCTCAATCCCCTGGCAAAAAACGATCGAAAGCCCACAGTGGAATCGGGGCGACTTTGGCGACTGTGCCATATTTGGCGGGCTGGTACGAATCATGCGTTGCTTAGTCGGCGCAGAAGAAAGGTGCAAAGCCAGCCATAGCCCGCAGACTCGGACACGCGCCAAGGCGGTTGGAAGGAAGGTCGACGAGATGAGACTGAGTGAGGCGGAAGTTCGAGAGTGGCCGTTCCGAAGATGCCCGGCACGAGGCTGCCGACCTCTCAATACCAGGGCACAGAAGGAGTCGTGATGAACGAAGCGATGACCGCAAGCGCGGGTGATTTGGTAGTTCCTGCCCGGATGAGGACGGTGGTGTTCGCAAGCTCCATCGGCACCGTCATCGAGTGGTACGACTTCTTGATCTACGGCACGGCAGCGGCATTGGCATTTAACAAGCTGTTCTTCCCGAGCATCGATCCATTACTGGGCACGCTCGCAGCGTTCGGAAGCTATGCCGTCGGATTTCTTGCGCGGCCGTTGGGCGGAGCACTGTTCGGCCATTTCGGTGATCGTCTGGGGCGCAAGTCTATGCTGATGATCACGATGCTGATCATGGGACTGGGAACGTTCCTGATCGGGTGCCTGCCGACCTACTCGAGTATCGGCGTCTGGGCCCCCATTCTGCTGATCGCGCTAAGACTGATTCAGGGCATCGGACTGGGAGGTGAGTGGGGTGGGGCCTCCCTCTTGGTCCTTGAACACGCCCCGGAAGGCAGCCGTGGTTTTTTCGGCAGCCTGGTTCAAGTTGGTTTTCCGCTGGGATTGGTGCTGTCCTCGCTGGCGTTCACGTCTGTCTCCCGGATGGAGGAAGCGGAATTCCTGTCGTGGGGCTGGCGCGTGCCGTTCCTCTTGAGCATCGTGCTGGTACTGCTGGGCGTCTTCATCCGCGCCCGCGTGGCGGAATCTCCAGTCTTTGAGCGTCTCAAAAGACGTGAGCAACTTTCCAGGAGACCGGTTCTTGAAGCATTGCTTGAACATCCACGTGCATTTCTCCTGGCGATCGGTCTGAAGATCTCTGAAGTGTCGTGGGTCTACATTCTTACGGTATTCGTGGTGTTCTACGCTACGACGAAGCTGTCTCTACCCAAGAAGCTCATTTTGGACGCGATCCTCTACGGCGCACTCCTCGAGTTGCTGACGATCCCGTTTTTTGGCTGGCTCTCCGACCAAGTGGGCAGAAGACCGATTTACCTGGTGGGTTCTTTGGTGACCATGGTGATCGCCTTTCCAGTGTTCGCGCTGATCCAGACCAAGGACCCGGCAATTGTCATGGCTACGATCGTGGTAGCGATGAGTCTCGGGCACGGCATGATGTTCGCACCCGAATCGACGTATTTTCCTGAGCTCTTTGGTGCGAACGTGCGCTACAGCGGCGCATCTTTCGGATTCCAGGTGGCGGCTGCCATCGGCGGCGGCTTCTCGCCAATCGCTGCTACCGCTCTATCGGGATATCTGAGTGGCACGGCGAGTGTGTCTGTCCTGTTGATTGGCCTCGCCGCCATCACGCTGGTTGCGGCCCTTTTGGCCCGTGAGACGAAGAACGACCCGCTGATGAATTGAGCCTCGGGCCGAGACGAAATGGATCGCCGGCTCGCTCACAAAGCTTGAGAAGCCAAAGAAAGGCGAACCCGTGCTCGCAGCAACCCGCAAATAGAAGAAGGAATTTTCTGGTTTACCGCTCGGGCCAGCGCCAACTGGTCGGCTCCAGGCTCTCGCGATTCGCAAGAATTGTCTCCCCAAAATCCTTTTCCAGCGGAAGATTCTGGCATTCGGCCTCGTCCTCCAGCGTAGCGATGAGGCGACTCGCGTGGGAGACGACAATGACCTGGGTGGACGAAGCGGTACGCGCGATCAGCCGGCCAAGCGCAGGAAGCAGGTCAGGATGAAGACTCGTCTCTGGTTCATTCAGTACCAAAAGTGATGGCGGACGGGGCGTCAACAGAGCTGCCGTGAGGAGCAGATAACGGATCGTCCCGTCCGATAATTCTGCGGCGCGTAGTGGACGCAACAGACCTTGCTGCCGCATCACGAGTTCGAACCGACCCTCGCTCACAACAACCTCGATGGCGGCGCCTGGAAAGGCGTCCTCGATGGCTGCTTCGAGGCCTTCAGAATCGCCGATCTCATGGATCGTTTGAATGGCCGGGGCGAGGTCGGCGCCATCATCACTGAGCACTGGCGTATGGGTGCCAATTTGCGGCTGTCGAGCGGGGGCTTGCTCATCGGTACGGAAGTGGTCATAGAAGCGCCAGGACCGGATGCGCTCTCTTAGCATGAGTATCTCTGGAGTGGTCCGTGGATCGCCGAAGCGGGCCATCATGCTATCGAATGATGGCAGCGACGTCGTCAGTTGATGCCATCCCGAGTCATGCGCGCGGCTTTGCACCAGGCCATTTTTTCGGTCGACGAGAAGCGTCGCCGGTCGGAATGCGGGCCCGGCCCAGAGGCACTCCCGTTTGATGACGGGATCCTTTGCAAAGGCCGACCGACTCGGTGTGGGAAGCCCGAGATCGATCAGATAGCCGAAGTCTTCCGCTGCAAACCCAAGTCTTAGATTCACCGGCTCCTTCCGTTTCACACCCTGAACGGGCTGATCGCCACGCCGCATGGCGTCCGAGATCGACTCTGGGCCTGCCCAGAGGGTCGATTCGAGACCCCCTTCCCGCGCGAGCGAGGGAATGATTCGGCCCTGGGCCGTCTCGGCCAGCAGCCGCAACGACCGATAGAGGCTTGACTTCCCGCTCCCATTACTTCCCGTCACCACATTGAGCGCGCGCAGGGGCACCACCAGTTGCCGGATGGAGCGGTAGTTCGCGATGGCAAGGCTGTTCAGCATGTCATCGCGAAAAACCAGGGTCGCAAATCAATCCTCTGCACGGCACGGCTCGATGCCGACCTCCTGGACACCAGGTGCACACTGGCCCATCGACTGGGTTCCGCACCGAGTCGGTCGACGTCGACCGGGCATCCTTTTCGGTGAGTTCCAGCCACGCGCATTTTCATCTCTGGCACCAGAATGAGGCAGGGTACAATTGTTCCCTTTTGAATCAACCCTGTCAATCGCGAAGGGATTCTTGTGGGCGCGAGCGTGCGTTTGATCCTGGGCTGACACGGGAGAGATCACGCTGGACCATCCGAAGGATTGCCGCCGGGTCCATTTCCTCACAGAATCGCAAGTGTTGATCCAGGGCATGATTCTCGTAGTACCACTGGCAAGGAGGTAAAGAGATGAGCGCGTTTTCCAATCTGAGAAGGTCCGGCCGAAACCAGGTATCACTTGCCTTTCTGGCCCTTCTGACGACCGTGGTGTTCTATCAATATTCGACGCAGCGATTTGACGTTCCCAGCGTGAATGTAGCCGAGGGGAGGACATTGATTGACCAGGGAGCGACCGTCGTTGATGTGCGAGGTAGCCAGGCGTTCGGGAATCGCCATATCGCTGGAGCACTCTCGCTGCCGTTAGAAATACTTCGGTCCGGAGTACCAACCTCCTTTGCTGTTCCCAAAGACAAGGCGATCCTGGTGTATTGCGGAGATGGCGTAACGAATGGGCCCGAGGGAACTGCCATCCTCAGAAATGCGGGCTACGCCAAAGCCGTCAATCTGGAACCAGGAATCGAGGGTTGGGTCGCGGCGGGGCAGGCTGTTGAAAAATAGATTCCCGGAGGTCTCTGAGATTCCAGCCGGAGTTGGCGTGCGCCTGTGTTTTCAAACTTGAGAAGCGCTAGATCTTTCCCAAGGATTTGGGTGATCGAGGATTTCGAGCGGGCCTGGGCTGCCCCGCGAACCAGAAGCAGGCGATTCCGTTGCCTGCCTGCTAGCTGTGGTCCGCCGTCAACCCAAGTGAATTCGCCAACGCGCCCCCCAAGAGTTCGCTTCCCTTGATCGAAAGATGCTGTTGATCTCGAAACAGTAGAGAACCATCTTTGGTGAGGTAACAAAGCGTCTTGTCGCAGAACAGATTGATCGGATCAAAGACGACGAGCGACGGAAAGCGGGCGGCGAGCTCGCCCACGAGAGCATCCTCCTGGACGCGGTCCCGCACGAAATCGCTCCTGGGAATCGTGCAATTCTCGGACCCTCCTGCGGGCTTTTCCCAACGCCTCAGACAGAAGTCCTCGAGTGACTGATCAATGCTCGGCGTGTCCCGCACAAAGACAACTCGCTTTTCGGCAGCAAGCAAACTTGAGATCGTTCGCTCCAAACCGTTGCGGATCATCTCGGGATTTCTCAATCCGTCTTCTCCAGGAATGTCCGATTTCAGATCGTAGCCGCCCCAGAACTGCTTCTGGCTCGGATCACCGATGAGTTTCCCTTCGAGCACGGGGCGCCAGAATGCTGAGAGGATGACCGTATCGATGGTGGGATTCTGAGAGAGGATCTTCAGATCGAACGAGACAAGGTCCATCGAGGCACAGGGTGAGCTGGCCTCATTTCTCCGATACTGAAGGGATACGCCGAGCGCCGGATAGCAAGAGCCCGGGACGATGACTCCGGCGCCCAGTGACTTGGTCAGACCCGGAAAAAGGTGATTGGCGTGGCTATCCCCCATCACCATGACCCGGAGCGGGCCTCCGGATTCAACGCATGGAGCGATCTTGTATTGGAGACTGCAGCTCTTGTTGCTGGCGATCTTCCAATTGAGACCTTGGGCTATCGCAAACTCTCTGGCGATGGGTCGATACGGCAGCCCATCGCCTGAGCGGCATTGGTAACCCAATATCCCGACCGCGAGCATCAGAGTGGTCAGTACGGGCACAGATGAACTCTTCCATCTGTCCTCGCGAATGGGGCGCTCCACGAACCGGTAGGTCAACCAAGCCAGTGCGAAGGAAGCCAGGATTGCGGCCAGGAGAACGCCCAAGGGGGGTGGTTCGGCTCCGAGGATGCGCAGAAACGTGAAGGTCGGCCAGTGCCAGAGATACAGCGGATAGCTGATCAATCCGATCGACACGAGTACTGGATGGGAGAGCAGGTTGCGGTTCAGCCATGCGGTCCGCCCGGATGCGAGGATGAGCAGCGTGCCTACCGTAGTCACGGAGGCAAGCCAGAGCGGGTTAAGACTCGAAGCAGAGAAAAAGAATATTCCAGAAACCACCAGTGCCAATCCGAGCGTGGCCGCGATCCCCGCACCCACGCCGGCTTTTCCCGTTTCACCCACCGCGAAAGGGATTGTCGTGGCCCAATGACTGGCCCGCCAGCGACCGATCGCAACTGAGATGGCCTCGCGATGCAGCCCAGCGTAGGCAAGTGCTGCGCCTGCAAGAAGTTCCCAGTAACGCGTCGCGGGTGAATAGAACGCGCCGACCGAATCGAGACGATATTGACTCAAGTCGAGAGTAAACGAGAGCGCGGCAACGAAGCCTATCGACGCGATAATATTGAGACGCCACTTGATTGCAGCCACGACCAGAAGCGGCCACAGGATATAGAACTGCTCTTCAATGGCGAGCGACCAGAGATGAAGGAGCGGTTTGGTGTCCGAATTGGAATCGAAATATCCCGACTCTCCCCAGAGAATGAAATTGGAGATAAAGGAAGCGCCCCCGGCGATGTTCTCCCCGAGTTCCTTGTATTCATTCGGAAGAAGCAAGAACCAGCCGATCACATAGCTCGCCAATAGCACGAGCAGCAGTGCAGGAAAGATTCGCCGAACCCGTCGTGCGTAGAAGTTTGGAAAACTGAAGGAACGCTCTTCTATAGAAGCGAAAATGATCTGGGAGATCAGGTAGCCCGAGATGACGAAGAAGACATCGACGCCGACGAAGCCGCCAGTACACCAAGCGGGGAAGGCGTGAAAGCCGATGACCGACAGAACTGCAAGGGCTCGCAGTCCGTCAATCTCGGGACGATAGGAGAGATTTGAGAACTTTTGGGTCAAAGGATTTTCAAGAGTTCCCGCTCTGATCGGGAAATGGATCGACCCTGCAGAACATCCGGTCTGGGACTGGTTCTCTACTGAAGACGGCGCAAGACCACGTCACTTGTGAACGACGCGGTGTCCAAGACTCCGATCTGCCGCTCGGGAATAATACTATCTCCGCGTGGATCGGCGCGACTATCGTTCGAACGGTGGAGAAAAGGCGAACGAGCCGCACACCGATGCACGGGACAGAGCTGATGAGACCAGTTGGACTATTGACGATCGGCGCTACACCGGTTTCACAAATCCAACCCGCACTCGTGTCGCACCGCTTCGACCGGGTGAGCGAACAAACCAGCCGGACGTTGCCCCAATCTGCGCGGCGGGTCGGTCAATCTTCCCTGCCCCGCGAACGGGTTGTGGCTGACCTCGTATTCCGAGAATCGAAAATTGCAAAGAATGGCCTCGACAGAACGCGATGCCAGCTGAGGAGATCCTTACCCTGAAGTTCCCACAGTTGCCCAGGGACGATTCCCCTAATGGGGTTTCAGGGCCGATCATCGTGTGCGTCAACGTACGGACGCGCGAGGCCGCGCCGCGGTACGGTGTCCGAATTCGCTCGACACCGCTTCAGACGCGCCGAACTCGGGACGAAATTTGAAGATCTGACTTGAAGATCTGACCCCGTCACGGATCGCAGCGCCCATCAGCGAGATCAACGCTCGAGTGCCTCCCCGTTGCCTCCGCAACATAGAAGTGTCTTTTGCAAAGGAAGATTCACACATGGTCATTACAGGCAAGCATAGCGCGTCAGGCAACACTGCTGGCGGTCCGGTTCGCCACGGCGCGGATTCCGTCGCGACGTCCGCGCACGGTGCCATCCAAAGTGCAGCGAAGGCTGCACCAGAAGCTATCGACCGGATCGCGGCAAGCGCCCATGGCGCGGTAGACAAGGCGGCAAGCGTCGCCGGCAGGGCGGCGGACGCACTGGACTCGAAGGGCAATCAACTGAAGGAGACTCATGCCCGTCTCGTATCCGGCTTAGGCGGCTATGTCAGGGAAAACCCACTGAAGTCGTTAGGGATCGCTACTGCCGCGGGATTTGTCATCAGTTACTTGGTAAGGTCTCGATAGCCCACGGTCGCGACAAAGCTTGCGCCATCGAATGAAGGCCCCGTAAGTCCGGCTGGCATGCGCCGGGCTACCACGGGTCTCCTGCAGCACCACGCACTCTCGTACTCAGCAAATTTTGCAGGGAATTATCGCGTCTTCGTCAAGCTTATATACCGCGCAGAGCCGATGATAACCGTCCGCAATAATCAGCCTGCCACGCGCCTGGTCCCGATAGAGCAACAGGGGTGACAGTTTCTCTTCCTTCATGATCTTCGCAATATCTGCTTCCACGTGGCTATTGCTCACTCCGAGGGTGGAGAGTCCGCACGCCCGGAAGATATCCTTGCTCGCAAACTCGGTCATTCCAACCTGCTGCAGCTCGTGCATGATCGCTGTTGCGGCGACGTTATCCATCGTCAGACTGAGATAAGACGCAGCCGCTGGATAGTCATCTTCTTGTGGCTTCCGGTACCATTTGATTTTCATCATTACCCTCTGAATATTCGATAGAGTTCCTATCTGTGGTTGGAGCAAGCGCGTCGCGATCTTTCTTGAGAGGGCTGGCGTAGGGTGCTAGAGGACCGAATTGCCCGGCGGTGCGGGCAGGGAGCCGGGGGACGGCAGCGTATCCGGATTTGGCGTCATATGGGGCTGATCCTGATCAAAGGGACGCTGTGGAGCCGGGGGAAACGTTGGACCAGGTGGCCCGATCGTACCGGGCGAAGGCAATGGCAAACGAGGACGTGGGAGCGATCCCCGCGTATCGGGTGGCGGGAAAGGCAAAGTGGAGTTCGGGCCAGCCGGAGGGAAACCAGTGTCACCTGCCTGGGCGACGAGGCCCTGACGCGCCAGGGTCGACGTAGGCACCTGAATTGAACGACCGTCCGGAGTCGTACTAGCCACCTCAGCATCCCACGCCATGAAGTGCTGAACCCTCGGCTGAATCTGATCGGCATTTTGGTACCGTGGGGGGCCGTGAGGAATCGCCAGGGATAGCGAGACCAGCGCGGCCAGAGCAAGAACGTCCTTCAAACTGCACCTCATTGCGATCGCCTTGCAAAACTCCCGCCCCGCATGGGGTCGTTACGCAAGAGAGTCGCAGCTAAAGCGCGACACTCCCTGTCTGTGAGTTTGAGGCAATGCACAGGTACGATCCGTGCGATACCGAGCAGACCTATTGACGAGGGACCTTAGAACCCCCTGCATCCCGATAGAGATCTCCCCGAATATTCTTGCTTGGTCTTGCACGGGAGCAGACGGTTCCCATTGTTAGAACCACGTTCACTAGCCGAGATGTTAGCGAGGGCGGGTCAATGCCGGCCAGCCGTCTAAGCCAACTCCGAAGCGACCAATCGCCCCACGCCCGCAAAAACCGCATCGAACTGAGCGTCCGTTGGGGTACCGCCCCTGGTGTAAACGCAGACGACAATGGGTGTGCGTGGATTGGGCCAGGAAATCGCAATGTCGCCGGCAGCGTCCTTATCGTTATGTCCAGTCTTGTCTCCGGTCACCCAGTTATTCGGTAGACCGGCTCGCAAGCGATTGCCGCCCGTCTGGCACCCGATCAGCCACTCTGTAAGTAGGCCGCGGGATTGCTCGGATAGTACATTCCCGAGAACAAACTTCCGCAGATTGTCTGCCATGGCAGCCGGGGTCGTCGTGTCATGTGAATCTCCGGGCGGCGTACGGTTCAAGAAGGGCTCAGGGTGGTCCAGCCGGGTCACCTCGTCGCCCACGGTGCGCCAAAAAGATGTCATCGCTGGCGGCCCGCCCACTCGCCTTAACAACAGATTCGTGCAAGCGCCATCACTGAGCTCGACCGCAGCCTTGCACATGTCCCTCACAGATAGAGCCCCCTTTGCCAAGTTCGCTTTAGCCGCGGGTGCATGCAGATCTCCTATGTCGGCCCTTCCATAGGGGATCATCTCCGCTAACTCAATGTGGCCGCGCTCCACCTCACTGAGGACGAAGGCGACGAGCGACGCCTTGACTGTGCTGCACATGACAAAGCGATCGTGAGCCCGCCAAGCGAATTTTGCGCCCGAGGATAGGTTCTCCGCGTAGATCCCAACGTGACCGCCGCTCCCTTGTTCATACTCTTCGATCGGTGCAGGAACGACTGCGTGGGCCATGGCAGGAAATGTTAGTAGAGCAGGCAAGCCTAACAGGACCGTTCTTCTCTTCAGGTACATATGAACTCTCTTCGACTTGAGTTGATCCGATGCGCGGCAAACCCTGCCGTTTAGTGCGGGGCCAAGAGCGCGGACGGCAATGCCGACCTGACGACAGACGTGCCGCTCTCAACCATCGAACTGTACCCCCGCACTTCACGGTCTGTGTAGTCACTCCTGAACACTCGACCTACATACAATTTAGACCATGATACTGCAGTAAGCCCTCCGATTCGAACGCATGCGCAACGGCCAACAGCAGGGCCCACCGGCATCTTCGCCATGACCGCGACCATGGATTGTGTTCAGCAAGCTCATCAGCGAAACTGGTCTCTTGTGTATTTGCGCCCTAGACGAGCGAGATTGCGACGTCAATATTTCCGCGTGTCGCCTTCGAGTACGGACAGGTTCGGTGTGCGGCCTCCACAAGAGCCTCGGCCAACTTCCGCTCCATGCCTGGCAGCTTGACATTGAGTCGCGCCTGGATTGTGTAGTCTTCGCCCATCAGGCACAAATCCACTTCCGTGTCGATCGCCAGGTCTTCCGGTAGAGTGATCTTCAACTTTCGGGCAGCAATCTCCATTGCCCCTTCGAAACAGGCTGGCCAGCCTGCGGCAAGTAGTTGCTCTGGATTGGTACCATTTCCTGCTTTACCTGGAGTCGTAAGCTTGACGTCCAGGCGACCGTCTGAGCTGCGGGACGCGCCGTCGCGTCCGCCGGTTGTGTGGACTTTCGCGGTGTAGAGAACTCTCTTTTCGGGGGCTGTCATCGTGATATTTCCTCGTCAGTTGGAAGCGGTCGGATTCCGATTCGATCGGATGCGTACAACCGGTGTGATCTCAACAGAAGCGGGGCGCCAAGCCTATCGGACCTTGGTATGACCAAGCCCATTTCATCAACCTGCGCCACGTTAGCCATGAATCAGACGAGGTGCATCCAAGCGATGGCCCAGTGAAGGGATCGAGGATGCATATCATTTTGCCCTCCCGTACCTCCTTTTTCCGCTGAAGCCCTATCCACAGGACCTAAACTTCTGTGGTGACACCTTCGTCCAATAGATCGCGGCGCGCGCACGTGCTCCAATTCTGTTGAGTAGTCAGTTATGCCCAGACGGTCCTAGCTCCGAGCCTGATCCCTAGCTCTCGCAGTCGCGGCGGGAGACCGATCCGATCTCTTTGGAACATCGGTCAATCCCACAAGCAACCGCAAGCGTTGCCCCATACCTTACCAGCGGGGTTCATCATGAAATTCGTTTTGTCGGTCATCGCAGCGATTTGCGTCGTCGCATTCGCGTCGTCCCCCACGATAACCCTGAACCAGGAATCCAACATGCGCCAACCGGTACTATCGACCGCGCTCTATTCACTAACCGGTAAGAGGAGTTTCATCGACAAAGACGTTCTTCCGAACCTCGGGAGAGCGACTGAATGGCTCAACTCCCCGCCCTTGTCAGCGAGCAGTCTTAAGGGGAAGGTCGTTGTGATCGACTTTTGGACCTACACCTGCATCAACTGGAGACGTACACTTCCCTACCTCCGCGCATGGGCTGCCAAGTACAAAGAACAGGGACTAGTTGTGATCGGTGTGCACTCGCCCGAGTTCTCCTTCGAAAAGTCTGTCGATAACGTGCGCAAGGCCGTCGCCGACATGGGCCTCGAGTTCCCCATCGCAGTCGACAATGACTTTGAGATCTGGCGGGCTTTCAACAATCAATACTGGCCCGCTTTGTACGTCATAGACTCGCAAGGACACATTCGACACTACACATTTGGCGAAGGCCACTATGAGCAATCGGAACAAGTCATCCAACAGTTGCTGGTCGAGTCAGGAGCAACTGCGGTCGCTCATGACCTGGTTACGGTCAACCCCCAGGGCGTGGAGGTCGCCGCAGATTGGGCCTCCCTTGGGTCTCCTGAGACATACGTCGGCTACGAGCGCGGGGCACATTTTTCATCACCTGGCGGAGTCGTGCGCGGCAAGGATCACTTCTACAACATTCCTGAACAGCTTAGGCTTAACCAATGGGCATTGCTCGGGCACTGGAGGGTTCGACCTGAGGCTGCCGCGCTGACCCAAGCCGGCGGCCGGATTGCGTACCGATTTCGCGCGCGTGACCTTCATCTGGTGATGGGCCCGGCAGCGCGAGGTGGCTCCGTGCGATATCGCGTTCTGATCGACGGTCAGCCGCCAGGGGACGACCACGGAGTTGATGTTGACAGCCAAGGCTACGGCACGATTGCCGATCAGCGGCTCTACCAGCTGGTTCGTCAAACAAATCCTCATTCCGAGCGGCTGTTCGAGATCGAATTTCTCGAGCCGGGTGTTGAGGCTTTCTCGTTTACCTTCGGCTAAGACTCCGGTTGGCGTTCGGCAGAGAGCGGGAGGGACGAAAATGCAGAAAATGTGACACCTTAGGTTGTCCGAGGGGTCTCCCACCGGTTCTGCTCAGTCCGTACGGTCGCCCTCCCCCGCTTCCCCGACGCTATAGACTGAATATCTGGCGGTTCGCGCGTTTTCCAAA
>CAJCID010000033.1 GCA_903970305.1 Rhodospirillales bacterium | reverse complement strand
TCCACCGCCACCAGTACCTGCGCCCGCCCCGGTTCCTCAAGCTCCACCGGCCGCGGTGAGTAAGCCCGTGACCCCGCCTGTCGCTCCGCCATCACCCGCGCCAACACCGGCGCCAGAGGCCGCGGCCCCGCTTGCCAAGATCGAGACCAAGCCCGATACGCCCATCGCTCCCCCGCCGTCTGCGAGCACGACTTCAAGCCCGACGGCAACCGATGCATCGACCCCGCCGGCCGCGCCGCCGCCTGCACCGCCTAAGAAGCCCGTGGTCAAGGTCAATCCCCCGCCGCCGCCACCGGGCGGTGGCATCCTCGATGACCTGATGGACAATCTGCCTTATGTGGGCGGAGGTATTGCGGTGATTCTTGCCCTCCTGGGCTATGGCGTCTACAACCAGCGCCGCAAGAAGAAATTTTCGAAGTTCGAAGACAGCATCCTGACCGGGGCCAGCGGTCTGCGCGCCAACTCGGTGTTCGGAACCACCGGTGGCCAGTCGGTCGATACGGCCAATAGTGCGTTCAACTCGAACTTTGTGCCGATGTCCGGCCAGATGGACACCAACGAGGTCGACCCCGTCGCCGAGGCCGACGTCTATATCGCCTACGGACGTGACGCCCAGGCCGAGGAGATCCTAAAGGAAGCCCTGCGCGCACAGCCAGAACGGCATGCGGTGCGTCTGAAGCTGCTCGAGATCTACGCCAAGCGTCAGGACGCGAAGGCCTTTGAAACCATCGCAAGCGAGCTCTATGCCCAGACCGGCGGGGTAGGCGAGGAATGGCAGCGCGCGGCGACCCTTGGGGCCAGCTTTGATTCGGCCAACCCGCTCTACCGCGATGCCCATGCGGGCTCCGGGGCCGCCGGAGCCGAGGCGAGCGCACCCCATGCCGCACCGACTTCTGCAGGAGCGGCTGCGTCCTATATGAAGACGCAGCCATTGAGCGCACAGACGATGGCCGGGATCGCAGCGGCCAGCGGTGCGGGGATCGCCACCGCGCTCGCTCAAGCGACGCCGCGCGCCGAGGCAGCGGGTTCGGCATTCCCGAACACCTTGCCGATGGAGCCCATTCTCGATCTGGATCTGACCAAGACCGAGCCCATCAGCGGGACCCAGAGCCCGGCCGAGCCCGTCTTGCCACCTGCGATGGATCTCGACTTTGACCTTGGCTTTGGCGACAAACCCGCCGAAGTTCCCTCTTTGACCCGCTCTGAGGCCGAAAGCGTGGCCACGGCGGGCCGGGCGGCGGCCGCGAACAATCTCGATTTTGACCTCGACCTCTCAGGAACACCCGAGGCGCCCCAGGCGATTCTGGCCGACGGTCTCGAAAAGACCGTGGCGATCAACGCGCCGGGCCTGACCGAATCACTCGCGGCGCCGCAGAATTTCGAAGCCACGGTGCCCATCGCCAGTAAGCCCTTCGTCCCGGTTGCACCTCCAGAGACCGCCGCCGGTCCCGTGCGTGACGCAGACAACGTCGACTTCAGCCTCGATCTGCCGCCGGCTTCTGAACACGTGCCGGAACTGCCGACGACGAGCAACTTCGAGAAGACGCAGCCCTTCGACAATTCCTTTGCCGGTATTACGCTCGATCTGGATCAGGGGGGTGTCATGCACGTTGCAGGGGAACAGCCGCCGCAGGCCGGCGGTGGCAAGTGGCAGGACATGGCGACCAAGCTCGATCTGGCCGTGGCCTATCGGGATATCGGCGATAAGGACGGAGCGCGCGAACTCCTTGAAGAAGTCATGAAGGAAGGGGATGCGGCGCAGATCGACAAGGCCAAGGAATTGATGTCGGCACTGGCCTAGATCCAAGGCCCACAACACCGAAACGGGCGTTCCATACGCCCGTTTTTTCATGATGCCAGAGCGCTTTGCCCTCGGAGTCCAGTACGACGGTCGACCTTGGCAGGGCTGGCAGTCGCAGCCTGGCGGCCAGACCGTTCAGGATGTCCTCGAAGGCGCGTTGGGTCAGTTCACGGGCGCCCCCGTGCGTGTCACGGCCGCAGGCCGTACCGATGCGGGCGTGCACGCCCTAGGCCAGGTGGTGCACTTCGATAGCGCGGCCCAGAGGCCGGCACACGCCTGGGTGCGGGGCCTGAACAGTCTTCTGCCGGGCACGATCGCAGTCCACTGGGCGAGCCCCGTGCCGGACGAATTTCACGCCCGCTTTAGCGCAGAGGCGCGCACCTACCAATACGTGCTGTATGTCTCGCCGCTGCGCTCGCCCCATTTGCAGGGGCACACCGGATGGTTCTATCGGCCGCTGGATCTCAAGGCCATGCAGCGCGCCGCAGACGCCATCCTTGGCGAGCATGATTTCAGTGCCCTGCGTAGCGCCCAGTGCCAGGCCAAGTCTCCGATCAAGACCTTGCATACCGTGACGATCGAAGCGGTCGGAGACTTTGTGCTCTTTACGCTGCGGGCGGATGCTTTTTTGCACCACATGGTGCGCAATCTGGTCGGCTGTCTTATCGCGGTCGGGCGTGGCCAGTATGCGCCCGAGTGGGTGAGAGCGGTCGTGGACGGCCGCGACCGGGCCAAGGCGGCCCCGACCTTCATGGCTGCTGGTCTGTACCTGGCGCGGGTCGAGTATCCTAGTCGCTTTACCCTACCGGCGCCGGCAGCCTTGGGCACGGTGTTCCCTGGCCTGTGAATCTGCATCTAGCGCAACCCTTGCATCGCACCCGGATCAAGTTCTGCGGCTTGACACGCCCAGAGGATGTGGCGCTTGCCGTGGAACTGGGCGTCGATGCACTCGGGTTTGTCCTCTACCCGCAAAGTCCCCGCTTCGTGCCCACGGACCTGTTGGCGCGGCTCGTAGCCCTCGTGCCGCCATTTGTGACCACGGTCGGCCTGTTCGTGGACGCCCCACGCGAGACGATCGCCCGCGTCCTCGAGGAGGTCCCGCTGGGTGCGCTACAATTTCATGGCACCGAGTCCGCTAAAGCCTGTTCCGGACACGGTCTGCCGTGGCTGCGCGCCGCGCGTGTGCATCCGGGCCTGGATTTGTTACAATTCGCTTCCCAATACCCGGGCGCGCAGGCGCTCCTTCTCGATGCGTTCGTCGAAGGCTATGGCGGTGCCGGAAAGAGTTTCGATTGGTCCCTCATCCCAGAAGAAATCGCGCGTCGGGCCGTTTTGAGTGGTGGCTTGAACGCGCAAAACGTCGCTGAGGCGATCGAACGCGTCAGGCCCTATGCGGTCGATGTCGCCAGCGGCATCGAAGCGTCCAAGGGCATCAAAGACCCCGAACGCATGCGCCAGTTCGTCCTGGCGGTGCGGCACGCCGATCACCTTTCTTAGAGTCGATGCGATGACTGCTCCCTTTCTGGCCGAGAACGCGGCCCCCCTCGGGGATTCCGTTCGTCCCCCAAGCCCTGCCGAGGGCGACTACGATCTTCCCGATTCCCGGGGCCATTTTGGCCCCTATGGCGGCACATTCGTCGCCGAGACCTTGATGCATGCCTTGGACGAGTTGCGCGCCGCCTATGCGCGCTACGCGGTCGATCCGGCCTTCATCGCCGAATTCCAGAGCGAACTGAAACACTTCGTCGGACGGCCAAGCCCGATCTATCACGCGCGGCGCCTGTCAGAACGTCAAGGCGGTGCCCAGATCTATCTGAAGCGCGAGGATCTGAACCATACCGGCGCCCACAAGATCAACAACACCGTAGGCCAGGCGCTCTTGGCCCGCCGCATGGGCAAGGCGCGGGTCATAGCCGAGACCGGCGCCGGACAGCATGGTGTGGCCAGCGCGACCGTCGCTGCGCGCTACGGCATGCAGTGCGTGGTCTACATGGGCAGCGAGGACATGGGGCGCCAGGCGGCCAATGTCTACCGGATGAAGCTCTTGGGCGCAACAGTCGTGCCCGTGGAGAGCGGCTCGAAGACCTTGAAGGATGCGCTCAATGAAGCCATGCGCGACTGGGTCACCCATGTCGAGGACACCTTCTACATCATCGGGACGGTCGCCGGGCCCCATCCGTATCCGATGATGGTGCGCGACTTCAACTCGGTCGTCGGCAAGGAATGCCTTGTCCAGATGCCCGAGATCGCCGGCCGCCAGCCCGACCATGTCGTGGCCTGCGTGGGCGGGGGCAGCAACGCGATGGGTATCTTCTACGACTACATCCCCTACCAACAGGTGCGCCTCGTCGGTGTCGAGGCTGCGGGTCTGGGCTTGGACAGCGGCCACCACGCCGCCAGCCTGCAGCGGGGCACCCCGGGCGTGCTGCATGGCAATCGGACCTATCTGTTGCAGGACCTCTCGGGCCAGATCACGGCCACCCATTCGCTGAGCGCAGGCCTGGACTATCCGGGGGTGGGACCGGAACATGCCTTCCTGAAAGACAGCGGCCGGGCCGAATATGTCGGGGCGACCGATGCCGAGGCGCTGGCCGCCTTCCATCTGTGCTGTCAGATCGAAGGCATCATCCCTGCGCTCGAATCGAGTCACGCGCTCGCGCACGCCCTAAAGCTCGCCAAGGAACGTCCCGAAGACGAGATCATTCTCGTGAACCTGTCCGGGCGCGGCGACAAGGACCTGCACATCGTGGCCGAGGCCTCCGGACTGGAGTTCTTCTGCCGCGATAGCTGCCGCATCGCGAGCAAGGCCTTTGGCCCGCGCTCCTCGGGGGGGCTGTGATGTCGCGCCTAAAGAGTTGCCTTGAGGCCATCAAGACCGAGGGACGCGCGGCACTCATTCCCTACATCGCCGCCGGTCACCCGAGTGCCGAACTCACGGTGCCGCTCCTGCACGCCCTGGCGCGCGCGGGCGCCGATGTGATCGAACTGGGGATCCCGTTTTCCGATCCGATGGCCGACGGACCGGCGATCCAGAGGGCCAGCGAGGCGGCAATCGCCAACGGAGTCGGTCTGCAGCAGGTGCTGGAGATGGCGACGCTCTTCCGGCGCGATGATCCGACCACGCCCGTCGTTCTGATGGGTTATGCCAATCCGATCGAGCGCTTTGGCACAATCCGTTTTGCTGATGCGGTGCTTGGCGCCGGGGTCGATGGTGTGCTGGTCGTCGACTATCCCCCAGAGGAGAGCACCACCTTGGCCCGGGCCTTGCTCGAACGGGGGGTCGACCCCATCTTCATGCTCGCACCGACCACGACCAAGGAGCGCATCGGCCTCATCGCCGAACACGCGAGCGGTTATGTCTATTACGTGAGCCTAAAGGGTACGACCGGTGCGGGCCACCTCGACAGTGCTGCGGTCGCAGAACGCCTGCCTGAGCTCAGACGCCAGGTGCAGGTTCCCATCGCGGTGGGTTTTGGCATCCGCGATCGGGCCGCGGTGCGTGCGGTGGCCGCGGTTGCCGACGCGGTGGTCATTGGCAGTAGAATCATCGAAGAGTTGGAAAACGCCACCCGCGAAGCAGCGGTGGCGTCCGTCGAGACCCTGGTGCGCGGGTTTCGCGAGGCGCTGGACGCGCCATCTGCCCTCCTATCGGAGCATACATGAGCTGGATTGAAAAATTGCTGCCCCCACGCATTCAGCGCACCGATGTGGCGCACCGCAAGAGCGTCCCCGAGGGGCTCTGGGTCAAATGTCCGACCTGCGAGGCTGTGCTCTACAAGACCGATCTGGAGAACAACCTCAACGTCTGTCCCAAGTGCGACTTCCACATGCGCATCGGCGCGCGCCAGAGGCTCGATGCATTACTCGATGCCGAGGGGCGCTACGAAATCGGCCAGGAGATCCTGCCCGTGGACACGCTCAAGTTCAAGGACAGCAAGAAATACTCGGAGCGCTTGAAGGACGCGATGGAGGCGACCGGTGAGACCGATGCCTTGGTCGTCATGGGAGGTGCGATCCTGACCGTGCCCGTTGTCGTGGCCTGTTTCGAATTCGCCTTCATGGGCGGCTCGATGGGCTCGGTCGTCGGTGAGCGTTTCGTGCGGGCGGTGCAGACCGCGCTGGAGCAGAAGGTTCCCTTCGTGTGCGTCACCGCAACCGGGGGCGCACGCATGCAAGAGGGCCTTTTGTCCCTTCTGCAGATGGGTAAGACCACCAGCATGCTGACACGCCTGGCTGCAGCGAAGCTGCCTTATATCTCGGTCTTGACCGACCCGACCATGGGAGGCGTGTCGGCCAGCTTTGCATTCATGGGCGACGTGGTGATGGCCGAGCCGCGTGCCCTGGTCGGATTTGCCGGACCGCGCGTCATCGAGCAGACCGTGCGCGAGAAGCTTCCCGAGGGCTTCCAACGCGCCGAGTTCCTCCTCTCCAAGGGTGCCATCGACATGACGGTGGACCGCCGCAAGATGCGCGAGGAGATCGCCCGGCTCCTGGCGCTGCTGCTCAAGCAGCCGGCCGAGGCGGTCGGCTAGGACGACTGCTCCGGCACCGACCTCGGGCGCAACAGCACGACGAGGGCGCCGCTGCCGCCATCCTGGGCGCGCGCCTGGCACAAAGCCAGGACCTCTTCCTTCTGGACGAGCCAGCCGAAGACCTTGGCCTTTAGAACCGGCTGACGCGCCACCGAACCCAGCCCCTTGCCGTGGATGATCCTCACGCAGCGCTGGCCGCGCCGCTGAGCTTCACGGATGAACTGGGCGAGGCTTTCGCGTGCCGCGTCGCGCCGCAGTCCATGCAGATCGAGTTCGGCTCCAATCACCCAATGGCCCCGGCGCAGCTTGCGCACCACGTCCGCGCCGATGCCCTCGCGACGCCAGGAGAGCTTGTCGTCAGTCTCCAGGAGGGATTCGGCATTGAATTCGTCGGACAGGGACTCCGAGAGCGCGGCCTTCTCATCGCGCAGGCGCTGGGCTGCGATCGGTCGCGGCGGCGGCGACGGAAGATGGCGACGACCCGAAGTCTTCAAGGGCGCCACATCTTGCATCGCGAGGCGGAATTCGGCCTGATCCGCAGAGGTCTTTTGGCGCACGCGCTCTGCCTCGCGCCGCGCTTGGGCTTCCTTCTCGGCCGCCGCTTCGAGTTCCGGAAGCAGCTCCTTTAGCCCCGCGAGCCCCGCCAGGCGCCGGCTCATCGCAGACCTCCTCAGTTGGCGTGGAGATTTTCCAGATAGCGCTGTGCGTCGAGCGCCGCCACGCACCCGGTGCCCGCGCTCGTGATCGCCTGCCGGTAGACGTGATCTTGCACATCTCCGGCGGCAAACACCCCGGGCACACTGGTCGCAGTCGCCATGCCTTCGAGTCCCGAGCGCGTCTGGATATAGCCATCCTTCATCGTCAGCTGGCCCGCGAAGAGCTCGGTATTGGGCCGATGGCCGATGGCGATGAAGACGCCTGACATCGGCAATTCCTCGGTCGTGCCGGTCTTGGCCGACTTGATGCGCACGCCCGTCACGCCCGAGGCGTCGCCCAGAACCTCGTCGAGCACATGATTCCAGCGGATCTCGGCCACCCCGGCCTCGGCCCGCTCCATGAGCCGATCGACCAGGATCGGCTCGGCTCGAAAGCGCTCGCGCCGGTGCACCACGGTGACCTTGCGTGCGATGTTGGTCAGGTAGAGCGCCTCTTCCACGGCGGTGTTGCCCCCGCCCACGACGGTCACGTCCTGGCCCTTGTAGAAGAATCCGTCGCAGGTCGCGCAACCCGACACACCTCGTCCCATGAAGGCCTGCTCCGAGTCCAGGCCCAGATACATGGCCGAGGCCCCGGTGGCGATGATGAGGGCATCGCAGGTGTATTCATGGGTGTCCCCGATGAGCCGCAGTGGCGACTCGCCGAGCTTGGCCGTATGGATGTGGTCGAACACGATCTCGGTATCGAAGCGCTCGGCATGCGCCAGAAAGCGCGCCATCAGATCCGGACCCTGGACACCGTGGACATCGGCCGGCCAGTTGTCGACCTCGGTGGTCGTCATCAGTTGTCCACCCTGGGCTAAACCGGTGACCAGCACAGGTTTCAGGTTGGCGCGGGCGGCATAGACCGCAGCCGAATAGCCCGCAGGGCCCGAGCCTAAGATGAGGACGCGACAGTGTTTCGGTGTGGGCATGAGACAGTGACCAGAGAAAGGTTGCAGAGAAGGGTTGCTGTAGGACTCAATTGGAGGCGGAACTGCGCTATCTCAATCGCATCGTTATCGATAGAATTATAATCTTGCACGAGATCGCCTGCGCACTCGCTCTTGCCAACGGCCCCGGGCGCGGCCTTTGGGATTACCTGGCTTCTGCTCCCCCTAGGAGGTAGAGTGAAACATCAGATCACCGGCGACAATCGCGCGCTGCTGCAGAACGTGCCCCTGTTTTCGGTGTTGGACGAGGCCCATCTCGATCAACTCGCCCGCGTCGTGGTGCGGCGGGCGGTCCCGAAGGGGCGCACGGTTCTGGTCGCGGGCGAGACCACGCAGTCGCTTTATCTGATCTTGACTGGACGCACCAAGGTGCAGATGTCCGACAGCGAGGGCAAGGAGGTGATCCTGGCCGTCCTGGGTCCGGGCGAATTCTTCGGCGAGATGGGTTTGATCGACGACCAGCCGCGATCGGCCACGATCGTCACGCTGGAGCCCTCCGAATTTCTGACGATCAACAAGGACGATTTTCGGATCTGCCTTGCGGCCAACGCGGAGATGGCGATGCTCATCATGCGCGGTCTGGTCAAACGGCTGCGTGAGGCGGACCGGAAGATCGAATCGCTAGCGCTGCTGGACGTCTATGGCCGCGTGGCGCGCGTGCTGCTCGAGTTCTCCGAGGTGAAGGACGGCGTGCGAGTTTTGCGCGACAAGCTGCCGCGGCAAGACGTCGCAAAAATGATCGGTGCCTCCCGCGAGATGGTGAGCCGCGTCATGAAAGGCCTCGAGACCGATGGCTTTCTGGTGCTGCAGCCCGATGGATCCTACGTCCTGCACGAGAGCCGCTACGCCCATCTCTAGCAGGGCGCCGCGCTTTTCGGGCCCTCGAGGCTCGCCCGTAAGCCGCATTTGCCGGAGAGGGGCTCTGGTGCCGATATAATCGGACTATGGCGAAATCAGCAAGTTCTCTCGCGCCCGCACCGCCTCCAAGGGGACGGTCGGAGCGACTGTTGCGCGAGGCCCGCTGGCTGGGGATGACGGTCCTGGCTTGCTACCTGATCCTGATCCTTGCGAGCTATCACAAGACCGATCCAGGCTGGTCGCAGGACGCAGCTCAAGCAGCTTTAGGCAATCGAGGTGGGCATTTTGGTGCGCTCTGTGCCGACATCCTGCTCTATATCTTTGGCGTCTCGGCCTATTGGTGGGTCGTGTTACTGATTCAGCGCGTCGTCTTGGGTTACCAAAGCCTCGCGCGCCAAAAGCACGGCACACCCGAGCCGCGCGCGCCCGAGCCGCTGTGGGTGGGGTTGACTGGATTCGTTGCCGTTCTTCTGGCCAGCATGGGGCTCGAGTTCCTGCGCTTTTATACCCTGGGACGGGCCCTGCCGATGGGTCCTGGAGGGGTTTTGGGGAGCTTGATCGGGCCGCCCTTGAGCCATGCGCTGGGCTATACGGGCGCGACGCTCTTTCTGCTTCTGGTCTTTGCGGTCGGCAGTTCCCTCTTCTTCGGCATCTCCTGGCTTGCCCTAGCCGAGCGGGTCGGAGGCTGGCTGGAGGGGATGATCGAGGTGATCCGCCAGAAGAAGGAGGCCAAGGAGGACCGGCGCGCCGGCGAGGCGGCGGCAAGCCAGCGCGAGGAAGCGATCGTGCAGGAACGAGCGCGCTTTGAAGACGCTCCGCCGATCCGGATCGAGCCCCAGGTCGTCTCGGTCCCGCAGTCCGAGCGCTCCGTCAAGGAGCGCCAGGTGCCCTTGTTCGCGGACATCCCCGAATCGCATCTGCCCCCCCTGTCGCTGCTTGCTGCAGCGCCGCCGCGGCAGGAGACCGTCAGTCCAGATACGCTCGAGTTCACCTCGCGCTTGATCGAGAAGAAACTCAACGACTTTGGTGTCGTCGTGCAGGTCGTGGCGGCCTATCCGGGGCCGGTCATCACGCGCTATGAGGTGGAGCCTGCAGTGGGTGTGAAAGGCAGCCAGATCGTCAATCTGGCCAAGGACCTCGCACGCGCCCTCTCTCTGGTGAGCATCCGCGTGGTCGAGACGATCCCGGGCAAGACCACGATGGGCTTGGAGTTGCCCAATCCGAAGCGCCAGGCCGTGCGCCTGAGCGAAATCCTCGGATCCAAGGTCTATGGTGACAGCGGCTCGCCCCTGACCCTGGCCCTGGGTAAGGACATCGCCGGCCATCCGGTCGTGGCCGATCTCGCGCGCATGCCGCATTTGTTGGTCGCCGGAACCACCGGCTCAGGCAAGTCCGTCGGGATCAACGCGATGATCCTGTCCCTTTTGTACAAGGCGGACCCAAACGAAGTTCGCCTCATCCTGATCGACCCGAAAATGCTCGAAATGAGCATGTATGAAGGCATCCCCCACCTGCTTGCGCCGGTGGTCACGGACATGCGCCAGGCAGGTCACGCGCTCAATTGGGCCGTCGCTGAGATGGAGCGGCGCTACAAGCTCATGTCCAAGCTTGGGGTTCGCAACCTGAACGGCTACAACAGCAAGATTGCCGACGCGCACCTGCGCGAGGAGAAGATCGCCAATCCCTTCAGTCTGACACCTGACGCCCCTGAACCGTTGGATCGACTCCCGACGATCGTGGTCGTGATCGACGAGCTGGCCGATCTGATGATGGTGGTGGGCAAGAAGGTCGAGGAGCTGATCGCCCGGATTGCCCAGAAAGCCCGCGCAGCAGGCATCCACCTCGTCCTCGCCACGCAGCGACCCAGCGTGGACGTGATCACGGGACTCATCAAGGCGAACATTCCGACCAGGATCGCCTTCCAGGTGTCCTCGAAGATCGACAGCCGCACGATTCTCGACCAGCAGGGCGCCGAGGCGCTCTTGGGCATGGGGGACATGCTGTTCTTGCCGCCCGGCAGCGGACTGCCACAGCGCGTGCATGGGGCCTTTGTCGCAGACGAGGAAGTGCACGCGGTCGTGGAGTACCTGAAAAAGCAGGGCGAGCCCAACTATATCGAGGGCATCCTCGAGGGCGGACAGCTCGGTGATCTCGGAGACAGCGCGGCACCGGGGGAGTCCGCTGGCACCGAGGACGATCCCTTGTATGACCAGGCCGTTGAAGTCGTCATCAAGAGCCGGCGCGCCTCCATCTCCTTCGTCCAGCGTCAATTGCGCATCGGCTATAACCGCGCGGCCAGGCTTCTCGAACAGATGGAGCAGGCCGGCATGGTCTCGGCCATGCAGAGCAACGGCAACCGCGAAATCCTCACTCCCAAGAGGGACGATTAGGGACGATTAGGGGACGATCAGGGGATGAATAGGGGATGATGAAGTGAGGATGAGTGAATGAGCAGGGGACGAGTCACCACTCGGCACGCGTAACGACTCGACTCGGTGTGAACCCGATGGGTGCTGTGCGCGTTGAGTAGGGAACGACTTCACTGAGAAACCCATGAAACCTTTGCTCCGACGCGTTGACTTGCTCGTTTTCGCCCTGTGCCTCGGGCCCCTTTGGATCGGCCCCACCCTGCCGGCCGAGGCCGGCGGGCTCGAGGCGCTGCACAGCTTTGTCAGCCAGTTCCAGAGCGCGCGCGGCGAATTCGTGCAGCGCGTATCGAACGGCCAGAAGACGACCCAAAGCAGCGGACAGTTCATTTTTGCAAGGCCAGGCAAGTTTCGCTGGAGCTATCAGAAACCCTACGAACAGGTCATTGTGGCCGACGGCGAGCGTTTGACCGTGTTTGACCGCGATCTGAACCAGGTGACCGTGCGCAAGCTCAACGACGCGCTCGGCGCGACACCTGCTGCCATTCTGTTCGGTGACAATGCGCTCGACAAGAGCTTCGATCTGAAGGATGCCGGCAGCCGCGACGGCATCGACTGGCTTGAGGCGACCCCTAAATCCCATGACACCACCTTCGAGAGGATCGATATTGGATTTCGCGGTGCGGAGCTCGCATCGATGCAGCTGCATGACGCGCTCGGCCAGACGACCGAACTCGTCTTTAGCCATGTCGAGCGCAATGTTCCGGTGACGGCAGACACCTTCCGGTTCGTTCCGCCCGCGGGCGCGGACGTGCTGCAAAACTGATGTGCCGATCGTGAACTCCAAGACCACCGCCGGTGCTGACCTCTTCGAGGTCCAAGCGGGGGAGGTGCCCTTGGCCGAGCGCCTGCGTCCGCGCCACATCGATGAGGTCGTGGGTCAGAGCCACCTGCTTGGACCGGGTCAACCTTTGCGCGTCGCGTTCGAATCGCACCGCCCTCATTCGATGATCCTGTGGGGGCCGCCCGGGGTCGGCAAGACGACGCTTGCGCGCCTCATGGCCGATGCCTTCCAGGCCGATTTCATCGCCTTGTCCGCGGTGCTCTCCGGGGTGAAGGAAATCCGCGAGGCGGTCGCGAGGGCCGAACTCACGCGCGCCCAGGCGCGGCGCCAGACACTCTTGTTCGTCGATGAGGTCCACCGGTTCAACAAGAGCCAGCAGGACGCCTTCCTGCCGCATGTTGAATCGGGGCTGTTCGTCTTTGTTGGCGCAACCACCGAGAATCCCTCGTTCGAGGTGAACGGTGCACTGCTCTCGCGGGCTGCTGTCTATGTGCTCAAGAGCCTCGATCAAGAAGAGCTCGACACGCTCCTCGCGCGCTCGATGACCGATGCGCGCGCCCCGGAATTGGCCCGCCTGGAATTCGACGAGTCGGCCCGCCAGATCCTCTGCGCGAGCGCCGATGGCGATGCGCGCAGGCTTCTGAACAACCTGGAACAGGTCGCACGCACGGCGCTGGCGGCAGGCCAACGCCAGATTGACGCAGCGTTGCTCGCGCGCGCCTTAAGCGAGAATCTGCGCCGCTTAGACAAGGGGGGCGACGCCTTCTACGATCAGATTTCGGCCTTGCACAAGTCCGTGCGCGGCTCGCATCCGGATGCGGCCCTCTATTGGCTTTGCCGCATGCTCGATGGCGGCGCTGACCCGCGCTATCTGGCGCGGCGTATTGTGCGCATGGCCTGGGAGGACATTGGCCTGGCCGATCCGCGCGCGCTGCAGATCGCAGGAGATGCCGCTTCGACCTATGAGCGACTCGGATCGCCTGAAGGCGAACTCGCGCTCGCCGAGGCGGTCCTGTATCTGGCGGCCGCGCCGAAGAGTAATGCAGCCTACCTTGCCTATAACGCGGCGCGCGCCTACATTGCCGCTGACGCCTCGCGCGAGGTGCCTGTCCATCTGCGCAACGCCCCGACTGAGCTCATGAAGAGACTCGGACACGGCAAAGACTACCGCTACGCCCACGAGGAGCCCGAGGGCTATGCCGCTGGCGAGACCTACCTGCCCGAAGGGATGGTCGAACCCGGCTGGTACCGGCCGACCGGGCGTGGACTCGAGGCCAAGATCGCCCAGAAGCTCGAGCACCTGCGCGAGCTTGACGATAAGGCCGGCCACGACTAGACGCTTAAGGGGCTTAAGGGGCTTAAGGGGCTTAAGGGCCTCAAGGGTCGAGCACCACTGCCGTCAGATTGTCGTCGGAATTGCGATCGATGCGCTTGTTGTAGGGGTCCACACCGACCCACTTGGGTGGCTCGTTGACGATGAGGCGGACCTCCTGAGACCCAGAGACGAGCGGGTGCCTCTCGAGATCGAGGACGGCTTGGGCCGTGAAGCCCTTCTTGCCGGGCTCGACCGTGAAGGCCCCGACCTCGAAGGGTTCCGACAGCGGTGCTTCAGTCTCGACACCCAGACCATCGGCATAGAGCTTCCGGCCAAGGACGGTGAAGCGCACTGCATAGCGCCCGTCGGGCAGGCGCTTGGCATGGGCGTCCAGCGCCTTCATGTCGTACAGGGTGATGCGCTCGAACAGGTCCGTGATCAGATCCTGAGCCTCGGGCGGCGATTCCTCGCGCAGGATCTTCACAAAATCGCTCGCCGACGCATAGGGTGCTCCATGGAACGCGTACCGGGCCAAAAGACGTCTGAGGCTGCGATTGACCGTCTCCTCCCCGACAGTGTCCTTGAGCCACCACATCACCAGGGCCCCCTTGCGGTAATGGACGTAGTCCTGATCCTCGACACGCACGAGGGGCAACTCCTCGACGCTCTCGCGACCCCGGCCGCGCAGATAGGCATCGAGCTCGTACTTGAGGAACTGGCGCATCATCTGCGGGCCATAGAGTTTCTCCATGACCAGGAGCGCCGAATACTGTGCGAAGGTTTCGGCGAGCATGGTTCCGCCTTGCTTGGGCGCACCGATCAACTGGTGGCCCCACCATTGGTGGGCGACTTCATGGGCGGTGACGAAGGTCACCAGATCATAGCTTTCGCCAGCCCGGATCTTGCCCTCGTCGTACCTCTGGATGAATCCGATCGACTCCGAAAACGGCACGGTGTTCGCGAAGGACTCGGCGAAGGTCTCGTAGGCCGGAAATTCCAGGATGCGCATCTGGTGGAACTGAAAGGGGGAGAACTGCTTTGAGTAGAGTTCGAGCGAGGTCTGCATGACGGACAGCATGCGCTCGACGTTGTAGTCGTGGCCCTTCTGGTAATAGACGTCCAGAGCGACCGGCGTGCCGTTGGCGGCAGCCCAGGCTCCTTCTAAGCGCTCGTAGCGCGCCGATTGCAGCGAGAAGTAGTGCAAGACGAGCGCATCGGAGTGCGTATGGACGGTGCGCCGCCCTGCTGCGACCGTGTCGCTCAAGGTTCTGCCCGGGGCGACGGGGGTCTGGTCGGCATCGGTCGAGAGGGTGATGTCCAGATTGATCCAGTCGCTGTCGCGCCGCAGGAGGTTGTACTGGTCGGCAGACTCGTCTTCGAGCTTGGGCTGGCGCAGTTCCGCAGGCAGGCCATATTTGCGACGCTTCGCGCGGCTTTTTAGAAGATCATCGCGATCCATGCCGAGCAGAGGTTCGATCCGATCGTTGGCGAGGAAGGTGCCGTTTTCGACCAGGCGTGTTAAGGGCCGCTCGTTCGGAAAGCCACGCTCTTCGAGCCGGCTCTCGAATCGGATCAAGCGCGATTCGCCTGGCAAAAGCGGATGATCGAAGGTGTAGATCCGGTAGTTGAGGTCACCGAAGTCGCGCTCGACGTGTGCGCCCTCGACGTCTAAGCGGGTCATGACAAGGGGTCGCTTCCAGCGCAGGTGGACGGCTGGCAGCGGATCGCTGGTGCGGTTTTCGATCCGCCATTCTCCGCTCATCAAGGCGCGCGTGGCCTCGGGAAAAAGATCGACGGCGAGCTTGACGTCCGTGATGCGCGGCTGGGGCACGTTCTCGAAGGGCAGGAGGGTGCGCTCGAGTTCGGCCAGATAGCGTTCTGTATCCTCTTCGGTCTGGTAGTGATTGAGCACATTGGTGTTGTAGAAGATGAAGCTGCCGCTGCCGATGAAGACGATGAGGCAGATCGCAAGAGCCGCGCCTGGCGCGCCCCTTAGGATCCGGCCCAAGCGCCGCAGACGACCGGCAAGCGGCGTGGCGCGGCTGCGCCGCCACAGACCATAGGAGATGAGGAGCAGGATCGTCGCCGCCGCGCTCCAGTAGACCTCAAAGGCAGCGCGGCCGATCCAAAAGCGCCCCTGTCCATTCATGTCCGACAAGGGCACCGGAGAGCTGCCGGCGTAATCATAGAGATGATGCTCGAAC
Source organism: Rhodospirillales bacterium (assembly GCA_903970305.1). Taxonomy (GTDB): domain Bacteria; phylum Pseudomonadota; class Gammaproteobacteria; order Burkholderiales; family Burkholderiaceae_D; genus BOG-994. The sequence goes on along the minus strand of CAJCID010000033.1, from coordinate 24,525 downwards.
CCTGCACCCTGGAGTGCCGTCGTCGCGACGATGTAGAGCAACATGACGGCCCAGCCGATGAATTTGTGGGGCACGACAATCTGCACGAAGATCGCCAGCGCCGCGAGCTGGTAGGCCACGAGCAACTGGGGCACGACGAACCAGACGAGATAGTGATTCACTTCGAAGCGCGTGTAGCCGAGGAACGCCTGGAAGACGACGGCGGCAGCAGCGCCGCACACCAGGCTGACAATCAAGGCGAGTGTGATCGCGAGAATCTTCGGCAGCACGAACGCCCAGTCCGGTGCCGGGGTGGCCCCGATGATCTCGTCGATGCGCCGGTCGCGATCGCGCCAGACCAACTCGCCCGAATAGAAGATGGCCAGCACAATCGGAATGATGGCGAATGCCCCGGCGAGATCATTGATCATGGAGCGCGTGACAGGCCAGTAATCGACTCCGCGAACATTGATCGTGGCAAAGAAGCTGCCAAGCGCATTGAGCGCTCCGAGTGCGATCAGCACAAAAAATGCCGGACTCTTGAATACCGAGGCCAGATCGAAGCGCGCCAAGGCGATGAACTCGCCCCAGCCGATGCCCGGGGCCCCTCGGGTGCTCGCGGCCTGGGCCAACGGTGCTGCAGTCTTCGCTGTTGAGGGCGCGACGCGCGCCTTTGCGAGCCCTTCGGTTTCAGGGGTACGCAAGCGCACGCGCACGCCCGTGGCACCGCGCGCGAAGCGTACATAGGCCACGCCAAATGCGAGGGCACCCACGACACACCAGAGCCCACGACTCATGAGCCACAGACTGTCCAGCTCGGGCACGCGCGTGTTGCGCTCGGCGGTTGTCCAGTAGCGCGTGGCGCGCACATACCCCGACAGGCCAAAAGGGTCGCTCACGACGGCAAGCGTATCGTAGGCCGGATCAGAGAGCACCGCGCGCGTGCCCAGATAGAGCACCAACAGGGCCAGTAGACCCACGTAGGTCCACGCCATCGAACGCGTCTGGGTCGCGATCGCAAAGAGGACAGCGCCCAAGATGATGAGCGCCGGCAGCCCCATGATGAAGTAGGCGTAGAGATAGTGCAGGGCGACGAATGGCCCGATCTTCTCCGGGTCGAGCCAGGGCATGGCCGCACCGACCCAGATCGCGAGCGGGACCATGAGGAGCACCAGGGCGGAGATGGCCAGCGCGCCGGCGAATCGTCCGCACAGGTAGGCGCCGTCGGTGATCGGCGTGGCCCGCACGAGCGGTGCAAAGCCGGTCTCATCATCGCGCAAGACGACATTGCTGACGAAGGCGCAGACGATGAACAAGGAGAAGATCGCCATGATGCCCATGGTGCGGCAAAGGGCCTCGGGCGAGTTGATGTTGACGTTGCCGCGGGCACCGATCTGCACGGTATCGATGGTCACCGAGGCGAAGGTCAACAGGAAAAATAGCGCGGCGCCGATGGCGAAGACGGGGGCGCGCAGCTGGTAGCGCAGTTCGAACCGGGCGATTGCGAGGAACATGACGACCTTCAGGCGGGCGTCTGGGCCGGCAGCGTCTGGCGCCGGCCGACGAGATTGGCGAAGTAGACGTCTTCGAGGTTCGCCTCGATGCTCTCGAAGGCTGGACCCGGTGATTCGGCCGCGAGCACATGGGCGACCGTCTGCCCGGCGCGCAGCCGGGTCGAGATGACGGTGTAGGACGCCTTCAGGTCGGCGAGTTCGTCACGAATCACCGTGGTCCGCCAGATGCGGCCCTTCAGGGAATCGATCAGGTGGTGCGGCTCGCCCTGGGCCACGACGCGACCGTCCACGAGGATCGCCATGCGCGAGCACAGATCGGTGACGTCCTCGACGATGTGGGTCGAGAGGATGACAACGACGTTCTCGCCGATCTCGACCAACAGGTCGCCAAAGCGATTGCGCTCCTCCGGATCCAGCCCGGCCGTGGGTTCGTCGACGATGACAAGACGCGGATCGCCGAGCAGTGCCTGGGCGATGCCAAAGCGTTGGCGCATCCCTCCCGAATATCCGGCCACGGCCTTCTTGCGCACCTCCCAGAGATTGACCTTATGGAGGAGCCCCTCGACCATCTCGCGGCGCGGACCGCGGCCGGCGATCCCCTTCAACACCGCCAGGTGATCCAAAAGATCGTACGCGGAGACCCGGGGATAGACGCCGAAGTCCTGGGGCAGATAGCCCAGCATCGCCCGGAGCCGCTCGGGCTGCGCCAACACGTCGATCTCGCCAAAGCGAATCGTGCCCGATGAAGGCGTCTGCAGCGTCGCCACACAGCGCATGAGGGTGGACTTGCCGGCGCCGTTGGGTCCGAGCAACCCGAACAGACCCGGCCCCAAGCTCAGGGACGCCATGTCCAGTGCACGTGTGCCGTTCGGATAGATATGGGTGACATCGGTCAGGGTGAGCATCGTCGGTCAGAGTGTTTCGAAAAAGGGGCCGGACCCCGCCGGCAAGCTGAACGATTAGAAAGCGTTCCTCGTAGAGAGCCCAGCGCGCAGCGATAAACTGCCTCGTCGCCGGGACGAACTGCAGCCCAGGCAGACCAGCGTCGTCACGAGCGCGCATCCCTTGGGCGGTCGGTGGGCGCCCGGATGCGGTGCGCGCGGCCATGGGATTCTAGGCGGCGTTGGGTTCTGTTGCATAGCACTTGGGCACACTTGCCTTGGAGACCAGTTGCGCAGCTGTCTCGCACCGCTTGCCAGCCCCGGGTATGGCGAGGCAAAATAGGCGGGCAATGGACACCCCTGTCATGCCCCCCCTTCCTGTTCCCGCCTTCAGAGATCTCCAGAGGCGATCTCGCACCGGGGTTGCTGCGAGCCGATCGTGACGACCCCCGCCTTCGCCCGCGAAGGCTAGATCCCAAGCTCTGCCGCCTGCGCTACGTCTGGCGGCGCACGTTTTGACCCGATTCCTGATTCCCGATTCCCGATTGCGGAGCAGCCATGCTCGATATTCAAGTCTTACGTAAAGATCTGCCCGGTGTGGTCGCGAACCTCGCCCGCAGGAAATTCAGCTTTCCCGCCGACGAATTTCTGCGGCTGGAAGCCGAGCGCAAGCTCGTGCAGACCCAGACCGAGGAACTGCAGGCCCGTCGCAATGCCTTGTCCAAGCAGATCGGCATCCTGAAAGCAGAGAAGGCCGATACCACCGCTGTCATGGCCGAGGTCGCTGCCCTACCCGAGGCCTTGAAGTCCCTCGAGGCGCGCCTTCTAGCGATCCAGGAGGAACTCGCAGCCATCCTGGAGGGCGTGCCAAACCTCTTGCAGGAAAGCGTCCCCGATGGCGCCTCGGAAACCGAGAATCTCGAGGTCCGGCGCGTGGGATTGCCGCGCGTGTTCGACTTCGAGGTGCGCGATCACACGGCTCTTGGGGAACGTCTGGGACTCGAGTTCGCAACCGCGGCAAAGCTTTCCGGAGCGCGCTTTGTCGTGATGCGCGGGGCCGTGGCGAGGCTCCATCGCGCGCTCACCCAATTCATGCTCGACGTGCAGACCACAGAGAACGGCTACACCGAATGCGCGGTGCCGTATCTCGTGACCGCCGAGACCTTACGGGGTACGGGTCAGTTGCCCAAGTTCGCCGAGGACCTCTTTCGAATCGAGCGCGGCGGTGAAGATGAAGCGGGCGAGGCGCTGTATCTGATTCCGACTTCCGAGGTGCCCCTCACCAACACGGTCCGGGGCGAGATTCTCGAGCTTGCGCACCTGCCCATCAAGCTCACGGCGCATACTCCCTGTTTTCGCTCGGAGGCGGGCAGCCACGGGCGCGACACGCGCGGCATGATCCGCCAACATCAGTTCGACAAGGTCGAGATGGTCCAAATCGTCGAACCGGCGCATTCCCATGCGGCTCACGAGGCCATGGTCGGTCACGCCGAGGGTATCCTTGAGCGACTCGGATTGCCCTACCGCGTCATGCTGCTGTGTGCGGGGGACACCGGGTTCGGGTCGGCCAAGACCTATGACCTGGAGGTGTGGCTGCCGGGCCAGAACAGCTATCGCGAAATCTCCTCGGTATCGAACTGCGAGGCGTTTCAGGCGCGCCGGATGCAGGCCCGCTTTCGAAACTCCGCGGGTCGCACTGAGCTCGTTCATACCTTGAACGGCTCGGGTCTTGCAGTCGGGCGAACGCTGGTGGCGGTCTTGGAGAACTACCAGGAGGCCGACGGTTCGGTGACGGTTCCCGAGGTGCTACGCCCCTATATGGGTGGTCTGGCCCGGATTGCCCCTCCGAGCTAGGACCAACCAGGCAGGGCCCGCATGATCGCAAGCGGCAGGGACAACGAAGACTTGAGGAGACGAAGATGACTGTTGCACAAGGCACGACGAACCACCAGGTGCGTCTGGCTGCGCGGCCGACGGGCTTACCCAAGCCCTCCGATTGGCAGTTCACCGAGGAAGCACTGGCCGAACCTGGAGCAGGGGAGTTTCTCGTCAAGACGCTCATGCTCTCGCTCGATCCGGCCATGCGCGGCTGGATGAATGAAGGCAAGAGCTATATCGCACCGGTCGGTCTGGGCGAGGTCATGCGTGCCGGGGGCATCGGCAAGGTGATCGCATCGCAGCATCCGGATTTTCCGGTGGGCACGATCGTCAATGGCGGGCTTGGCGTACAGGAGTACCTGCTCGTGGGCAGGGACAACTTTAAGACGGTCGGCCCTCAGAGAGTCGATCTGAACCTTGCTCCTGCGCAAAAGTGGCTCAATCCCCTGGGCATGCCTGGCATGACCGCCTACTTCGGACTGCTTGACGTCGGTCTGCCCAAGCCCGGTGAGACGGTCGTCGTATCCGGCGCTGCCGGTGCGGTTGGACAGACCGTCGGTCAGATCGCCAAGATCAAGGGGTGCCGGGTCGTTGGCATCGCCGGAGGCGCCGCCAAGTGCGAGTTTGTCGTGCGCGAGTTGGGGTTTGACGCATGCATCGACTACAAGCATCAGCCGCTCAAGGACGGCCTGAAGGAACATTGCCCCAAGGGCGTCGACATCTATTTCGACAACGTCGGTGGCGAGATCCTCGATACGGTCCTGACCCGCATCACGCGCGGCGCACGCATCATCATCTGCGGGGCGATCTCCCAGTACAACAACACCACTGCGATCAAAGGGCCTTCGAACTACCTGTCCCTGCTCGTGAACCGCGCCCGTATGGAGGGGATCGTCGTGTTCGACAACGCGGCGCGCTTTCCAGAAGCGATTGGCGCGATCGCGGCCTGGATGAAGGAAGGGCGCTTTGTCTCGCGCGAGGACATCGTCGATGGCCTTGCTGAGTTTCCCGATGCGCTCTTGAAGCTCTTTAATGGCGAGAACTTCGGTAAGCTGATCCTGCGCGTGGCCGAGGGTTAGAGGTCAGTGCACAGGCGCGAGAAACACCGGCAGTAGCACGAGGCCCACTCGGGATTGTCGGCGAATCCGTCGTGATCAAAGAATGCCAGGAATGCCTGCAGATTTGCGGGCGAGAGACCGACGACCTCGATCATGGTGCGTTTTGGGCTAGCCGCGCCTAGCTGCTCAATCCGCTAAGTTCCAGCCAGATCGTCGGCGCCTCGGCCTGTGAGGCACCCTCGAGATCGATCGGTTTGCCTTCCAGGACCGAGCGTAGCGCCGGCCCGATATGAGCGCGCAGATGGTGCAAGGCCTTGGTCTTCTGTGCCTCGCTCGCGTTGACGAAGTGCGTCAGGTCGTCAATTTCCCAGAAAAAAAAGAGATCCAGAGGGTGGGCCATCGTCGCTTCGGGTAAGCGATGTCCGAGGACATGAATCCCCGGATATTCTCCCAGGCGGCCGCGCACGAGCGTGGCGCGTTGCACTGCATAGTGAGGCCCGAGCTCGTCGCGGAGGATGCCCTCAAAGAGCAGAAGATCGTTGAAGAACCGGTTGGCAGTCGGTGTATCGGTGAAGTTCGGCATGATCGGTCTCGCGTGAAGTGAGGGTGACGGGAGCGGGACAAAGAGACCCTTGGATCGACCATTTGCGTGTGCAAACCCGTTCTCTGGTCGCCTCAGATCCAAGTCTCGCGATTAGACCGAGCGCAGTCTTTCGCGGACCAGCGCCAAATGCTGCTCCAAGAGGGCGATACGCTCTTCTAGGGCGCGGATGTCCTCGTGCGGGATTGCCAAGTGCCGTGATGAGGCGAGTTCTTCGCGCAAAGCCGCGAGAGTACGAAAGGCCTCGACCTCCGGTGGCAGGTAGCCGGCATCCTTCAGGATCTTGTAGCCCAGACGCAGCGCCTCGGGGGTTTCGAGAAAGCCGTCGTTGATCTCGAGCGGTTTGCCCCAACTTGGCGCACTCCGCAGCGCCCCCGATTGGAGATCGCGCTCGAGGGACCGTCGAATCGATTCTTCCAGGCCATCCATGGTCGTTCCCTGTGAGAGACCTGCTAGTTGTGATAGCCCAGATCGCCGCGCACCTTGCCACGAAAGACATAGTAAGACCAGAACACGTAGAGCAGGATCACCGGCAGCAAAAACACCGTGCCGATGATGAGGAACTCCTGGCTCATCGGTCCGGCGGCCGCGTCCCAGAGCGTGATCGAAGGGGGCGCCACGTAGGGCCATAACGAGATGATGAGGCCCGTATAAGCGAGAAAAAAGAGCCCCATCGAGCCGATGAATGGAAGGATATCCCAGTTGCGTTTCAAGCCCCGCCAGGTCAACCAGGCGAGCACCGCGGTCAACACCGGCACGGGTGCGAAGAACAGCAGATTGGGCAGAACGAACCAACGTTGCGCGATCCGGGCCTCACTCAAGGGGGTCCACACACTGATGACGACAATGAAGGCCAGTACGCCCAGAAGCGACCAGCGCGACTGGACGCGCGCCCACTCTTGTAACGCGCCTTCGGTCTTCATGACGAGCCAGGTCGATCCGAGCAGGGTGTAGCCCACCACAAGGCCCAGACCTGCGATCAGCGGAAAAGGTGCGATCCAGTCCCAGCTCGAGCCTGAAAAGCTGCGCCCGGTGACCTGGAAGCCCTTGATGAAATTGCCCAGGATGACGCCTTGGGCGAAGGCCGCCAAGAGCGATCCGTAGGCGAAGGCGCGGTTCCAGACGCTCTTGCGCGCGTGGATGACCTCACGGAACTCGAAGGCCACACCGCGAAACAGCAGTCCGAGCAGCATGACGAGAATCGGAAAGTAAACGGCCGGGATGACCACTGCGAAGGCAAGCGGAAATGCAGCGAGCAGCCCGCCGCCGCCCAGGATGAGCCAGGTCTCGTTGAAGTCCCAGATCGGTGCGACCGAGCCGATCATGAGGTCGCGATCGTCGTCGTCATGGCGCAGCAAGAAGAGGATGCCCACTCCCAGATCGAATCCGTCCAGGAGCACGTACATCAAGACGGCCAGGGAGAGGATGCCCGCCCAAAGCGGGACCAGGTCAAGGTGCACCTTAGCCCGCTTCGCTCGCGTAGGGCGTGCGCTCCAGCGGGCTCGCCTCGGCCGCGGCCGACAGAGGCCGGCGTCCCGATTCGTCGGGCTTCTCGGCTTCTGTCCCATCGGCCGGGCCGATGCGTATCAGGCGCCTGAGCAGCACGAAGCCCCCGCCAAAGATGACCAGGTAGCTCAGCATGTAGAGGGCCAAGGAGAGCAGCACATCAGGCGTCGTCAAGGAAGGCGTGACGGCCTGGGCGGTGCGCATCTGCCCGTAGATGACCCAGGGCTGGCGCCCCACCTCGGTCGTGGTCCAGCCTGCGATGACCGCGACAAAACCAATCGGGGAGATGAGGATCGCAAGGCGCATGAACCAGTCGGTCTCGAACAGCCGCCCGCGCCAGAGCAGAAACGCTCCGAGAGCCGTGACGCTGAACATCACGATGGCCACACCGACCATGATGCGAAAGGCGAAATAGACGATCGCCACCGGCGGGCGGTCCGCCTTCGGAAAGTCCTTCAGGCCCCGTACGGCACCGTCTAAATCATGGGTCAGATAGAGGCTCGCGAGCTTGGGGATCGCGATCTCGAAACGATTTTTTTCACCTTCCTGGTCCGGCAGCGCGAAAAGCGATGCGGCGACTCCCGCGCCGCCGTCCCAGAGCCCCTCCATGGCAGCCAGTTTCACCGGCTGGTATGCGAGCGTGTTCAGGCCGTGCAGATCGCCCGCGACGACCTGGATGGGCACCATGACCGAGAGAAACAAGATCGACATGCGCACCATGATGCGACTCTCGGCGACGAAGCGCCCCTGCCGCAGGTAAAGGGCGCCCACGCCCATGATCATGAAGGCGGCCGTCACGACGAACGCAGTGACGGTATGGACCAGCCGATAGGGGAAGGAGGGGTTGAAGATGACCGCGAGCATGCTGGTAGGGAAATAGCGGCCATCGACGACTTCATAACCCTGAGGGGTCTGCATCCAGCTGTTGACAGCCAGGATCCAGAACGACGAGATCAAGGTACCCAGCGCCACCATCACCGCCGAGCCGGCGTGCGCCCATTGGGGGACGAGCTTGCGACCGAACAGGAGAATGCCCAAAAAGGCGGACTCGAGGAAGAACGCCGTCAAGGCCTCGTAGGCGACGAGGGAGCCGATCACGTTCGAGGCGCCGTCGGAAAAGCGGCTCCAGTTGGTACCGAACTGGAAGGGCATGACAATGCCGGAGACGACCCCCATGCCGAATGAGACCGCAAAGATCTTGGTCCAGAAAGCCGACAGACGCCGAAAGACGTCGTCCTTGGAGAGCCACCAGCGCACCTCGAGCGTCGCGATGTAGCACGACAGTCCGACCGTGAAGGCGGGCAGCAGAATGTGCAGGGCAATCACCCACGCGAACTGCATTCGCGACAAGATCAGCGCATCCATGAGCAGCACCCCGAGTTAGACGACCGTGTGGCCCTAGTGTAACTGCTCCGTCTAGAGGGTGCAGGCATCGCCCCCGTGCCAGTGGCTCGGGATTGCCGCGGCAGCATCCGGATGCCCTGTTCTAGCCCTGTTCTTGTCGGCTGGAATCGGTATGATTCCTGCTAAGACACTGGGACTATGCGCCAATGGGTTATGCCGCCACGCTCGGACAGACGGTCTACCGCTTCGCGGATCTGAGGACGCTGCTCGCCAAGGCGAGCCCACGGCGCTCGGGCGATGAACTGGCCGGGCTCGCCGCCGGTTCGGAGGCCGAGCGGATGGCCGCGCGCCGCGCGCTGGCCGATGTGCCCTTGAGCCGGTTTCTCGAGGAGGCCGTGATCCCGTACGAACAGGACGAGGTCACAAGACTCATCATCGACAGCCACGATCTGCAGGCGTTCGCGCAGCTGTCGTCCTTTTCGGTAGGGGAGTTTCGCAACTGGTTGTTAAGCTCAGGCGTGGGCGCCGTCGAACTGGCGCAGGTCGCGCCTGCGATCACTCCCGAGATGGCGGCTGCCGTCTCCAAGCTCATGCGCAACCAGGACTTGATCCGGGTGGCGCAGAAGTGTCAGGTCGTCACCCGGTTTCGCAATACGATAGGGCTGCCCGGACGGCTCGCCGTGCGCCTGCAGCCGAACCATCCCACCGACGATGAACGGGGCATCGCCGCCTCGATCCTCGACGGACTACTCTATGGCTGTGGCGATGCCGTGATCGGCATCAATCCCGCCTCGGACAGCCTGCCTGCGATCACCAATCTGCTCTGGATGCTCGACGAATTCCGCAGCCGCTACGACATTCCGACCCAGTCGTGCATCCTGACCCATGTGACCACGACGATCAAGGCCATCGAGCGTGGCGCTCCTGTGGATCTCGTGTTCCAGTCGATCGCCGGAACCGAGAAGGCGAACCGGGGCTTTGGCATCGATCTTGCGCTTTTGACCGAGGCCAGGGAAGCTGCCCTCGCGCAGCGACGCGGCACGATCGGTTCGAACCTGATGTATTTCGAGACCGGGCAGGGCAGCGCTCTCTCATCTGGGGGCCATCACGACGTCGATCAGCAGACCTGCGAGACGCGCGCCTACGCGGTGGCGCGGGCGTTCGAGCCGTTGCTCTCGAACACCGTTGTTGGCTTCATCGGTCCGGAATATCTCTACGATGGCAAGCAGATCCTGCGCGCGGGTCTGGAAGATCATTTCTGCGGCAAGCTGCTGGGCGTGCCGATGGGTTGCGATGTCTGCTACACGAACCATGCCGAGGCGGACCAGGACGACATGGACAACCTGCTGACCTTATTAGGCGTGGCCGGGATCAATTTCATCATGGGAGTACCCGGTGCTGACGACGTGATGCTGAACTACCAGAGTACATCCTTCCACGATGCCCTCTACCTGCGACGCGTCCTTGGGCTACGCTGTGCCCCGGAATTCGAAGAGTGGCTCATGCGCATGGAGATCATCGACGGTAAGCGCGAACTGCGCATCGCAAGCGAGCACCAGGCTCTCCTTGCGCACGCGGCCGGCCTTTTGGACGCGTGAATGGCCGATCCTGTCATCACAGACCCGTGGGATGGCCTGAAGCGCTTCACGCCGGCCCGGATCGCTCTGGGACGCTGTGGGGACAGTCTGCCGACGACGGCACTACTGGACTTTGGCGTGGCGCACGCCGCCGCACGCGACGCGGTCCATCACCGCCTTGACGTGCCCGCCCTGAAAGGCGCCCTCCAGAAACTCGCCCCAGAGGTCCTGGTGGTGCAAAGTGCTGCATCCGAGCGTTCGGTCTATCTGCGTCGACCCGATCTCGGGCGCCGCCTGTCCGATGCGAGCCGACTCTTGCTTGCAGAGAACAAGCCCGCCGGGCCGATCGATCTGGTCCTTGTCATCGCCGACGGGCTGTCTGCCTTCGCGCCTGAGCGCCATGCCGTGCCGCTGCTCGAAGCGTTGATGCCGCTCCTGTCGGCCACGAATTTCGCTCCGCCCGTCATCGCGCTCGAGGCGCGCGTGGCGCTCGGAGACGAGATCGGGGAGATCTGGGGTGCGCAATTCGTCGCCGTCTTGATCGGCGAGCGGCCGGGCCTGAGCTCACCGGACAGCCTGGGCGTCTATCTGACCTATCAACCGCGCGTGGGACGCAGCGATGCCGAACGCAACTGCATCTCCAATATTAGGCCGGAGGGTCTGGACTATGCGCGTGCCGCGGGCAAGCTCGCCTACCTGATTCAAGGGGCGCTGCGCCTTGGTGCGACCGGCGTCGGCCTCAAGGATGAAAGTGAGGGCCCACCTGCCGTCGTGATCGCGAATCCGAACTCAGAGTTGGACTCAGACTAACTGCTTAACCAGACTAGGAAAAATTCTGAATGAGTCGAAAGCCTCTCGACATCGGGCACCCACGATGAGCACTCTGGCCATCTCGTTTGAGGATATCCAACGGGCCCATGAGACGATTCGCACCGTGGCGCACCGCACCCCCGTGCTGCGCTCGAGTACAGCCGACAGCATGACCGGGGCGCAGCTGTTTTTTAAGTGCGAGAACTTCCAGCGCATGGGGGCCTTCAAGTTCCGCGGGGCCTACAACGCCATCGCCTCCTTCAGCCCGGCCCAGCGCCGCGCCGGAGTCGTGGCCTTCTCTTCAGGGAACCACGCCCAGGGTATCGCGCTCGCGGCGCGTCTTCTGGAGGTCCCGGCCACGATTGTCATGCCCTACGACGCCCCAAAGGCGAAGCTTGAAGCCACGCGCGGTTATGGGGCGCAGATCGTCCAATATGATCGCTATACCGAAGATCGTGAACGCATCGCCCAGGCACTGGCCACCGAACGCGGCATGACCCTCATCCCGCCGTATGACGATGCGCGGATCATGGCAGGCCAGGGCACGGCGGCCAAGGAACTCATCGAAGATGCGGGGCCTTTGGACCTCTTGCTCGTGTGTCTGGGCGGGGGTGGCCTGCTATCGGGTTGCGCGGTCGCGACCCGGGCCTTGAGCCCCGCGTGCCGGATCATCGGCGTTGAGCCCGAGGCGGGCAATGATGGTCAACTCAGCCTGCGCTCGGGCTCGATCGTCCACATTGACACCCCTGCGACGATTGCCGATGGGGCGCAGACCCAGCATCTCGGGAAACTCACTTTTCCAGTGATCCAGGCCTTAGTTGAGGACATTGTCACCGTCACCGATGCGCAGTTGATCCGGGCAATGGCCTTTGCGGCCAGCCGGATGAAGATGCTCGTCGAGCCGACCGGATGCTTGGCGATTGCCGCAGCGCTCAATCAGGTCGTGCCGATCAAGGGTCTAAGGGTGGGCCTCCTGGTCTCGGGGGGCAACATCGATCTCGCGCGCTTTGCGCAATTGGTCCAAGGGGACTAGTGGAGGGCCGTGCGATGGGGGGCCCCGGGACGCTCTGAACGGGATGCCAAGGCCGTTGCTGCCGACCTGACTGTTGCAAGCCGTCCACGCTTCTTGACGGTTGTGCGAATTGCGACACGGACTCTCGCCGTTTCGCCACCAATCGCGTAGGATTTCAATCATCGAACTTGAACGAGGCAAGACAGTGCGAGAAATCAAGACCAAGTCGGAGCTGCAAGACATGATCCGGGAGGCCGCAGAGCTCTGCGAAGACTGTCAAGACTGTGAGTTTGGCGAGATCTTTGCGCAAGAGCCCGACGAGAGCGGCTGCAACTGGAATGTCTCGGCTGCCCGTGGGGAGGGGAGACTTGCGTGCATGACCTGTTTGCAACCTGCAGCGACTGAGTTGCGCAAGGAATACAACCTGATTGACCAGCGCTTCACCGAAGCGCTTAACGCCCTCTTCGAAGGGCGCGAAGAAGTGCCCATTCCAATCGATGTGGCACAGTGGCTTGTCGAACGCGGCCTCGCCCGCGCGCAGAGCCGTGCGGGTGACAGCAAGTTCGGCGCGCTGGCCATCACCGAGGAAGGCCGTAGCTGGCTGAAAGAAGCGATGCTCGGTGTCTAGACACCGCCCGGGCGATCCGAGGGGATCTGCCGGGCCTCGTCAAGATCATCACACCCTGGCTTAGCGGACCCGCAAGCGGGGTCTTACCTGACGGTCTCGGAGCGCAGGCCGCCCACGGTGGGTCGAGCGCACCGATCTCTATTCGTTGCGAACACGAGCCGTGCGGCAACGATCTACCGGATGGGGGATCCCGCGTCCCTTGCCCCATGCCGACATCCGACTACATAGCGCACGAGACAGCGCACGAGACAGCGCACGACACAGCGCACGACACAGCGCACGCCAAGAACGGCCGGACCGACCGGTCGCGGCACGCGCATGGGGGTGTATTTCGCTTCCGTCCGGCAGAAACTGTCAAGCGCCGTGACGGCTGTCGGTCACAAGCTACAGACCCCGGGGAAGTCGGGCGGTCGATACCGACAACAGCGAAAAAATGCTGTGACTGAAGGTCGTTTTGCTTTAGTTTGTTCGGCTAACTTCACTCTCTTGTGCCGGGAAGGAAAGAAGTGCGCGCCCTCGTCCGAAGCTCGGTGGATCGTCATATCGTATTGGCCATCGGCCTTGCGATCGCCATCTTCTTCGGGAGTCTCTTCGGGCTCGCGGGATTTGTCGATGGCATCGCGCGCCAGCGTGAAGAGGCGCAGGTCAAGAATGCGCTGGCGGGCCAGATTCAGCAGGTCGAGGCCCCGTTTCCGGGTCAGCTCGACTGGGACGACGCCGTCCAGAACCTGGACAATCACTTCGACGAAGCCTGGGCCACGACCAATGTCGGGCACTACTTCTGCGGCACTCTTCACTTCGATTCGGTCTACATCCTCGATGCTGCGGATCTGCCGATCTACGGCATGCGTGGGGCGCAGAAGATCGATCCCATGGAATTCGTACCACTTCAGCCGGCAAGCGTCGCGTTGGTCCGCGCGGTACGCGAAGCCGAGGTCAAGCGCGGCCCGTTCATCCCGCCTTTCAAAGTCAGCGGAGGCGACATCGCCCAGCCGATTCAGGCCAGCGGGATCACGCAGGTCGGTCCTGACGTGGTGGTGTTGACGGCGAGTCTCGTGCAGCCGAACAATGGGCTGATCTTGCCGTCGGGGAGCCGGGCTCCGATCGTAGTCAGTGTGAAGCGCATCGATACGGATTTTCTGAAGCCGATCACGGACGGCCTTCTGATTTCGAATCTGCAGCTGATGCCCCCCGGTGGCCGCGCCGATGCATGGATTCCGATCGATGGCGTATCCAAAGAGCACGTTGCGGTCCTGGGCTGGACGCCCCAGCGACCGGGTGCCTATCTGGTCACCATTGCGTTTCTGCCGATCCTGATCGCGGTGTGCCTGCCGCTAGGGCTCTACCTGAACGGGCGACGCATCTCGCGCAAGCTCGGCTCGGCCATGCGCGAACTAGAAGACGTCGCCGCGAGCGTGCCCGGGGTCATCTTCTCCTATCGGCGCTCGGCGAGCGGGGAGGATAGTTTTCCCTTTGCCTCGCCTGCGATCTGGGATGTCGTGGGACTCCGTGCAGAAGATGTCGCCCGCAACAGCGCGCTGTTTGGCGTACGCGTGCATCATGCCGACATCAGTTGGTTGCGTCGCGAGATGGTGCGCTCGGGGCGCGAATTGACCCCTTGGTGCGGTGAGTTCCGCTACCACCATCCAGAGAAAGGTGAGCGCTGGATCGAGGCGAATTCGCGGCCCCGCGCGAAGGCCGATGGCAGTGTCGTCTGGCATGGCTTCGCCGCCGATGTCACCGAGCGCAAGAGAGCCGAGGCGACTCTGCGCAATGCCGCGGCGGTGCTGGCCAACACCGGCGAAGGCGTGGTCGTGACCGATCTGGATGGCATGGTCACTTCGGTGAATCCGGCTTTCACCTCCATCACGGGCTATTCCGAGACCGATGTCTTAGGGCAGAACCTGCGGATCGTCCGCTCGGAGCGCTACGACCCCTCGTTCCTCGAGTCGATGTGGCAGACCTTGAAGGCTGCCGGCTCGTGGCAGGGCGAGATCTGGAGCCAGCGCAAGACCGGCGAAACCTATCCGAAATGGGTCACCATCAGCACGGTCCAGGACAAGCACGGACAGCCCGTGGGCTATGTGGGTACGTTAACGGATATCACCCAGCTCAAGGCGACCGAGCGCAGGCTCGAACAACTGGCCACCCACGATCCGCTGACGGGCCTGCCCAACCGGTTGATCCTGCAGTCGCGCCTCGAGCATGCGCTTGCGCGGGCGCGTCGGCATGGCCGGAATGGAGCCGTTCTGTTTCTCGATCTCGACCGATTTAAGACCGTCAACGACAGCCTGGGTCACTCGGCCGGTGACCAGGTACTCTGCACGATCAGCAAGAGGCTCGGCGCGTCCATCCGCGAGATCGATACCCTCACCCGCCTGGGTGGAGACGAGTTCGTCATCTTGCTGGAGGATCTGCCCGGACCCGAATACGTGGCTCAGGTCGCGCGCGGTCTGATCGAGCAGGTCCTCGAGCCGGTGATTCTGCAGGAAGGTCAGGAGATCTTCATCAGCACGAGCATCGGCATTAGCCTCTACCCTGCAGACGGGGAGACACCCGAGGATCTCATCCGCAATGCGGACGCAGCGCTTTATCTGTCCAAGGAGGACGGTCGCGGCGGATTTCGATTCTTCACCGATGAACTCACCAAGTTCGCCTCGGCGCGTCTGGATCTGGAGGCGCGGTTTCGGCGCGCCATCGAGCGTCACGAGTTCGTGCTCCACTACCAACCCCTGGTCTCGCTGCACGATCGGCACGTCACAGGGGTCGAGGCATTGGTGCGCTGGCGCGATCCGGAACGTGGCATTGTCGCGCCGGCGCAATTCATTGCGCTGGCCGAGGACACCGGACTCATTGTCGCGCTTGGCAACTGGGTGCTGCGCACAGCTTGTGCGCAGATGAAGGCCTGGCGTGATAGCGGCCTGGGCTGCGGTAGCATCTCGGTGAATCTTTCACCGGTCCAGTTTCGGCATGGCAATATCGTCGGTCAGATCGAAAGGGTGCTGCAGGAGACGGGATTGCCCGGCACTGCACTGGAGTTGGAGATCACCGAAGGGGCCCTCATGCACGCCACCTCCGACGCCGAGGAGAAGCTGCATTGCCTGCGCGAGATGGGCGTGCGGATCTCGATCGATGATTTCGGCACGGGCTACTCTTCTTTGGCGTATCTGAAGCGGTTCCCGATCGATGTGCTGAAGATCGACCAAGGCTTCGTGCGGGGCATCGTCCACGATGCGACCGACCGCCAGATCGTCATCACCCTGATCTCACTGGCCAACAGTCTGAATTTCGAATCCGTGGCCGAAGGGATCGAGACCGAAGAGCAGGCCGCTTTCCTCATCAAGCAGGGCTGCGGAAGTGGCCAGGGATATCTGTTCGGCAAGGCCGTGAGTGCAGAGGAAATGGAAGGCCTGATGCGCGATGACAAGCCGATCCAGCATGCGGCCTAGCTGGACTGAAGCGGCCGTTGCGATGACGGGCCCTCGGACCCATCCTCTGGGTTGTACGCGAGGGTGCTTCGTGCGTGATCCTCAGCAACAATGGGCGCGCCCGTAACGCACTAGTGAGGGTGCTGCCCGGCGCCGAACTCAGCGCTCAGCTCTGAGCTCTCAGCTCTCAGCTCCGAGCTCTTCCAACACCCCAAAGGAGAAAAGCCGATGTCCAAGCCACTCGCCTGTTGCGCCGCGCTCGCGCTCTTCTCGGTGGGCACGGCTCATGCGATTGAATAACCCGATATCCAGGACGGACTCTGGCAGCGACATTGGAGCTCGGTCTCCGATCCGGGGGCGAAGAAGTCCGATACCTTCACGTCGATCTGCCACTCCCGCGAGGACACCAAGAAGGCCTTGGCGCTGGCGCAGAACATGAAGGGTTGCACGCCCATGAGCGAAAACCTCGTCGGTGGCAAGTACACGGCCGAGATGCAATGCGTGATTGGAACGACCAAGCTGACATCCCAATCGACCACCGTCTTCGCGAGTGCAGCGGTCCATTCGGAGTCCGTCACGACTTACGATCCACCGATGGGTGGAATGAGCAAGCAGTCCGATGTGATCGACGAGAAGTTTGTCGAACCATGCCCTGCGGGGATGAAGCCCGGGACCAGATCGCCGACGACGGAACGATCCGCCACCTGGGCAAGTGAGTCCAAGAAACCGGGGAGGATGAGGCGGCCTCGCCGCGCGTGCCGCGCGCCGAACTTCTGCCTAAGGGTTGCCCAGGAAGTCTCGCTTACCCAGTTCGACGCCGTTATGGCGCAGGATCGCGTACGCGATCGTGCAATGGAAGTAGAGGTTTGGCAACACGAACCCCGTCAGGTAGCTTAAGCCCGTGAAATGGATCGTGCGGTCCCGGGCCGTAATCGAGATGGCGCGCTCAGTGCTCGCGTCGATGGTCGCCTGATCGACCGAGCGGATGAAGCTGTGCGTCTTCTCCAGACGCACCTTGAGATCAGCGAAGGACTTTTCGGTGTCCTCGAACCTGGGGATTTCGACATTACCCAGACGGGCGATGGCCCCCTTGGACACGTCGCTTACGCTTTGAACCTGGCGCGACAGGGGAAACATGTCGGGATAGAGGCGGGCGTCGAGAAAGACCGCCTCAGCAATGTTGCGCTGCGCAAGATGCGCAGAGCCTTTATCGAGAATCTCCCCGAGGTTCTCGAGGATGCGCTCGATGACGGGTACCGAGATGACGTAGAGGCCGACAGACATGATCTTCTCTCCGATGAGATGGGCCCCTAGGCTAACAGGATCGACCTGTGTTGAGTCCCGATGGGCCAGGTATTTTCACAGGTGTTATTGTATGAGCCGCTGTCAGGATGAAGAATCGCGGCCTCAATTTCGAGGTTCGCCAACCTCATTGAGATCGAGCGTTGACGGCTGTTTTGGACAAGCCGCGCGACCATGCGGATGAGCGCAGCAATCGCGTCCGAAGTGCAGGACACGAACGTGCAGGACTATCGACAGCGCTGGTAGCGCCCGTTACGATTCAATCGCCGCTCGCATTGAGTCGGGCGTTGTCAGAAGGCATGGGTCAGTAACGGGCTTACTCAATTCCTTCTTAGAGCCAACTTTTAGGGCACAGGCATGGACGGTGAACCCGCTACTCCACGTTGTCTGCGTTGCATCGGTACTGAACTCGTGCCCCTTTTGGGCACGACAGAAGAGGCGAGCTTCCTGGAGTGCCCTCTGTGCCATCGCCAGTATGCAGGACGCGCAGGCGCACCGCTTAGTTACCGCTGGGGACATCCGATTTCGCTCGCCCTCTATGGACTCAGCTTTCGGTCGGGACCGTCCGACAGACACCTGGAAATGGCTGTGGATGCCCTCTCTCGGGGACGAGCCCCGGAAGAAGTGGAGCAAGCCATTCGAGAAATCGAGCTGGAGTTGGCTGAACCTACCCAGGCGGTCAGGAATATTCTGGATTCGCCTCAGACCGAGAGCGAATGCCGGGACTTCTTATCTTCGGTAGTCGCGTCCTTGAGAAGTACTCGGCCGTAGACCGGACTTTGGAACCCACTATCTTCGCTTGAGGTGAGTCGGCGAAGGCCCACGTCTGCCGCGGCCTACGATGTATAGCCACCCGCCTCAAGAATGAGGTTCGCGATGACATCGGGGTGTGAAATCAGTGAGAGATGGCTTGCGTTCACTTCGATCGTTCTTGCGCCCATGCGCTTCGCCATGAAGCGCTCCAAGTCAGGGTTGATCGTCCGATCTTCAGTCGACACGGCATAAAAGCTCGGCTTGGAATGCCATGCCGCGTGTTTCGTCCTGCCGGCGAGTAGCGTGCGTGAGAATGGTTCCTGCACTGCGTAGAGGATACGAGCCTTCTCTGGGGGCAAGTCGCCGGCGAAGTCACGTAGAAAGGCTTCCTCGCTCAACTGCCCATAGTCTCCGTTCCAAACAATTCCAGCGGTGGCCGGTGGCGTAGGAAAGCGCTTCGCCAATGCGGCGAAGTCTTCGTCGGCATCCGGGGCGCGCGCTGCGACATAGACGAGCGCTGTCACTTTAGGATCGATGCCCGCCTCCGTGACGATCATGCCTGAAAAGGAATGACCCACGAGGACCGTAGGACCGTCCACGAGTGCCAGAACGCGCTCTGCGGCCGCGACACTCTCATCAAGAGTGGTCAGTGGATTTTGTACTGCGGTGACATGTAAGCCGACCGCTTGAAGTCTGGGGATGACCTCCGACCAACAGGACCCATCCGCAAAGAGGCCGTGTACGAGCACCACATTTCGGGCTTTCGGCAAGGTCTGAGCTCTTGCTTGACCCCAAGTCAAAGTGGTAGCGGCACTCGCTCCCACCGCGGCGACAAAATCTCGACGGTTCATTCGCATTCCCTTCTGGGTTGCCTTCTGGGTTTCTGTAGAGACTCGGACCGGATTGCGCTCGGGCGAGGTGGTCCTTGATCTACTTCGGTCGTAAAATGACGATGTTCTGCGTCGGCCCTTGCCCGCGTGATTTATTGGTCGAGCATCGTGACGTTCTTACAGTATCTGGAAGAAGGGGAAGCAGCTATGGTTGTGAACGGGATGAACAAACCCCCTGGGGCTCACTCCGAAATCACGCTCTGGTACCGGTTGGATGAGAAAGGCGAGTTCAAGTTCAATCACTTCGAACAGGGACACTCAGATTCCGCTACGCCTACGCCAAAGGTGCCGGGTGAACAACGCGGCTGGTCTCGAGGCACCTGGATCAAAGAGCATGCGTGGCTGGACGGGAACAAACCAAGCAAGGTCTTGGAGGATCCCGAAGCGCAGGAGCGTAGAATACTTGCGACGACACGAGGCTCGCATGGAGCTGGATGAAGTCGTCGCTAGCAGCTATCTCAACACCAATCTTGCGTCGTCGGGCACTCCCCGGGATAGATCTCATCGCCGATCTCAGTTGTGCAGCTCGCGGTAAAAGAACGTCGTATCGCACAGACCTCCGTCGGGCAAAAGGGCGTAGCCGGGAATCACGCCACACCGCTGCCACCCGAGCCGTTCGTAGAGTCTTTCGGCGTCGCTGCTCGCCGTATCAAGAACGAGCAGTGACTTGCCACACTGCAGGGCAAGCTGTTCGGCGCCTCGCATCAGGGCATCTCCGATCCCTCTGCGTCGCGCCCTGCGCATCACCAGGAGCTTGGACAGATCCGCCCGGTGCGGCTGGTTTTCGGGTTGATCGAGCACCAGGTGGACAGTACCGACCAGTCCCTCTTCATCCTCAGCCACGAGGAGGGCGCGCTCCCCGCGTTCGACTGCATCTGCGATTTTCTGCCAGAACGCTTCGGCCTTATGAATGGGCAGGGGCAGCATGAAACTGACTGATGCGCCAGCCTCGACACAATCAACCAAGATGCGCGCCAAGGCGTGCACGTCATCCGCGGTCACGGTCGCGAGCCGCCGGATCGAGGGAAGATCGTCTGGATCGAGTTCGTGCATGTCATCTCCCCGTAGAGGTCTCGCTGGTGAGCACGACGGCGTAGCGGGCACGCTTGCGTGTCGGGTTGTAGTACATGATCGGCCTGTCCAGGATCATCGCAAGGCAGTCCCCCTCATCGAGCCGGTATTGATCCTCGCCGACAGTAATCGAGAGACTCCCTTCGAGCATCCACACCTGCTGGTGCACGAGAACCTCGCGGGCTGCAGTCTCGTAGGCGACCCTCGCCTTAGGCGGGAAGGAGACCTCGACGATCTGGATCGGTGAGAAGGTCCCTGCGGGGGACACGTTGCGCCGCACATACCCCGAGCCCGGATCGCGCCAGGACAACTGATCGGCCGCGCGTACGAGCGGCTCGGCCGCCGGGCGGGGTGACTCGAAGAGCGAGGCCAAGGGCACATTCAGTCCGGTTGCGAGCTTCTCAAGGAGCACGGCCGTGGGACTGCTCGTGCCGCGTTCGATCAATGAAATCATCGAGCGACTCACGCCGCAACGCGCAGCCAAGGCATCGAGGGACAGGTCCTGTGCAAGCCTTAGGCCGCGTACCCGTTCGGCGATGTGGTCGTTTACGGTGGAGACGGATTCCATGATCATGGAGCAATAATCCAATATATTGGATGTCTGGTCAAGCATGGGCCAGCCCAGAATCCGGGCATCCTTAACGGGCGCAAGCCTGCCCTTGGCGCGATGAGAGAGTCGGTGCGAGTTCTCCCTTGGTGCTCCGCTCTGGCGCGCCTGCACGCATCAGTGATTTGTGTTCCAATTTCGCCTCCGATTTGGACTGACCGACATGACTTCCGTCAATTACCGCACCGTGCACTTTGAGCAGCCGTCCGTGGAGGAAGGAGCAGCGCCCCTGGGCCGCGCTCGGGCGCGGGTGCCTCATCCTTTGCCACCCGAGGACCGCGCCCGGCTTCGCGACCAGATCGCCTCGCTGCTGAAGGCGCAGGATGCGGTGCTGGTCGCGCATTACTATGTCGATGCCGAATTGCAGGCCATTGCCGAGGAAACGGGCGGCCGGGTGGCGGACTCGCTCGAGATGGCGCGATTTGGTCGCGATCATCCTGCAACGACCCTGGTGGTCGCGGGCGTGCGATTCATGGGGGAAACGGCGAAGATTCTAAGCCCCGACAAGCGCGTCTTGATGCCTGATTTGGAGGCGACCTGTTCCCTCGACCTGGGTTGTCCGCCCGATCAGTTTGCGCGATTTTGCGATGCGCATCCTGACCGCACCGTCGTGGTCTATGCCAATACGAGCGCCGAGGTGAAGGCGCGGGCGGATTGGGTCGTGACCTCGTCAGTCGGTCTGGACATCGTCGCCAGTTTGCACGCACACGGCCAGCGCCTCATCTGGGCGCCCGACCGGCACCTGGGCGCCTATATCAAGGAGCAAACCGGTGCGGACATGCTGCTCTGGCAAGGCTCCTGCGTCGTCCACGATGAGTTCAAGGGATTGGAACTCAGCCTGCTTCGGGAACAGGAGCCCGATGCGCGGGTTCTCGTCCATCCCGAATCACCCACCTCCGTGATTGCACAGGCAGACCTGGTTGGCTCCACCACCCAGCTCATTGAGGCAGCCCGAACCTTCGATGCCGAGCGCTTCATCGTCGCAACCGATGCGGGGATCCTCTACAAGATGCAGCAAGCCGCCCCCACCAAGAGCTTTGTCATGGCGCCCACTGCCGGCACGGGCGCTGCATGCAAGAGCTGCGCGCACTGCCCCTGGATGGCCATGAACGCTCTGGACAATCTGCATGCAGTCCTCGAGTCGGGTGCCAACGAGGTTCGGATCGACCCAAGGATCGCCGAGGCAGCACGTCTTCCGATTGAGCGTATGTTGCGTTTTGCTGCTGAGCGCGGAGTGCGCGTGCAGGCCAGTGGGGATGCAGCGCTCGATGCGTCCTTGTTTGCACACACTGGCATGGCCTAGTGGGGAAGCAGCCAGTGAACAGTCCTCCCCATGAAGTCTTGGCTTCACGAGCTGCGTCGCCCCTACTGGCCGAAATCGTCCTGCAGTATGGACCCCTTCTGGCCGATACCATCGAACGGAACGCGAGCGCAATGCTCGAAGAAGATGTCGGTGCCGGTGATCTTTCTGCCGCGCTGCTCTCCGAAAGCAAGGAGTTCACGGCGCGCATCATCTCGCGCGAGCCCGCGGTCTTGTGCGGAGTCCTCTGGTTCGAGGCGGTCATGCGCAGGGTGGACGCCGCAATCGAGGTCAGCTGGCACCTGCAAGAAGGCGAGCACATGGCGCCAGACGCCGTGCTCGTATCCATGAAGGGTCCGGCGCGCGCTCTGCTCACCGCCGAGCGGAGCAGCATGAATTTCCTGCAGATGCTTTCCGGGGTGGCGACGACGACGCGCCGCTTTGTCGAGCGTGTCGCCGGGACCGGGGCGCGCATCGTCGATACGCGCAAGACGATCCCCGGCCTGCGTCTCGCCCAGAAGTATGCGGTCCGAGTCGGCGGAGGCGTCAATCATCGGCTCGGTCTCTATGATGGAATCTTGCTCAAGGAGAACCATCTGATCGCCTTGGGTGGGGTCGGTCCTGCGACAGATCTGACCCACACGGAGCGAGGATCGCGGTTTGTCCAGATCGAAGTGGAAAATCTCGACCAACTCGCAACCGCTCTCCAGCATGGCGCAGATTCTCTCTTACTCGACAACTTTACCCTCGAAGCCATGCGCGAGGCCGTGCGACTCACCGAGGGCCGCGCCTCGCTCGAGGTCTCGGGCAACGTCAATCTCGAGACCGTGCGAGCCATCGCCGAAACCGGTGTCGATCGAATTTCGATCGGTGCCCTGACCAAGGATGTACGTGCCGTTGACCTGTCGATGCGTTTTTGTTGATAGTCTCTCCCGCCTGAGACCGACTCCGCGGTCGCTCGCACAAGCCCATAGATCGATCACACGTGCGGGAGTCCAGCGTGGAGTTTGACGTCGTCATCGTCGGCAGCGGCCTCGCCGGAATGACCTTGGCGCTTTCCTTACCCGCGCACATGCGCGTCGGCCTCATCTCGAAGGATGAGCTCGCCAACGGAGCGAGCCTCTGGGCGCAGGGCGGGATTGCCGCAGTTCTGGATTCCGAGGACAGCACCGAGAGCCATATCCAGGACACACTCATCGCCGGAGCGGGTCTAAGCGACGTGGCTGCCACACGGTTCATCACGAGCGGAGGACGACGCGTCATTGAATGGTTGACTGAACTAGGGGTTCCGTTTACCACGGACGCGCACGCAGAGTTCGGACTGCACCTGACCCGCGAGGGAGGGCACGCCCACCGGCGCATCGTCCATGTCGCCGACGCGACAGGCCGCGCGATCACGGAGACGCTCTCGGCGCGGATTCGCGAGCGCCCGAACATCACCGTACTCGAGCGCCATTGTGCGATCGATCTGATCGTCGCACGCGCGAAGGACGGGTCAGCGCCGCGCTGCCATGGCCTCTATGCCCTGGACACGACGGCGGACCGGACAGTGACGCTTTCTGCATCTTCTGTGGTGCTCGCAACGGGAGGCGCGGGCAAGGTGTACCTGTTCACGACCAACCCCGACTCCGCCACGGGCGACGGTGTGGCCATGGCCTGGCGCGCAGGGGCCCGCATTGCCAACATGGAATTCATGCAGTTCCATCCGACCTGCCTTTATCACCCCCACGCGAAGTCGTATCTGATCTCCGAGGCATTGCGCGGTGAAGGTGCGGTGCTGGTGCTGCCGAACGGCCGGCGCTTCATGCCCGCGCACGACGCCCGTGGGGAACTCGCGCCACGCGATATCGTGGCTCGGGCGATCGACCATGAAATCAAGAAGCATGGTATCGACTGCGTCTATCTCGATATCAGTCACCAGCCGGCCGAGTTCATCCGGGAACACTTTCCTAACATCGCCAGCCGGTGTCTGGAATTGGGTATCGACATGACGAAAGAGCCGATCCCCGTCGTACCTGCCGCACACTACACTTGCGGCGGAATCGTGACGGACCTCTCGGGACGAACCGATGTGCAGGGGCTCTTTGCCGCAGGGGAGGTGGCCTACACTGGCCTACATGGAGCCAATCGCCTTGCCAGCAACTCGCTTCTCGAATGTCTGGTGATGGGTGCGGCGGTCGCCGAGACGATCAAGCGCGATCCCCCAGTGCCGATTCGGTCCGATCTTCCCGACTGGGACGTCAGCCAGGTCATCGACGCCGACGAACAGGTCGTGCTGGCCCACAACTGGGAGGAGGTGCGCCGCCTGATGTGGAACTATGTCGGCATCGTGCGTACCGACAAACGCTTGGCTCGCGCCAAGCATCGCATCGCCATGCTGCGCGAC
>CAJCID010000032.1 GCA_903970305.1 Rhodospirillales bacterium | reverse complement strand
AGGCCCGCAACACCCGCCACGAAGACACTGGTCTCACCCGAGCGCGCCGCCGCGACTCCGAGGATGAGACTGGCGACCGAGAGCACGCCGTCGTTTGCGCCTAAGACGCTCGCACGCAACCATCCCGAACGCTGCGTGCGATGCACGTGGGGATGCGCATGGGCATGCCCATGAGTCGGGGCGTGCGCGGAAGGCGGGGCGTGTGGATTCATCGGTTTGGGCCGGATCAGAAGGCAGGCGAACCGTGCTGCCCCCGGTGCAAATAAGGTGAGAGCGGTATGGTAACAGCAGGCTCGAATTCGCGAGGCGCACGGCGCTGCGCCGCCGGGCCTTGTGAAGCGATAATGGGCAGCTTGACGCCAGGCGAGGAGAGTTGCCATGAAGTCGGAATTCCTGCTTGACCCCGGTCTGATCTTCTTGAATCACGGCTCCTTCGGTGCGTGCCCGAAGTCCGTCATGCAGGTCTATCAGGAGTGGCAGTTGCGGCTCGAGGCCAATCCCGTGGAGTTCCTCGGCCGGCGCTCGGCCGCTCTCCTGCTCGAGGCGCGCACGGTGCTCGCATCGTTTCTCGGGGCCCACCCGGACGACCTGGCCTTCATGCCCAACGCGACGACAGCCTTTAACGTGGTGGCGCGTTCGCTGCCGCTCCAAGCTGGCGACGAGGTTCTGTCCACCGACCATGAGTATGGCGCCTGCGAAAACGCCTGGGAGTTTGCCACGGGGCGCGTCGGGGCAAGACTGGTACGCACGGTGATCCCTTTGCCGTTTCGCAGCGCAGAATTCATCGAGAGGATCTGGTCGCAGGTGACCCCCCGCACCCGCATCATCTCGGTCAGCCACATCACCTCCACGACCGCGCTCATTTTTCCGGTGGCCGAGCTGTGTCGCCGGGCGCGCGCGGCCGGCATCCTGACCCTGGTGGACGGTGCTCACGCGCCCGGACAGATTGCCGTCGACCTCGAGCAGCTTGGCGCAGACTTCTATGTGGGCAACTGCCATAAGTGGATGTGCGCGCCGAAGGGTTCCGGCTTCCTGTATGTCCGTCGCGAGCACCACGAGATCGTCCACGCGCCCGTCATCAGCTGGGGTTACAGCGGCGCGGTCACCGGTTACGCCGAGTTCACTGCCTTTATCGGCAAGACGCTCCTTGAACAGCGCATGCAATGGCAGGGGACGCGCGACCTTGCTGCCTACCTGAGCGTGCCGGCGGCGATCGCCTTTCTGGCAAGCCACGACTGGGATCGCGAGCGCCTACGCTGTCACGAACGGGCGCTAGACCTGTCATTGCGGATCGGCCAGCTCGTCGGACTCGAGCGGCTCTGCGGACCCGGCGATTTTGGCCAGATGGTGGCCGTACCGGTACCCCCTCTCGAACCCCGGGCCCTGCAGAAGCGGCTCTTCGAGGACTACCGCATTGAAGTGCCCATTACCGTGCATGGCGACCAGATGTTTGTGCGCGTATCGGTGCAAAGCTATAACACGGAGCCCGAATTAGCGGCGCTTGAAACGGCGCTCGCGGCGATCTATTCGGTCGAACCTCGTGCCTTGGGTGCGACCGCAAGCCGGTAGTGGCCATCCATGGTGGTCTGTCCATGCAACTCGGAAGACTCCGTGCTCTCCTTGAGGAATCCCATTCGCCGCAGCAGCCTGGAAGATCGCCGGTTGCGCAGATCAACGCTGGCCCGCACCGAGCTCACCCCCGCGCGACGGACCAACTCCTCGATCAGCCAGGCGACCGCCTCGCTCGCGTACCCTTGTCCCCAGAATGCGCTCGAGATCATATAGCCGATCCAGGCCTCTCGATCGGCCAGCACAGTAGCCTGCAGTGTTCCGATATAAACGCCGCTCGCCGACAGCCGCAATGCCCAGTTCAGCCAGATCTGGGATTGATCCTCGCCCGGCCCTTGGACGAGCTTGCCGAAATAGTCCTTCAGTTCGCCGATCGACACGGCGTGCGGCGTGGGCACGTAGCGATAGATCCGGTCGTCGTCCAGGGCGTGGAAGAGCAGCGGCGCATGCTCCGCAGAGAGCGGCTCGAAGAGAAGCCGCTCGGTGCTTGCCGGACCGTCACGTGACTGCGAGGACATGCTTTCAGTGTAGCGCAGCCCAATGCGCACCGATCTGGCCTGTCCAGGCCGCAGGCCAAGCCGGCTTGGCCGCAGCGCACACGCCGCGACCTGGACAGGGTGGATCGCTGAAATCTCGGAGCCCCGCAGCAAAGTGCAGTAGACTGCCGCCCTGCGTCCGTCGTCCGGCCCCCGATTGAGCACCCTTCTTGCTTAAGTACCCTCCATGCCCGAAAAATCTCTCCCCGCCATCTCCGTTCGCCGCTCTGTGATTCATGGGCGCGGCGTGTATGCCACGCGCCTGATCAAGAAAGGGGAGCGCATCATCGAATACAAAGGTGAGCGGATCAACTGGAAGGAAGCCCTGCGGCGCCATCCGCACGACCCCGAGCAGCCCAATCACACCTTCTATTTCACAGTCGGCGACGACTGCGTCATCGATGGTGGCGCCAAAGGTAACGCCGCGCGCTGGATCAATCACTCCTGCAATCCCAACTGCGAAGCGGACATGGTCGAGGTCAAGGGTCAGATGCGCGTGTTCATCAGCGCGTTACGCGACATCAAGCCCGGCGAGGAGCTCAGCTATGACTACGGCCTGGAGATCGACGGGGCCTATACGGCGAAGCTCAAGCGTGAGTTCGCCTGCTGGTGCGGGCACAAGGAATGCCGCGGCACGATGCTCGCGCCGAAGAGCAAGAAGGCGGCCAAGTCAGCCAAGCGCTAGCGCGTCGGCGGCAGCGCTACGCTAGCGGAACAGTCCTGCCAGCCACGCCCCCAGGCGCGCCCAGAGCGAACCTTGGGCAGCGGCAGCGATGGGAGCCTGCGCGGTCGCCCCGGGAGTCTGGTCGATGGACGCGGCTTGCCCTCCCGCGTAGCGCAGGGCGAGATGGGCGTTAAATGCACCAAAGAACTCGGCGGCCATCTTTTGCGCGGCCATGTCGACCAGCCGCGAGCCCACCTGGGCGATCTTGCCTCCGACCTGGGCGTCGGCGCTGTAGAGTAGCCGCGTCTGTTGCGGACCGACGGCCTCCAGACGCACGGTGGCTTGTCCCTTACCGTGGCCCGCCGCCCCACCTTGACCCTCGAAGTGGATGACGTACGAGTTGGGCGCATCGATATCGGCGAGGCGCATCTTCCCCCTGAACTTGGCCTTGACCGGACCGATCGCCGCCGTCAGCGCCACGTCATAAGTGTTCTCTCCGGTGGCGGTGATGCTCTCGCAACCGGGTATCGACTCTTTCAGGACCTCGGTGTCGTTCAAGGCCTTCCACGCCAGATCCTGGGAGACGGGCAACATCTGTTCGCTGGCAAGCTGCATGACGGAACCTCTAGTGGAACGCGGTGGGCGCCCGCTCATTGGCGCGGGCCAGGATCTTGCCCAGACTCGCGAGACTTTCAATATTGTGTGCGGGCACGAAAAGATCGACCCAAGGGAGCATCGCGCGGATTCCTGCCGCACGCGCCTCGAACTGCTCGTAACGCAACAGGGGATTGAGCCAGATCAGTCGACGGCAGGACTTGGAGAGTCTCTCCATCTCGAAGGAGAGTTCGGCTGTCGTGCCATGCTCGAGGCCATCGGAGATCAGCAGGACGGTGGCGTTCTGAGCGAGCACCCGACGTGACCAGCTCCGATTGAACTCCTTCAGGCAGGACGAGATGCGGGTACCGCCGGACCAGTCGGCTACCGCATCGACAACCTGTGCGACCGCGATATCCGCATCGCGCTGGCGCATCTGGCGGGAGATAGGGGTCAGCCGAGTGCCGAAGACAAAAGTGTGCACCTCGACGTCGCTGGTGGCGAGCGCGTGAGCGAAGTGGAGGAGCATACGAGAATACTTGCTCATCGATCCCGAGACGTCGGCCAAGACGACAAGAGGGGCACGCCGTTCGCGGGGCTTACGCCAGCGCAGCGTGGAATCCGTTCCGCGCGCCCCGCTTCGCAGGGTGGCGCGCCAGTCGAGAACGCCCGGCCCCGATGCTGCGCGCATGCGACGCGTTTTCAGTCGCTCAAAGAATCCACGCAACCCGGCGACCATGCGCTTGGCTTCGGCCCATTCGGACGCGGTCATCGTCTCAAAATCGGCGCGGCGCAGCACCTCGCGATCGGACCAGGTCATCTCGGCGTGGATCTCGATTTCCTCGCGCGGCGGAACATCGGGAGCGCGGCCCCGCTCAAGCGGGAAGAGCGCATCGGCAAGCCTGCGGTTCTCCGGAGGAGGCGGCAACTCGCCCGGTCCGCTGACACTGGGCAGCATCATGGCCATGATGCGCCCCAACAGGTCCGGATCGCGCCAGAAGATGTAGAACGCCTGATCGAAAAGGGCGCGATGCTCGGGACGGTCGACAAAGCAAGCCGCCAGGGCAGCATGAAAATCGAGGCGACTCTCCAGTCCTGCCAGTTGCAATGCACGCAAGGCAAGCTGGATCCTATCGGTGCCGACCGGCATGCCTGCCTGCCTTAGGACGCGCGCGAAGTGCATGACGTTCCTGGCAATGCGCCCTGGGGCTGCACCGGCTTTTGGCGCACTCGTGGAGGCAAGCGCTTCAGGCACGGGCGGCCTCGCGCACCTCTGCCAACAATCGCGCGGATTCGGATCCCTGCATCCGGGCGATATCATCCTGATACTTCAAGAGCACGCCCAGAGTGTCTTGCACGGTCTGCGGATCAAGTTCGATGGCGTCGAGCTCCATCAGGGCGCGCGTCCACTCGATGGTCTCGGCTATGCCAGGAAGCTTGAAGAGGTCCATACCGCGCAACTTCTGGATGAAGCCCACGATCTGTCGCGCCAGTCCTTCGGCGACGCCCGGAACGCGCCGCAGGAGAATCTCGTACTCGCGTTGTGCGTCGGGAAAACCCACCCACTGGTACAGGCAGCGGCGCTTGACCGCATCGTGGATCTCGCGCGTCCTGTTCGAGGTGAGAAAGACGATCGGCGGCTGCACGGCACGGACCGTTCCAAACTCGGGGATGGTGATTTGAAAATCGGAGAGAACTTCGAGCAGGAAGGCCTCGAAGGGCTCGTCGGCGCGGTCCAATTCGTCGATCAGCAGTACCGGTGCGACGGGGGCACGGCTGTCGATCGCCTTCAGGAGTGCGCGTGGAATCAGGAAGCGCTCGCTAAATAGTTCGGCCGCGAGCGCCTCTCGTGCCACACCGGGATCACGCTCGGCCAGGCGGATCTCGATCATCTGCCGGGCGTAGTTCCATTCATAGGCCGCGCCCGCTAGATCGAGCCCTTCGTAGCACTGCAGGCGGATCAAGGGTCTGCCCAGCATGGTCGCCACGGTCTTGGCAAGCTCGGTCTTACCGGTACCGGGCTCGCCCTCCAGAAACAAGGGCCGTTCGAGCTTGAGCGCCAGGTAGAGAGCGGTGGCCAGGGCCCGGTCGGGCAGATAGTCCTGGGCGATGAGAGCCTCCAGGGTGGCGTCGACGCTCGAAGGAAGGTTCTGAGTCAAGTGAGAGTCCAAATAACGAGCGGTGGGCAATCCAAAGCATAGCCCATGAAGGCACAACGCCGCAGCGGTCTGGCCGTGCGGCGTTGCCGTGCGCCAGGCCCAACTAGCTTGCGGCGACCGCCCGCTGGGTCAACACGGGGATCAGCGCCGCGCGATAGGCCGCCGACCCATGCAGATCGGAATTCAGGCCATCGGCTGAGACGGTCACCCCTGCGCACGACTCGGGAGCCCAATGCGTCGCGAGCTTGTCCTCAAGCGCCTTCACCCGGAACACGCCCGCTCCGGCACCGGTGACCGCCACTCGCGTTCCGGCCGGTCCCTGACTGACGAAGACACCGACCAATGAAAAACGCGAAGCAGGCTGTTTGAACTTGATGTACTTCGCTCGCTTGGGAATCGGGAACGACACCGAGGTGATCAGTTCACCTTCATCCAGAGCCGTCTCGTAGAGTCCCTTGAAGAAGTCGTCTGCGGCGATCGTTCGACGATCGGTATGGATCATCGCCCCAAGGCCGAGCACGGCGCTCGGATAGCAGGCCGCGGGATCGTTGTTGGCGAGGCTGCCGCCCAGAGTGCCTCGATTGCGCACTTGGCGATCTCCGATATTGGCGGCCAACTCGGCGAGCGCTGGGATGGCCGCTTTCACTGCGGCCGACTCGGCAACGCTGGCATGGGTCGCCATTGCGCCGATCGTGACTTGGCCGGTCTCGACCTTGATGGTGCGCAAGTCGGCGATGCGCCCCAGATCGATGAGCGCCGAGGGGGCGGCGAGCCCCAGCTTCATGGAGGGCAGGAGTGACTGCCCACCCGCGATCAGCTTCGCTTCGCCAGTCGCTAGTTGCACGGCCTCGGCGACGCTTTGGGGGGTTTTATATGCGAAGGATTCCAAGTCAATCTCCTTAATGAGCCTGCTGGATCGCGCTCCACACCACATGGGGTGTGGCCGGCATGGGCAGATCGGACACGCCGATCGCGTCGCAGATCGCGTTGATGACGGCTGGCGGCGAGC
>CAJCID010000031.1 GCA_903970305.1 Rhodospirillales bacterium | reverse complement strand
CTGGCGAGCAACTCGCTGCTCGAATGTCTGGTTCTTGGACGCGCCACTGCCGCAGATATCGTGCGCTCGCCCAAATCCCAAGCTTCACGCGCCTTGCCCGACTGGGATGAAAGCCGAGTCACCGATCCGGATGAGCAGGTCGTGCTGGCGCATAACTGGGAGGAGCTGCGCCGGCTGATGTGGAACTATGTCGGCATTGTCCGTACCGACAAGCGTCTGGCCCGGGCCCGGCACCGGCTGGATGCACTGCGCGAAGAGATCACCGAGTTCTACGGCCAGTTCCACATCTCTCGCGACTTGCTGGAACTGCGCAACCTGGTCGATGTGGCCTCGCTGATCGTCCAGAGCGCATCCTCCAGAGGGGAAAGTCGTGGTCTCCACTACAACCGCGACCATGCCGGCTCCTTGGCCCAGCCGATGCCTACCGTTCTTGTACGCGAGCCGTAGGAGCGAGCTTAACTCTGTGCAGGCGCGAATCGGAGTGCCACGCCATTCATGCAATAGCGCAATCCCGTGGGCTTGGGGCCGTCGTCGAACACATGACCAAGGTGCCCGCCGCACCGCGTGCAGTGGACTGCGGTTCGGACCATTCCGACAGACGTATCGCGTTCGGTGGCGACCGCATCGGCAAGCGGCGCCCAAAAACTGGGCCAGCCCGTGCCACTGTCAAATTTGGTGCTCGAGGAGTAGAGGGGCAGTTGACAGCCTGCGCAGCTGAAAACCCCCGGCCGGTGTTCCTCCAGCAAGGGACTGGTATAGGGCCGCTCGGTCGCACTTTGGCGCAGCACAGCAAACTGCTCTGGCGTTAAGAGCTTCTTCCACTCGGCTTCTGAATGGCTGACGGCAAAGACCTCCGAGGCGGGAGCGGGAATGACCCACCACGCCGCGCTCGTGGAGGCCAAAGCGGCCGTGGTCCAGACGAAGAACTGTCTTCTGCTGTTCATGGAGTGCGCTCCTCTGATTTGGGCTGACGAGAGATGGTCGGATCCGGATCTCGATCCTTACAAGCTTGCCCGGACTTGTGCTTTGACCGGGCCGCCCTTTCTTCCTCCACCAATGTCTCTCAGGGTGGCCCGAAACGAGAGAGATAGTGGGCGAGCGCGCGCAGATCATCGGCCGACAGGCCAAAGACGGCATCGGGCATCGCAGCAACGCCGCCGCCCACACGAAGACCTTCCAGGAAATCGGTAAGCGCCTTGTTGAGATAGTCTTCGCGCTGGTCGGCGATGCGCGCGGCAGCCTGCGCGCCGGTGAACATGTCGCCGTGGCAACTTGTACAGCGGCGCGTCTCGGCCAGTTTTTTTCCGCGTGCGCTCAAGCCAGGATCGTCATCGGCCTCGCGCGGGGGATCTGCCGGAGGGAGTTTCGCGAAGTAGGCCCCGAAGGCCCGGATTTCGGGATCCTTGAGGCTCGCTGCGATCGGACCCATGATGTCGCTTTTCCGGTTTTTGCTGCGGAAATACACCAACTGCCACTGCACGAATCCATCGGGTTGGCCCGCCAGCGACGGGACATTCGGCATGGAGGACACCCCATTGGCTCCATGACAGGCAAGGCAAGTCGGCAATATAGGTTCAATGACAGAGGATTCGGCGGCGCCTGCAGAGAAGGACAGATTCACAAGGGCGCCGGCGATGAGAACGGACGTCTGGATTATGCGTAGTAGTGGGCTCATGGCGACTCAAGGATCCCGGCCGGTCGTTCGGTGACCGGCCGGGGGCAGCGGGTATGGTTACTTCTTATAGCTGATCTGGTAGACCGCGCCCGCCCAATCGTCCGCCACCAGAATCGATCCATCGGGGGACATCAGAACGTCGGTGGGCCGTCCCGAATAATCGTGATCACCCTTGATCCAGCCGCTGGCGAACACCTCCTCCTTGGCGCTTTTCCCCTGAGGATCGACCTTGATGCGAACCAGACGACCCCCCTGGTACTTGTGGCGGTTCCAGGATCCGTGCTCGGCCAGGATGATGTTGTTCTTGTAATCGGCTGGGAACTGATTGCCGGTATAGAACTTCATGCCAAGCGGTGCGACGTGCGCCCCGAGGTTTAGGACCGGGGGGGTGAACTCCGAACACTTGTGGCCCATCGCAAATTTGGGATCCGGAAGATTGCCTTGGTGACAATACGGGTAGCCGAAGTGTTCTCCGAGTCGGGAGATGTGGTTCAGCTTGTCACTGGGTAGATCATCGCTGACCCAATCCCTGGCATTCTCTGAAAACCAATAGTCCCCAGTGCGCGGATCGATGTCGCCCCCTACGCTGTTCCGCACACCCAGAGCGACGATCTCGGCCAGTCCCGTATTGGGATCGATGCGGCGGACCTGCGAGACGCTCGTCGGCGGAATGCCGATATTAAACGGAGGGCCGAACGCGACATAAAGCCAGCCCTCCTTGTCGAACGTCAGATACTTCCAGCCGTGTGCCGCATACGGAGGCATGTCGTCGTAGACGACTTTGGGTTCTGGCATCTTGTCGAGATTGGCCTCGGCATTCTCATACTTCAGGATGCGGTTGACGTCGACGACGTAGAGGGAGCCATCGCGATAGGCCAGCCCGGTGGGCTGCTTTAGGCCGGTCAGAATGGTCTTGACCTCCTTCTTGCCGTTGGTCCCGACCACCGCGTAGACGTTCCCCACGCTGAACGCACCGACGAAGAGCGTACCCTTGTCTCCCCAGGCCATCTGGCGCGCACTGTTGATGCCCGATGCGTAGACG
>CAJCID010000030.1 GCA_903970305.1 Rhodospirillales bacterium | reverse complement strand
CGCCTTGCCGGAGGGCTTGGAGGTCTGGCTCGACGACATCACGTGCGGCCCGCTCACCCATTTGGGAAGGCTGCACCGCGTGGGAGCTGAGTCTGTACGCTTCGAGTACTCGCCGCTATGGCTGAAGAATCCCATCGCGTTCGCGCTCGACCCAGAATTGGCTCTGGCCGACGGAAACTTCCATCCGAAGGATTCGAACTTCGGCATCTTCATGGACAGTTGCCCTGACCGTTGGGGACAGGTCCTGATGAAACGGCGCGAAGTGGTCGAAGCTAAGAAGCAGGGGCGCGCGCGACGAGAGTTGCGCGCCTGGGATTTCTTTCTCGGGGTCCAGGACATCACCCGCATGGGAGCGCTACGGTTTTCGCCATTGCAAAGCGACAAACAGCTTAAAGGCGGTGCACCTCCGGAGTTCATTGACGGCAGTTGTCTCGCAAACGAGGCACTGGCTGCACCGGCATTGAGCCACCTTGGCGAGCTCCAATCCGTCGCTCTCGAGCTCACACGCAGGAACGTTGAGGACCTGGACCTGCTAGAACAATGGCTGAAGGTGCTCGTCGCACCTGGAGCCTCTCTTGGCGGGGCTCGCCCTAAGGCCAACCTCAGAGATGGTCAGGGACGTCTTTGGATTGCGAAGTTTCCGGCTGCGGACGATGAGCATGACTGGGCATTGCGCGAGATGCTGTTGCACCAACTTGCGAAGCAGTTTGGCGTTTGTGTCGCACCTTCGCGATTGGAGCGAATTGGCACGGGTTACCACACCTTCGTGACCCAACGGTTTGACCGCAGGGACAGCCGACGGCGATTCTTCACGTCGGCCATCGCCTTACTGGGACGCTCCGACAGCGAGGAGTCGTCCTATTTGGATTTGGCCGAGTTCATTGGCGCAAAGAAGGGAGCCGAGGGCAAAGTCGCCGAAGACCTGCACGAGCTATTTCGGCGCGTGCTATTCAACGTTGCCGTTGCCAATCGGGACGACCACCTGCGCAATCACGGCTTCATCCGGGATAAGGTCGGATGGCGCTTGGCGCCGGCCTACGACATGAATCCCTCGACCAAGAAGGACGCACACGTGCTCGCCCTGGATGATGCGAGCACTGAGCCAGACTTGAGTACGGTAATGTCGACCGCCGAGTTCTATCAACTCACTCCGGCAGAGGCGCATGAAGACCTAACACGCCTGAACAAAGTGCTTGCCACCTGGCAGGACGAGGCCAAGAAGCTGGGGCTGTCTGCCGAGGACCGAGCAGAGCTTGAGAGTTGCTTTCTGAGCTAAGGAGCTGCCGCGCCCCGCGAAAAGCCTGAATGATGCCGGCCGGTTCGATAGCACTCGGCCAGTTTTCGTCAACTGCTTAGTAACACTACCCACTCGAATGCATTGTTTTGAATGTAGGGAATGCGTTCTGACTTGGGCAGTAGGTGGACCGCAGGGATAAGGAGCGCTTGGAAGCGTGACGAATTCCCTACGGAGAAGCAAAACGGGCTAGCCACTTTCGCAGCTAACCCGTTGTTTTATATGGCGCGCCCGGCAGGATTCGAACCCACGACCCCTTGGTTCGTAGCCAAGTACTCTATCCAACTGAGCTACGGGCGCATCTTTTCAATTTTATCACAGCTCTTTGGGCTGGGGCCAGACCGCAAGGACGTCCCGAAATCCTGCGTGGGTTGGTGATGCTTTTGGATGACTCCAAAATAGATGGGGATTTTTCATCCTCTGGGTCGCATTCTGGTCTCCAATTCGGGGTTCCTCAATCGGGCTCCCGAGCGATTGGCGCCGCGCGACTCGATTCATCAACCCTCGTCTTTGGATTCGTCCTGAACGCACTATGACACGACGCTCGTTACTTCGACTGGCCCACGCCGCGCTGTGTGCCGCCTTCTCGTTTGCCGGTACTCTTGCCCTCCCTGCGGAACCTTTGAGTGTCGATACTTTTTTTCGGCACGCGGAGATCCGGATGGCGAGCATCTCACCGAAGGGAAACTATCTGGCGCTCATCCATCGAATCCAGGGCGGGCACTACGGATTGGTCGTCGTGCCCACCGACCATCCTCAAGACGCTCAGATCGTGCAGACCTCCAGCGAGACCGATATCCTGAGCGTGCAATGGCTCAACGAGAACCGGTTGGTCTATAGCGTCGGGGACTTGAGTGCGCAGGGCGTTCTCGAGCACTTGAATGGCGCTTTGATCGCAGCGAATCGGGATGCTTCGGAGACCCGCCAAGTGGGTCTCGCACTTCCGAAGCGCGGCTACCTGATGCGGGTGGTGGGCGATGGATCGGACGACGTCATCATGGGCTCGGTCGAGTGGAATGGAGTCGATGGCTCGGTGCGAACGATTACCCCCTATAGGGTCAACACCAAGACCGGTCGTGCCACGCCGATGGTCGAGCCCGGACTGCCGGCTCTTCCGCAGGCCTGGGTGTTCGATCAGTCCGGTGAGCCGCGTGTCTTCACGGCCCGCGATGAGCATGGCGTCACCATCTATTACCGCGCCCCCGACGTGAACACCTGGCAGGCTCTGGCGCACTTTGATCCTTTTGGCTCTCGTGGCGGCATTGCTCCCCGCTTCATCGGCTATGACGGTAGCCTCTACGTACTGGCCCGGCCAAGCGGTGGAGCCGAGTCACTGTATCGATACGATCTGGAGCACCACAAGTTGGAGGATCAGCCAGTCTTCCAGGTCGACGGATTTGACTACTTCGGAGAGGCCGAACTGGATCCCGACGAGAAGAAGATTCTTGGCTATCACTATGTGACCGATGCCACCGGTTCGGCTTGGTTGGATCCGCGTCTGAAGAACATCCAGGCCCAGATCGACAAGGCGCTGCCGGACACGGTCAATCGGATCGCTTGCGGTGAATGCGTTGCGTCCAAGAAGCTCCTGGTCACGGCCGTTTCGGACCGTCAGCCCGCACGCTTTTATCTCTTTGACAAGGACAGCGGCCAACTCATCCTTATCGGCGACTCGATGCCAGGCATCACACCAGCCCAGATGGGCCGGCGTGACTTCGCGACCTTCAAGGCCCGCGACGGAATGCAAATCCCAGTCTACGTGACGACCCCCCCGGGCAAGTCCGACAAGCCGTTCCCGACCGTTGTCCTGGTTCATGGCGGGCCCTGGGTCAGGGACGCCAGTTGGGAATGGTCGAGCATCCCCCAGTTTCTGGCGTCACGCGGCTATCTCGTCATCGAGCCGCAGTATCGAGGGACGGTGGGATTTGGCTGGCGGCTGTTTCGCGCCGGATGGAAACAGTGGGGCCTGGCCATGCAGGACGACCTGTCGGACGCCGCCAGGTGGGCCATCGAGAGCCAGCACGCCGACCCCAAGCGCATCGCCATTGCCGGAGCGAGCTACGGGGGCTATGCGACGCTCATGGGCCTCATCAAGGATCCCGAACTCTTTCGGTGTGGCTTCGAATGGGTTGGCGTGACCGACATCGGGCTCATGTATTCGCAGTCCTGGAATGACCTTTCCCTCGAGACGCTCGCGACCTCGATGCCCATCATGATCGGCGACCCGGTGAAGGACGCCGCACAGCTCACGGCGACCTCTCCTCTGGCGAACGCGGACAAGCTCACCCAACCGCTCCTGATGGCCTATGGGGCCAATGACAGGCGCGTGCCGCTCGAGCAGGGGAAAAAATTCCTCTCGGCCGTCCAGAAAAATGACAAGGATGTCGAGTGGATCGTCTACCCCGACGAGGGACATGGTTGGATGATCGAGCAGCACGACATCGATTTTTGGTCGCGCGTCGAGCGCTTTCTCGAGGTTCACCTGAAGGCCGCCCCAAGCTCCTAGATACGCAGAGGCGGTTCACGAGTCCAGGCGTTATGCTCTCTGTCGCACTCCTCGAAACGGCAGCGCCTTTTGGATGAGACCCTCTTCTGGAGACCACAATGCAGGCCGAAATTCGTCCGATCGATCCACAGGCTGAGTTCCATACGGTCGAGGGCTGCTTCATCAACGAACTGGCCAACCTCGCTTCGGACCCGGAGGTCTCGATCGCGCGCGCGCGAGTTGAGCCCGGCATCACGACGCAATGGCACTGGCTCGAAG
>CAJCID010000029.1 GCA_903970305.1 Rhodospirillales bacterium | reverse complement strand
TCGTCAGGAAGAACCTGGCGCGCTCGAATTGCGCTCGAGCGTCGCCCTCGTCATGGATGACAAGACTTCGGACGTACTGTTCTCGCGCAATTCCGACGTTGCCCTGCCGATCGCCTCCATCACGAAGCTGATGACTGCGCTCGTCGTCCTCGAGGCCCATCAGTCGATGGATGAAGCGATCGAAGTCACCGATGAGGACCTGGATACGGAAAAAAATACCCGCTCTCGGCTCATCATCGGCACGATCCTCTCGCGCCGCGACCTGATGCACATCGCGCTGATGTCCTCGGAGAACCGGGCCGCTCACGCGCTGTGCCGCAGCTACCCGGGAGGTCTCGCTGCCTGTCTTGAAGCGATGAACGAGAAGGCCTTTCAGCTTGGCATGCTGAGCACTCACTTCAACGATCCAACGGGCCTGTCAAGCCAGAATGTGGCCAGTGCCGAGGACCTTGCGAAGCTGCTCAAGGCCGCCTCGGAGAATGCGACGATCCGGGAATTCTCGACCGACGCCGGCTACGAAGTTCCGGTGGGGCGGCACATGGTCGCGTATCGGAACACGAACTCGCTCGTGTCGAATCCGGGCTGGGACATCACCGTTCAAAAGACCGGCTACATCGTCGAGGCAGGCAAGTGCCTCGTCATGAAGGCCAGGATCGAGGGCAAGTCAGTGCTGATCGTGCTTTTGGATTCGGTTGGCAAGTACACCCGCTTTGGGGATGCCAATCGCATCAAGAAGTGGATGGAGGCGACCCGCGGTTCAGTCTCCAATGCGCCAGGGCTCGCCAAGCCCGACGTACGGCGCGTGACGAGTTGAGCCCGCCAAGACGGACCCACTCACCTCGGGGCTAGGGTTTCCGAGCCCCCAGAGCCAGGATCTTCATAGCCGAGCGCCCGCGAGATGCGCGCTGCAGTGCTCGTCAAGTCCTTGAGCCAGGATTCCTGCAGACGATCGGCCGGCGCAGACAGGGAGAGTCCGGCGATCAACTTCCCGGTGTCATCATGAATGCCGGCCGCCATGCAACGCACCCCCAGCTCGAGTTCCTCGTTATCCCGTGAGTAGCCGTGCGCGCGCACGAGTGCGAGCTCGCGATCCAGTCGCGCGAGCTCGGTTATGCTGTTTTGGGTGTGGCCAGCGAGTCCCGTGCGCGTCGCGTAGCTGCGCACGTTCTTGGCCTCATCTACCGAGAGGAAGAGTTTGCCCACCGAGGTCAGGTGAAGAGGCGCCCGCCCTCCGATCGCGCGCACGACCTGCATGCCACTGAATTCGTTGTAGGCCCGCTCGATGTAGACGATCTCGTCACCCTGGCGCACCGAGAGATTCACGGTTTGGCCGGTGACCTTGTGCAGGTTGCGCATCAGTTCCAAAGCGGCTTCGCGCACGTTCAGGCGCCCCTTGACCAGATTGCCCAGTTCGAGCAGGCGCATGCCCAGCCGGTAGTGCCCGGGGTCGGTGCGATCCACAAAGCGGGCGATCACCATGTCATTTAGGATGCGGTGCGCCGTCGAGGGGTGTAATCCGGTCCCGCGCGAGAGCTCCTTCAAACTCACCGGATCGCGGTTCTCTGCAAGTGCATCAAGCAGAGCCATCATGCGCTCTATGACTTGAATGGCCGTCTTCTTGGGCTGGGATTCGCTCATGGTGCAATGCGGGATCAGCCCTCTTTATATCACATCGTGAAAATTAGTCTAGGTCCAGGTGGGCAAGGTCCGGGCGGAATGTGTGCGAACCCAACTCGCCCAGTGGGCGACACCGACGCCACCGGACCAGCGCAAAGGGATAAGACTGCCGCGCGGTCTTAGGCCCAGGGCCCAAGACTACTTGGGCGTCCGGTATCGACCGCCAGTCTG
Source organism: Rhodospirillales bacterium (assembly GCA_903970305.1). Taxonomy (GTDB): domain Bacteria; phylum Pseudomonadota; class Gammaproteobacteria; order Burkholderiales; family Burkholderiaceae_D; genus BOG-994. The sequence goes on along the minus strand of CAJCID010000029.1, from coordinate 6,220 downwards.
GGGTCGGTGATCTGGCCCTCGAAGGTGCACACGCCTCGCGCCAGTCCCGGATCTGCGCGTGCGGCCTCGAGAAGACCGAGGCTGGCGACGCGCTCCACGTAGGGTAGGGTGGCCTTGACCAAGGCCAGCGTTGCGCTGCGCCCCACCAGGGCCGGAATGTTGGGCACGCAGTAGTGCAGGATCCCCTCTTCCACATAGAGCGGATCGGCGAGCGTGGTAGGTCGGGACGTGACGGCGATACCGCCCTGGTCGATGCCAACGTCGACCAGAACCGCACCTTCGCGCAGGGAAGAGAGCATCGCGCGCGTGATGAGCTTGGGCGACAGCCGGCCAGGCTCAAGCACCGCACCGATCACGACGGCGGCGTCACGAAGTTCCCCATCCAGATCGCACTCGGAGAGGATGCGGGTTGCGACCGGAACCGAAGGGAGTGCCCTGAGTTGCTCGAACCCCCGCTCGCTTCGCGAGAAGACCACCACCTCGCAGCCCATCGCACTCAGAAGGCGCGCGGCCTCATACCCCACATTGCCAGCACCCACGACGACAACCTTGGCGGCCGGCAAACCAGTGACCGGGGGCAGCAGGATGCCTGGCCCGTCAAGGCGCGCTCTGGCGCGGTCCGACACACCTTGCCAGAGTGCCCACGCGGCGATTTGTGGTGCGAGGCAGCCCGCAATGCGCGACATCGGCGCGAGCAGGGGAAGCCGCCCTGCCTCGTCCTCCACCGTCTCATAGCCAATACACGCCACGCGCCTGTCGAGGACGGCGGCCAAGAGCAGGGGCGTGGGCGCGAGTTGCTGGTAGGCGAATACGATCGATCCGGGTTGCAGTAGTGTGTATTCGCTTGCCTGGATCTCCTTGACCTTGACGATCAGCTCACTGCAGTAGATCTCTGCCGCATCGAGGGCGAGGCGGGCTCCCGATTCGACATAGGCTCCGTCCGGGAAACCGACACGCTGGCCCGCGCCTTCTTCGACTGCGACCGTGTGGCCCAAGTGCACCAGGGTTCTGACTGCAGCCGGTGTGAGGCCCACCCGGGCTTCCCCGCCTTTGACTTCTAAAGGCACGCCGATGTCCATCTGCCGCCTAGCCGCGCAGCGCGCGTGCGCACTGCGCAATGATGTCCGGACCGCGATAGATGAGTCCCGTATAGAGCTGGACGAGCCGCGCGCCGGCGGCAATCTTGCCCTTCGCATCTGCGCCACTCAGAATGCCGCCAACGCCGATCACGGGAATCGAGTCTTCGAGACGTTTGACGAGACTCTGGATGACGCGGTTCGAGGCCTCCCCGAGCGGCGCTCCGGACAGCCCGCCAGGCTCCTCGGCGTGAGCCTGGCCCAAGACCTCGCTACGCGAGACGGTGGTGTTGGTCGCGATCAGTCCGTCGATCGCGTGCGCTCGCGCAGCAGCGGCGATTCCCACGATGGCCTCTTCATCGAGATCGGGGGCAATCTTGAGAACCAAGGGGACATAGCGACCGTGACGGTCGGCCAGACGCGCTTGTCGATCCTTGAGCTGACCCAGCAGTGCGCCAAGAGCCTCTGCGTCCTGCAGCTGGCGCAGGTTCTTGGTATTGGGCGAGGAGATGTTGACGGTCACGTAACTGGCGTAGGGATAGACGCCCTCCAGGCAGGTCAGATAGTCCTCCGCAGCCCGCTCAAGCGGGGTGTCGGCGTTTTTTCCGATGTTCAGACCAAGCACACCCGCAAAGCGCGCTCTTCGGACATTCTGCAGGAACGCGTTCAGGCCGCCATTGTTAAAGCCCATCCGGTTGATGAGTGCCTCAGATTCGGGGAGGCGAAACAGGCGCGGACGAGGGTTGCCCGGCTGTGGGCGCGGCGTGACCGTGCCCACCTCGATAAACCCGAAACCGAGCGCGCCCAGGGCGCCGATATAGCGCCCGTCCTTGTCCAGGCCTGCGGCGAGTCCGACGGGATTCGGAAAGCGTATTCCCATCACATCCCGTGGGTCTTCCGGGATGGAGCGCGCGAGAGGAGCGAGCAGTCCGAGAACATGGGCCATGCGCAGGCTCTCCAGAGCCACGGCGTGGGCCTGCTCGGGATCCAGCGAAAAGAACAGTGGCCTCGCGAGCCGGTACATCATGCGCTGACCCGCGGGAGGGGGAGCTTAAGGAACGGCTGCGCTCGCATTACTCCTCGAGCAAGCGCAATGTCTCCCACTGCCCGTTGGCAAGCGCCTCGATGGGCCGGAAATTGGACTTGTAGGCCATGTTCGGGCTCTGGGCGATCCAGTACCCCAGGTAGACATAGGGCAGACCCAGATCCAACGCCTGGCGGATCTGCCAGACAATGTTATAGGTGCCCAGGCTTGCGCGAGGCAGATCCGGATCGTAGAAGGTATAGACTGAGGACAGTCCATCATCCAAGACATCGATGATACTGACCATGCGCAGCACACCCGCGTCCGGTCCGGTCGTCTCCCGAAATTCGACGAGACGGGTATTGACCTTGCTCTGCAGCAGGAACTGGCTGTACTGATCGCGGCTGTCGTGGTCCATCCCGCCGCCGGCGTGACGATTCATCTGGTAGCGCAGATAAAGCGAGTAGTGCTCCGGATCGAAGGCTAAGGCGCAGATACGCACCTGCAGATGCCGGTGCCGATTGGCGGCGCGGCGTTGGCTGCGATTCGGCGCGAACTCCCGGGCACGCACCCGGACCGGCACGCAGGCCCGGCAGCCGTCGCAATAGGGCCGATAGGTGAAGAGCCCGCTTCGACGAAAACCCGATCGCACCAGTTCGCTGTAGACGTCGGCATTGATCAGATGGCTTGGAGTGGCCACTTGCGAGCGGGCATGCCGCTCGCTCAGATAGCTGCAGGGATAGGTTGCCGTGGCGTAGAACTGCAGCGCGGAGAAGGGCAGTTCCTTGAGCTGGGTCATGCGCGACGGGTCCTCAGGTACAAAAAGATAGATCGTGGCTTCAGACCACAAGGCGCTTGGGCCACTCTTTGATTCCCGGCAGATCGACCAGACTGCGCAACTGATCGGCGAAGGCATCTCGCGCGATGGCACGCGCACCCAAGGATGCAAGATGAGCCGTCTGCTGCTGGCAGTCTATCATGGGAAAGTGCTCGTGTCGGAGGTAGGTAACCAGATGCGCCAAAGCAATTTTTGAGGCGTCCGGGATGCGCGTGAACATCGATTCGCCATAGAACATCCGGCCAATCGCCAGACCATAGAGACCCCCCACCAGGGATCCATCCCGCCAGGTTTCTACCGAGTGGGCGACCCCTAGCCGGTGCAGTTCCCCGTAGGCGAGTCGCATGGCCCGCGTGATCCAGGTGCCGTCCTGCCCCAGACGCGGTCCGGAGCAGGCCGCCATCACCGCGTCAAAGGCACTATCAACACGCACTTCCCAACCCGTCTCGGAAGCTGTGCTCATTTTCGACAAGCGTTTGCGCAGCGAATGAGAGATCCGAAACTCCTCCGTAAAGAGCACCATCCTTGGGTCCGTACTCCACCAGAGCACCGGCTGGCCATCGTTGAACCACGGAAAGATACCCTGGCGGTAGGCGTCGATAAGCCGATCGGGAGTCAGCTCCCCACCGGCCGCCAAAAGGCCGGGCGGATCGCTCAGCGCGGCCGAGACTGGTGGGAAGGGTCGGCCGGGTTCAAGCCAGGTGATCAAGGAGAGGAGGGGCCGGCCGTCGCGGCTTCGGCCGGGTAACCCGGGCGGGGTGTCCAGCTGATGGCGCCCACGTGCAGCTCGAACTTCCCCCGGCTGCGATCCTCGAAGAAGTGGTGCAGGGTCTCTGACACCGTGCGAAAGGCGAGCTCTGGCCAGGGGATGTCGGATTGCTCGAAGAGCTGGACATCGAGGCTCTCGATGCCCGGCTCGAATCGGGTGTCGATCAGTTGAGCTCGATAGAAGACATGGACCTGATGGACGTGCAAGACGTCAAGCATGGTAAAAAGCGGGCCGAGCTCAATGCGCGCACCCGCCTCTTCGGTGGTCTCGCGGATTGCTCCATTTGGTGCGGTCTCATCGTTTTCCAGGAATCCGGCCGGCAGGGTCCAGTATCCGCGTTGTGGCTCGATCGCTCGCCGGCAGAGCAGAACCTTCGAGTCCCAGACGGGGACAGTGCCGACGACCAGTTTGGGGTTCTGATAGTGGATCGCGCCGCAGTGATCGCAGCAGTAGCGCGGCCGATTGTCGCCGTCGGGGATGCGCGTCGTCAGAGAGTGGCCGCAGGTGGAGCAAAAGTTCATTTCCCCAAGTGTAGCAAGCTTGGCATCGATCTGGCGGGACGCGCCAGCCGTTGAAGTGCGTCCCCATTTGCGCTATAATTGTCGTCTTCAGACGCGGGGTGGAGCAGTCTGGCAGCTCGTCGGGCTCATAACCCGAAGGTCACAGGTTCAAATCCTGTCCCCGCAACCAAAGAAAACAACCGATTAGGCCAGTCCGTGAGACTGGCCTTTTCGCTTTCTGATCGCCATGTAGGCACTGTGTAGGTTTTCCAGGCCGGAACCTGACATGCGAATGCCCGCGATCGTCAGCGCTTCGAGATTCCCGGTTATCCACGGTCCGATGCGTGCGGCCCCTCTCTGGCACGCGCGGATCGGGCGGTGGGTAACCGGGGCTGCGGGGGCAGGTCTGAAGCGCCTGTTAAATACCGTGGATTGGGAAAGAGCGTGCTGCTTGGCGCGTGCGTTGGTCTTACGCCATTCAGCCCATGTCGGACTATTCGTCTAATTCGATGTCAACGAACTGCACCATATTGGTATTGGAAGAGCGAAGTGCGCGCACGATAACCAAGCGGTTGACCATTGGCCCAATAACATCATCGAGTGCGTCCTTCAAGCCGACTATATGGTACGAGGCCCCCTCGCTTGCGACGTCAATGAAGTCTTTGTCGAGATCGAGCGCTCGCAGCGTGCCTCGCAAGACGACTTCCGTTTGCTCTACAGATGGCTTGGCCTGAGGCTGTTCAGCTTTAAGCGATGCGCTTATCTGGCGCCGACTTTCGGGACTTAGAGATACAGGACTGCCGGTGCCGGCAGTGCGCAACTGCAATTCCTCGAAAAGCTTTCCGGTTGGCGCCAAGTTACGAGCAAGTTTTAGGAACGTTGCTCGGTATCCTTGGTCGGGCACGAGCGGGTTCAATTGCTCCGCCTCGCCAGATGCAGTTGCGCGCAAAATATCCAGAAACCGCTCTGCGATTGCCGCCGGTCGGGTGTCCTCGTTGAAGAAATCCTTCTGCACCGGTTCCTGGATCGCGACACTAAACTGATAACTGCCCGGCGGTGCCTGAAAGAGCCATGGTCGACACGCCTCCTGTATTTCACGATTCGGCCCTCCGCGCTTCCGCAGAGGCATACTCTTCGCCTCTTCAATTGTTCGGTAGAAGATGGACTGAATAGTCTGCACCTTGTCCATGACCAGATCTAACGGGGCCCCGCCTGTGATTACTTCGCCGCCCCTCACAGATACGTAGACCTGTCCAGGTAGGAAGGAAACACCCGCTTGGTGTTTGGCATCCTCCGTCCAAATGGCTTGAACCAGCGAGCGCAGTTCAGATCGTGCGAACGCGGGAATGTCCGCAGCACTCAAATGCGAATATGCAAGCTGCTCGGCTTTCGTGTAGTCGCCAGCCTTAAACCAGAGAGATACCACGCTGACGGCGGTGACCCCTCGTGTTCGAGCCTTAGTTGCGTCCAGCTGCAGAAGCGCATTTTGCTCCGCTTCCGCCGCCTTTACATAAAGCGCACGTGCTGCCAATTCGTCTCCGCGACGGTAGGCAAGCGCCGCATCTGACGCAAACTGTTCACTCTGTCTGTGATCGTCTATCCAAGTCATGGCAAATCACTCACCTTGGCCATCGCGATCAGTAGCTCCTTGAATCCGATCACGGATGCGATCGCCGGTAGATTGCTTTGGCTCTTCTCGGCTTGTTTCACTTTTTTGCGCAGACGTTCTTCGATGACCGCTTTGTTGCCTGCGCTGACACCGGAAATCTCCATACGAATACAGTTCTCCAAATCCTCCGGATCACTTCCGAGCGGCGCGACGTAGTAATCGGCGCCTGTCAGGGTTTCTGCTCTCCGTACCGCCACAAGGCCCCCCCCGCGGCAGAATAGTTGTCGCCTCGATACTTTTATACTTAAGGGGGCATCGAGGATGAGTAATGGCACGTTACGGAGAACGTTTCAAACAGCGGGTAGTGGCGCGGATGTTGCCGCCGGAGAGCAGCTCGGCGGAGC
>CAJCID010000028.1 GCA_903970305.1 Rhodospirillales bacterium | reverse complement strand
TGAACAGTTTTGGCTCGACCGTGACGTTGGGACCGAGCGCCAGTTGGAACGCGCCATTGGCCACGCCTGCCAGGGCAGGCGCATGGGTCACCTCGACAAGGGGCTGCAGCTCCTGCGCGGCTATCCGATGGTCATGCACGTCATCGCCCGTCTGGCTCCCCAGGTCGGGCCGATCCTGATCAGTGCCAATCAGAATCTCGAGGCCTACGCGGGCCTGGGGCATCCGGTCGTGCCCGATCGATTGACGGGTTTCGCCGGGCCGCTTGCCGGATTCGAGGCGGGCCTCGCACGCGTGGAGACCCCCTACCTTCTGACGGTGCCCTGCGATTGCCCGTTTCTCGCGGCCGATCTGGCACAGCGCCTGGCCGCGGCACTTCATGCCCAAAAGGCCGATGTCGCCATGGCGTTCACTGCCGGGCGCGCGCAACCGGTCTTTAGCCTCTTGCGGGCGGGTCTCGGAGACGGGCTCAGACGCTTTCTCGAAGACGGTGGGCGCAAGGTCGACGCCTGGGCTAGCGGACTGAAAACCGTGGCCGTCCCCTTTGACGACGAGCCGGAGTCCTTTCGGAACATCAACACTTTGGAAGAGTTGCGCGCCTCTGAGGCCTAGGAGAGGCGATTCGCAAGAGGGCGCGCGCCGTGCGCGGCCTGCAGGTTTTTCGGCGAGAATGTCGACTCGCCCGCCGCCACCGTCCATGCCTGAACTTGCAACCGTCGCCTCCGAGCTGCCGGGCTACGATCCCGAAGCGCTTTCGATCGAGCTCGCCCGGCAGACCATTGCGCGCTGTGTAGAGCCTCTTTGCGAATTCGAGAGGGTCGGACTGCGCGAGGCGCTTGGACGGATCACGGCAGAAGACGTCATCTCGCCAATCGATGTGCCCTCCCACGATAATTCGGCGATGGACGGCTTTGCGCTCTGCGCCGCCGATCTCATCCCCGGCTGTGCCACGCACTTGCGCGAGGTGGGCGTGGCACTTGCCGGCAAGCCCTGGTGCGAAGTCATCGGTCCTGGCGAATGCGTGCGTATCATGACCGGAGCGGTCATGCCGCCACGAGGCGACACGGTCGTGCCCCAGGAACTCGTGAGCTTCGCCGACGGGCACGTCACGATACCGGCCGGCCAGACAGCCGGGCAGCACCTGAGGCTGCGCGGCGAGGATCTGAAGGCCCAGGGTACGGCCGTGTGCGCCGGCACGCGCCTGCGTGCGCCTGAACTGGGCCTCTTGGCCTCGCTGGGCATCGCGGACGTGCCGGTCGTGCGGCGCCTGCGCGTGGCGATTCTCTCGACCGGAAACGAGATCCGGTCTTTGGGCGAGCCCCTTCAGCCCGGCGCAATCTATGACAGCAATCGCTTCACGCTGTACGGGATGCTGCAGGGTCTGGGCGTCGAGATCGTCGATCTGGGCGTGGTCGGGGATGATCCCTTGGCGCTCGAGAGCGCGTTGCGCCAGGGGGTAAGGCGGGCCGATGCGCTCATCACGAGCGGGGGTGTCTCGGTCGGCGACGCGGACTTCACGCGTGCGCTGCTCTCCCGCCTGGGAGACGTCGCCTTCTGGCGCATCGCGATGAAACCGGGCCGGCCGATGGCTTTTGGACGCATCGAAGACGACGGAAAAAGCGCCTTCTTGTTCGGCCTGCCAGGCAATCCGGTTGCCGTGATGGTGACCTTCCTGGCCTTGGTGCAAGACGCGTTGTCACAGCTTGCCGGCGCCAAGCCCCGCGTCATGCCCCGTCTGACCGTGCGCTCTGACACGGCGCTCACCAAAAAACCGGGGCGCACCGAATACCAGCGCGGCATCGCCTACCTGGCCCCCGACGGCTGGCACGTCCGGGTGACGGGCGCACAGGGTTCTGGCATCCTGCGCTCGATGAGCGAGGCCAACTGCCTGATCGTTCTGCCACACGCGAGCGCGTCGGTCGCCCCGGGCGATCTGGTCGAGGCCCTTCCCTTTGAGGGACTTCTCTAGAGAAGCCCGCGGATCCTTGCGTGCACCATCCCCTGGGCCGCAGCGCCCTCATTCGAGAAGGACTTGCGATGAACACTTCGACACCACCAGGACCCGTGCACGTTGCCGACCTTCCCTGGGAGGAGTGGTCCAGGGGCGAGCGCTTTGGCAGTCGCGTCAGACGTCTGGGTCCGAGCGATCCGGCGCACCACGTCGGTGTGTTGATCGAGGAGCTGTCTCCGGGCAGGCAGTCCTGCCCGCTCCACTATCACCTCCTCGAGGAGGAACATCTGTATGTGCTCGAAGGCAGCGTGACGCTGCGCCTCGGAGCGGCGCGCCATACCTTGTCCGCTGGCGACTACGTGTGTTTTCCGGCGGGGCAGGAGGTCGGGCACGCCCTCGTCAACGAGGGCTCGGAGCCGTGCCGCTATCTCGTTATCGGCGAGAACAATCGAAATGACGTCTGCGTCTATCCGGAGAGCAACAAGATCTTGGTGAAGAGCATCGATGCGCTCTATTCCCGCTCGGGCGAACTCGATTATTGGGAGGGCGAGGATCTCGCTGCACCCCAGGCATGACGGGGGCGGCTCGACGCGGCACTCAGGGCGCCTTAAGGACGCTGATCAAGAGATCGACCGACGCCAGGGCGGCGGGCAAGGCATCGTTCTCTTCGATGTCCCACTGGGGAAACTGTCCATCCACCCTCATGCGCGCGAGACCGTACACGGTCGCGCGGGCGAGGAGCGCGAAATCGAGATGCGCGCCAGGGGGACGGGCTCCCATGCCGGGCAACTGCCCGAGCAACTCCACCGTCAAGGCCCGCACCGCGTTCAGATCGCGACCGAGCGTCGCCGAGCCCGTGAAATCGATCAAATGGCGCGACGAGATGATCTGGAAGTGGGTTGGATGAAGAAAGGCCCAATGAATGAACGCGTGACCGAGCGCGCGCAAGCGGCTTACCGGATCGTCGGGGGCACGCTTCTGGCCGGCCTCGATTTCGGATCGGAACAGGCCCATCGCCTGCTCGGCGAGCGCCGTCATGAGCGCGGTGCGACTGGCGAAGTGCCGAAACGGCGCGCCTGAGGAGACGCCGATGCGACGCGCGACCTCCCGCACGCTGACGTGATCCGGGCCCGATTCCTCGGCCAGTTCCAGCGCTGCTTCCAGCAAGCTCTGGCGCAGGTTGCCGTGATGATAGGGCTTCTGGCGCGGTGGCGCGGTGCTCGCTTTCTTCGTGGATCGGGGCATGGTCTTGTCCTGTCCTTGGCCGCCGTCCTTGGCCGCTGTCCTTGGACCTAATGTAAGCACTGCGTATTTTAATTGACCGCGGGCGTTGCGACGCAGAATCTTCGGGTATCCGCTGCGACCAGAGAAACCGGAGAATCACGATGAGCGCTCGACCTTCCGCCACCAAAGAGCCGCGACCCTTCGAAGGCTGGCCGCTCCTGGGCTTTCTTCTCGGCCTGCTCCTCATCGCACTCGTCTCGGTCGCGGCGATGCACCCGGACACCAACGGGGCGCGCATGCTGATCCGGATCACCGCGCGCTCCTCGCTCGTGTTTTTTCTGCTGGCATTCACCGCGTCCGCGAGCGCCTGCCTTTGGCCTGGCCTCATCACGCAGTGGCAGCGGCGCAATCGGCGTTTCTTCGGCCTCGCCTTTGCCGGCTCGCATCTGCTGCACGCGGCCGCAATCATCGCCTTCGCGCGCCTGGACCCGGAAGCCTTCGCGCTCGCCACAAACCGCGTCACCGAATTCACAGGAGCGATCGCCTACCTCTTCATCCTCGCAATGGCGGCGACATCGTTTGATGCGAGCGCGGCCTGGGTTGGGCGTCGCGCCTGGACCATCCTCCACACCGTGGGAAGTTATTACCTCTGGATCAGCTTCGCGATTGCATTTGGGAAACGATCGCTACAGGGACCGGTCTATCCGGCGGCGGTGTGCCTGCTCGTACTCGCACTGGGCTTGCGCTATGGGGCGGCACTGCAACGCGCACGCAGGCAGGGCAGTCGAGGGGCGCTCGGATGAGAGCGAATTTGCCGGGACGAACCCGCGTTGGTACCGCAGCGCAAGCGGCGCGGGACCTACAGTGACGACACCGACCTTACTGACGATCCCGACCCTGGACCCGCGGCGCCGATTCTTCCGAAAGGGGGGCTTTGCCGCTTGGTCGCCAGCTCACTCAGCAGGGCTCTGCGCCTCGCGGCCCGATGCCACGCACCCGAACGATCAGCTGCTGCACATAGTCGTCTCGGATCCCGAGTTGTTCGAGCTTTTCGACGAGTTGTTCAAGGTAATGCAGGTTCGTCCCCAAGGCGCCTGAGCCCGTCGCGATGGTTTGGGCTGTCTCCTCAAGCGACAGCGGACCGACATAATTTTGGTGGGCTGGATTGGCGGTCAGCACAAGCGACTCGATTTCCCCCTGCGGCGTTCTGGCAGGCAAGAGCCTTGGCCGGTAACTGGCGGTGATCATCTCGCGCCTCCAGAAGATCGTCATTTCCTCCTCCAGAACCGCAGCGCCGATGCGAAATGCCAATCCGGTACAAGAACCCGTGCCGGGCTCGAGGGAGAGCATCAAGGCAGGTTTCTCAGCGCTACCGCGGCCCAGACGGATGCGCAGCGAAAAGCAGCGGCGAAAACCGTCCAGCTCGGCCAGGCGAACCTCTTCGAAGTGCACGCCCGGATCCCACATCAGGGAGCCATACGCAAACACCCAAAGGTCCTTCCCGCTTTCCCTTTGGCCGAGGACAGCCCTTCTGGACTCCTCCAGTTCTTGATCGGATAAGCGCCACGTCGGCGGACGTCCCACCTGCTGGGCCAATTGATCCCAATAAGCCACACGCTCAGGCGTTGCGCGAAACTCCGAGCGCTCGGGCGGCGTCAACTTCCCCTGGAGATGGGGCAGATGTTTGAACACTTCGGGGGACACCAGATCTCCTCGAGTCGAACCGTTGGCTCAAAGCACGATTCGTACCTCATTGTAGGACAAGGGTGAATCGCCTAGGCGAAGCGAGGCCGCCTGGGTGGCGCTCGCCACCGATGCAGCCTCTCGCCCAGGAGCCCAAGGCCCCGCACGAGGGAACGCCTAGCGCACTTCCTTGACGCTCTCCCGAGGATCGGCCTCTAAGAGGCTCCCGCGATTGCCTTCGGTGTCGAAGAACGACACATACAATCCGATCCCGGGAATCCGCATCGGGTCCCCTAAGACCTCTCCACCGGCTTGCGCAACCTTGGTCATCGAGGCAGTGATATCGGCGACGGCGATCACGATCGAAGGATGCTGGGCCGGCCAATCGGCCTTTTTCGGATAGAAGCCGCCGTTGATCGCCCCCCCGGGTCCCTCGCGGTTGGCATCCGAGAGGGCCGTTGTCGCGAGAACATAGTGGCCCATGTCTTCGCCTAACATGTGAGTCTCCCAACCGAAGGCCGACTCATAGAACCGGGCGATGCGATGGGCGTCTTCATAGGGTAGTTCGAAGTGGACGACGGGATCCATTTGCGCTCTCCTCTGAACAGGTTGCGGTCTTGCAAGAGCGGCCCGGATGGGACCGCCCTGAAACTGCCCTGGTAGGCAAGCTCGGCTCCAAGCGCTTAAACTGTCGCGATCGAATTGAGGAGGTCATTTTGATCCGCCACGCCAAGAATCTCCAGCGTTCCGTCTTGCTCTTGCTCCTGGCTTCATTGGGTGCCTGTGCCATGGCGCCCACGAGTGCCGGGCCCGATGAGGCTGCCATCCGGGCCGCCCGCCTCGCGCAGACCCAGGCACTGGCCGAGAGCAATCTCGATCGCGTGGCGAGTTTCTGGACGGCCGACATCTCGATTCGGCGTGCCTTGGGACAGCCTGTCTCCGGTCTCGAAGCCGCGCGCAAGGTGCTCGAACCCAGCGGGACCGGCGCACCTGTGATCATCTACCAGCGAGAGTCGACTTCAGTCGAAGTCAGTTCCAACTGGCCACTGGCCTACGAGATAGGGCGCTGGTCCGGTCATTTGGGCAGCGCGAACGGACCCGTCGTCCTCGGCGGTCGCTACTCCGCCCAGTGGGTCAAGCGGGACGGCCAATGGTTGATCCGCTCCGAGGTATACGTTGCCCTGACTTGTGCGGACGCGGGTTGCAAGTACCCTGCTCTACCCTAGAAAAAGGCGCTGCTCCGGGGTCCTAACCCGGTCCTAACCCGGCCTAACCCCGTCCCATCCCGGCCACACTCCCAGCTATTGCACGAGCTTCCTGGGCTCGGCTCCTGTCTCGCACTCCGGTATCTCCAGGCCTGCCAGGACTTGCAGTCTCGTCACTGTCTGGTCACTGTCAGGTCACTCAACGATCACTACCGCATCATTGCCGTCCGGGGCCGGGGTGCCGCCAAACCCCGCCAATTGGAGCTACCATCCCGTCCGGATCAAAGGGGCTTGTGCCCGGATGACCGACCTGGTCGATGGCGTACTGCCCAAGCGTAACGTCTCCACCGGCCGGCGCTCGCCGATCCCGTCTGATGAGGAGATTTCCCGATGAGCGCATTCACCCTGAAAATCAATGCCGAAGAGCGGCATGTCGATGTCGATCCCCAAACCCCCCTGCTCTGGGCCTTGCGCGATGCCTTGGGATTGGTCGGCACCAAGTTTGGCTGCGGCATCGGCCAGTGTGGCGCCTGCACCGTCCATCTGGATGGTGTGCCAACGCGTTCGTGCCTGATACCGGTCTCCGGTGTCGCCGACAAGAGCGTGACGACCATTGAAGGGCTCGATGCCCACGCGGCGCATCCCCTGCAGCGCGCGTGGCTGGAACTCGATGTACCCCAGTGCGGCTATTGCCAGGCGGGCCAGCTGATGAGCGCCGCAGCATTGCTCAAACAGAATCCCCACCCGAGCGACGCCGACATCGACAGTGCCATGGCCGGCAATCTGTGCCGCTGCGCGACCTACCTGCGCATCCGCAGGGGCATCCACCGCGCTGCCGAACTGGCCAGTAACCCAGGAAGCGCGACATGAACGCGCCCGCACTGCGTTCTCCCGCACGCCGGCGGTTTCTGGCTCAGTCAATCGCCACCGGCGGCGGCTTTGCGATCGGCATTTTCGGGACCGGCGCCCAGGCAAGGATCGAGACGGTCGCTGCGACCGAGGCCGAACCCGGCACGACGGCCGCCATGCCCAACAAGTTCGTGCGTCACCCGGACTTCATTCCCAATGCGTTTGTGCGGATCACGCCCCTTGGCGTGGTGACGATCGTCTCCAAGCAGCCTGAGATCGGCCAGGGCATCAAGACCTCGCTGCCGATGGTCATCGCTGAGGAACTCGAGGTGAGTTGGAAGGACGTGCAGATCGTCCAGGGCGATCTGAATCCGGCCTACGGCAGCCAAAGTGCCGGTGGTTCGCGCTCGACGCCGACCAACTACATGGATTTCCACCGCCTGGGGGCCACGGCGCGCACGATGCTCATCCAGGCCGCAGCCCAGCAATGGGGAGTGCCTGCGACCGAATGCCACGCTGCCGATGCCGCGGTCGTGCACGACGCCACGGGTCGTAAACTCGGCTATGGCGCGCTCGCGAGCGCGGCACAGCTTGTGCCCGTGCCCGATCAGGGCTCAGTCGTGCTGAAGGATCCCGCAAACTACAAGCTCATCGGCACGCGCGTGGGAGGCATCGACAACCTGTCGGTCGTGAGCGGCAAGCCCCTCTTTGGCATCGACGTCCGCTTGCCCGGCATGCTCTATGCAACCTACATCAAGTGCCCCGTTCTCGGCGGCGCACCCGTCAGCGCCAATCTCGAGGAAATCAAGGCCCTGCCCGGCGTGGAGGATGCCTTTCTCCTCGAGGGCAGTGCGAACAATCCGCGCGGATTGGTCTCAGGGGTGGCCATCGTCGCCACCTCGACCTGGTCGGCCTTCGCTGCGCGCAAGAGCCTCAAGGTGGTCTGGAAGGAAGGTCCAGGCGCCGCACAGAGTTCAGAGGGGTTCGCAGCGCTTGCCAAGGAACTGGCGACCCGTCCCGGCCAGAGCGTGCTGCGTCAGGATGGTGACTTAAGCGGCGCACTGGCCGCCGCCGCGAAGACCATCGAGGCGGCGTACAGCTATCCTTTCATCTCGCACGCGAGCATCGAGCCGCAAAATTGCACCGCCTGGTATCGCGCGGATCTGGGCACGATCGAGTTCTGGGCGCCGACCCAGAATCCGGCTGCAGGACGGGATCTGGTGGCCACGACACTGGGTCTGGCCAAAGAAAAGATCATCCTGCATCTCACGCGTAGCGGCGGGGGGTTCGGGCGGCGCCTGTCGGCGGACTATATCGTCGAGGCCGGTGCCATCGCGCGGCGCGTGAAGGGGCCCGTGAAACTGACCTGGACCCGCGAAGACGATCTGCAACACGACCACTTCCGAGCGGGCGGATTCCACTTCCTCAAAGGTGGGGTTGATGCCAAAGGTCAGGTCACCGCCTGGCACGACCATTTTGTGACCTTTGCCAACCGCATCGAGCAGGACGGCAAGAGCTCGCTCGTACCGGGCAGTGGCGCAAGCCTTGCGGGCGACGAGTTCCCCGGGCGCTGGGTCCAGAATTGTCTGATCGAACAGACGCCGATCGAGTGCAGTATTCCGATGGGTCCCTGGCGCGCGCCGGGCAGCAACGTCTTTGCCTGGGTGATCCAGAGCTTCGTCGATGAACTGGCCCACGCGGCGGGCCGCGATCCGCTTGACTTCAGGCTCGATCTCCTGGGTGAAAAGGACATCGTGCCCGGGACAGGCAAAGACGACCTGCCCTATAACGTCGCGCGCATGAAAAACGTGCTGCGCGAGGTGGCACGGCGCGCCGACTGGGGCAAGGCGACACTACCGCGCGGCCGGGGCCAGGGGATTGCGTGCCACTTCAGTCATCGCGGCTATATCGCCCAAGTCGCCGAGGTCACGGTCAGTCAGAAGGGCGAGCTGAAGCTCGACCGGGTCGTGGTCGTGGCGGATATCGGCTCACAGATCATCAATCCAAGCGGCGCGGAAAATCAGGTCGAAGGATCGGTGATCGATGGCTTGAGCACCCTGATGTACTGTGAGCTCACGCTCGAGAAGGGCCGCATTGTGCAGAGCAACTTCAACGACTATCCGCTCTTGCGCATGCCCACGGCCCCACCCCGGATCGACGTGCATTTCGTCAAGACCGATTATCCCGTGACCGGCTTGGGCGAGCCCACGCTTCCCCCATTGGCGCCGGCGGTCTGCAATGCGATCTTCGCTGCGACCGGCAAACGCGTGCGCCAGTTGCCGTTAACCCGCACTGATCTGAGCTGGACCTAACCCTCGGAGTCCGTGCCCAATCCACAATGTCCGCAGCGTGCACGGGGCAGCCACGAGCGTCCCCGGCCCTCCTTGCCGCGCGCAGCGAACAAGCCCTTGCAGCGCGGACAACGATAAAACATCAGCTGGAAATAGAAGTAAGACAGGCCCGCAAGCCATAGGGCCAAGCCCGCGACACTGGTCAACATGCGCTCTGCGCCAGACCAGTCCTGGGCATCGAGCCACAGCACGCCCGCGACGAGGGCGAGAAGACCCAACCCGGCCCAAAGAATGAGGCGATTGCGTACCTGGTGGAGCCTGCGCCACTCGTCGTCGTATAGTCCCATGGCCGCCTGAAATCAACCGTTCGAAAATCGTGCTCTCACGCTCATCTCCCCGGTCATGCTGCAGTGAGTCAGACAGCCAAAACTGGAAGACCGGGCGTACCCGCTCAACCCTTCGCACCCAGCGCCCTACCCAGCGCCCTACCCAGCGCCCTAAGCCCCCTCGAGCGCGTATCATC
>CAJCID010000027.1 GCA_903970305.1 Rhodospirillales bacterium | reverse complement strand
TGGGTGCCTTCGTACTCGACCGCGCAGTTCTTCGCCAGGATCGTGATGCCGCGTTCCTTTTCGAGATCATTGCTGTCCATCACCCGCTCGGCGATCTGTTGGTTCTGCCGGAAGGTGCCGGACTGGCGCAGCAACTGGTCCACGAGGGTCGTCTTGCCGTGATCGACGTGGGCGATGATGGCGATGTTGCGAAGGGCGCGGCGCATGCGTGGCTCGCTTTAGAGTAAACGGAGAAGGGTGTTCAACCGCACGACGGGCGGCGGCTCGATAGGTCGGGGTCGAAACCGCGGCCAGAGGGCCCGAAAGTGGCCTAGAAGGCCCGGCACCCGTCGAAATGATCGAACCTGAAACAAACCAATCATTATAACAGGAGCGTTTCAGTTTGGCAGAAAGCCTTGCAAGAATGCCCGCCTCGTGTTGCAGCTTAAAGACCGCTCGCGATGAGCCGGTGGGGCTTCAGCCAGCCGGGCTCGCGGATTTCAGCCACGCCAAGAAACTGGAGAGCCGCCTCGGATTCCCCGTAGACGCGCACGCGGGGCGACGGCAAGCAGTCCTCCACGGACACCGTCTGGCCGTTTTGGAAGCGGCCGACCAGTTCCGCTTTGAGCACCACGCGGGGCAGGGATTGCACGAGCGTGTCCACCGGCAGGAGCCGCTCCAGTCGCGCCGGGCCGTTGAGTGCTTCCAGAGCCTCGAGAGTGATGGCCTCGTCGATGCGCAAACTCCCCACGCCAACCCGGCGCAGCGCCGCCAGATGGGCACCCGTCCCAAGCGCGCGCCCGATGTCCTCGGCAAGTGTGCGGACATAGGTTCCTTTGGAGCAGAGCACGGAAAGCGTGAAGCACGCGCCCGCGAGGGGCTCGGCCTTGATCTCATGGATCGTGACGCTGCGGGCGGCGCGCTCGAGGGTCAGGCCCTGCCGCGCATACTCGTAGAGGGGGCGGCCGTCGCGCTTGAGCGCGGAATACATCGGCGGGATCTGCTCGATCGGGCCCCGAAAGCGCTCCATCACGGCCTCGATGGCGGCGTCATCGACCGTCACGGGTCGCGTCTCGATGATCTCTCCCTCGGCGTCGCCCGTGGTCGTGCAGACCCCGAGGAAGACGCTCGCGCGATAGGCCTTGTCGGCCTCGAGAAGGTCCGAGGCGAATTTGGTCGCCTCGCCGAGGCACACGGGCAACAGTCCACTGGCCAGGGGATCGAGCGTGCCCGTATGACCCGCCTTGGCCGCCTGAAAGGCCCGCTTGGCGCGGGCCAGCGCCGTGTGGGACGACAGGCCAATGGGTTTGTCGAGCAAGACGACGCCGTGGATGGGAGTGCGAGCCATGAGAGAGGACAATGCAGCGACCAAACGAAACCGGGGGGAGGGGCACCCCCTCCTAGTCAGTCCTTGGCGCGCTGTGCGTTGGCCTCGTCGATCAGGCGCGACAGGCCCACGCCGCGCTTGACGGAATCGTCATGCACAAAGTGGAGAGTCGGCACCGTGTGGATGTGCAGACGCTTAAAAAGCAGGCTATGCAGCCAGCCCGCCTGATCGCTTAGCGCGGCACGCGCGCCTTCCGGATCGTCGAGCAAGGTCGTAAAAAAGACCTTCGCGTGCGCATAATCGGGCGTGAGTTCGACCGCCGTTAACGTGACGAGACTCGCGCGCGGATCGCGGACTTCCTTGGGGATGAGTTCGGCCAGATCGCGCCGGATCTGCTCGGCGATCCTTAAGCTGCGATTGACCGGTGCCTTCGTTTGCCGGGGGGCCATGATTTCCTCGATGACTCTGGACCGAGTGTACACCCCCGGGGGATCAATTCGCTCCTGCGGGCCCGGCCGCAATCTGGACGTGGGCCAAAACGCTCGGCGCATTCTTCTGCGCGACGAACTCATGGACTTCGAGCGAGCCCGGATTGTAGGTCGTGACCGCGATCTGCTTTAGGCCCAGGGAGAGCAGGAACTTGGCGATCCCGTTGCCTGGATCATAGACATTGTTCCTGCGGGTGATGAAGTAGATCGTATGGTGGCTGCCCACGGCCTTTTTGATCGAGGCGAGATTCTGACCTTGCACCGAGGGCGCACACTTGCCCGAGGGATAACGGGCCCCAAGGCCCGGCGAAGGGAAGTTCGCCGGCGCGCCCTGCAGCGTGACCGAGTCGTGGATGTCCTCGAAGGCGTGGGACAAAGGCAGTGCCAGTTCGTTGGCCGCGACCAAGACCACCACGTCTTTCTTGCCCGCCTGCAGGGTCAGGGGACCCTCGGCGACCTCGGTGGCGATCCGGTCCCAGGGTTCCTTGCCTTGATAATTCGCATACCAGAGCCCGAGTGCCGATGCGTGCGCAGCGATGGCGAGAGAGAGGGCGCAGTAGCGCAGCCAGGGTCCCCTGATCAGCATGATGGCGGCCGCCGTGACCAGGACGACCGCCGGTGCGACACCGATCAAGGCACGTGCGATGAAGATCGGCTTGATCGTCATCGACAGGGCATAGTTCAGACCGACCGGCACCACGATCAGGCAGCCGAGGAGGAGCGCCTGGCGCCAGGCACCGCGGCGCCAGAGCAGGATGAGTCCGCCAGCCAGTGCGGCGACGGCCCACCACACCGCGTCGAAGTCATCGAGGCTCACCACAAAGCGCAGCTCATTGGCAAAGCGCCAGCCCTCCGGTTTGGGGATCCAGAAGTCCGACTCGACGCCGCGAGCCTGCTCGAGCAGCGTCGGGATATAGGGCAACCACAGCAGGACGACGAGACCGAGCGTCACGAACAGCGGTTTGAAGAGGTGGCGCGAACCCCGGTCGCACGCCAGCAAGCCCAGGAACGCGCAGGACAGGGCGGCGATGATGAGGATCGAGGTGTTGTTGGTCCACAGCAGGATCATGCCGCCGGACATCAAGGCGGCCCAACCGGCAAGCGCCGCCTGTCCCGGTTCGTGCAGCATCGCAAGCACGCGCTCGCCCATTGTGGGGGCGCGAGCCAGAGGGGCCGAAGCGCCTGCATTCAGGCCGCTCGAGACCTCGCGTGCCACCCGGGCAATCCGTAGCGCACCGAAGGTCACCAGTGCCGCGCCGAAACACAAGAGGGCATAGGGCCGCGCCTCGTGGCCGAACTCGACCTGAAACGGGGTCAGGGCAAAGAGGAGGCCAGCAACCCATCCCACCCGGCGGTCGATCTCGCGCCCGGCGAAGATGACGGTGATCGTCGTGGCCACGCCAAGGAGCGCCGAGAGCATTCTCAAGGCGACCGTGCCGTCTCCGAGCACATCAGTCCAGGCCTTGAGCAGAACGAAGTAGAGCGGCGGATGAGGATCACATTGGGGCACGAGGCTCCACAGGTCGGCCAGCGTCTGGCGGGCATCCCACCAGGAATAGCCTTCGTCAAGCCACAGGGGTTGGCTGCCGAGGCCGAAAAACCGCAGCCCCGCGGCGATCGCGACGACGAGGATCGGCAAGGACCATTCGGGACGCAGCCAAGTTGCAAGCCGGGCTCGCAAAGTCGCGTTCTCTGGTTGTTCCGGTCTGGGGCTTCCCGCCGGACGCAATGCTTCCTCGTCGTGGACCACGCTCGTTTTCCCCTTCAATCAATGAACGCCTACCGCTGTCCTTTTTTCCCCTGCAGCCAGCCCCTGAAGGACTCGTGCCTTCCCCTTAACGAGCGAGCCAGCCATTTGGTTGATTCGAATCTGGAAATATTGATGGGCGGGCCTAGGCAGAGACCGCAACGAGGGCAGCCGATGCGCCAGGACCGCCAGTGAGCACCGCGGGGGGCAGTAGAAACCCTGACCCGGGACACGGCCAAACCCTTAGTTCCATCGGGTTGGATTCGGGCACAACCGGCCAGCCCAAAGTCGGGAATGGTTCCGGGGCGGATTCCGCTAGAGCAATCCGGCGGATCAATCCGAGGTGCGATCGCTGCGCGAGGCCCACTCCAAGAAGGCGCCGACCCCAGCCGGGGTCGGGCTGCCCCTCTAGAGAGTTCGGGCGACTTCCTGCACCTCGAAGATCTCCAGTTGGTCGCCTTCTTTCAGGTCATCGAAGTTCTTCAATGACAGACCGCACTCGAAGCCGGCTTTGACTTCCTTGACGTCGTCTTTGAAGCGCTTGAGTGAATCGAGCTCCCCGGTCCACGTCACGACATTCTCGCGCAACAGCCGCGCCAAGGCTCCGCGCTTGACCGTGCCTTCGAGGACCATACAGCCCGCCACCGCCCCGACCTTCGGAATGCGGAAGACCTGGCGGATCTCGACGAGCCCGATCTGCTGCTCGCGCTTTTCCGGGGACAACATGCCCGACATGGCGGCCTTCACCTCGTCGACGGCGTCATAGATGATGTTGTAGTAGCGGATGTCCACACCGCTACCCTCGGCGAGCTTGCGCGCGGACTGGTCAGCGCGCACGTTAAAGCCGATCACGACCGCCTTCGAGGCGATGGCGAGATTGATGTCCGACTCGGTGATGCCGCCCACTGCCGAGTGCACGACCTGGACCTTGACCTCGCTGGTCGAGAGCTTGTTCATCGCGTGCACGATCGCCTCCTGAGAGCCCTGCACGTCGGCCTTGATGATGAGGGGCAAGGACTTGACCTCCCCCTCGCCGAGCTGCTCGAACATGTTCTCGAGCTTGGCGGCCTGCTGCTTGGCGAGCTTCACATCGCGGAACTTGCCCTGCCGGAACAGTGCGATCTCGCGGGCCTTGCGCTCGTCACCCAGCACGATCACCTCCTCGCCCGCCGGCGGCACTTCGGTCAAGCCCTGGATTTCGACCGGAATCGATGGTCCTGCCTCCTGGACGGACTTGCCGGACTCGTCGAGCATCGCGCGCACTCGCCCGAAGGACGATCCGGCCAAGACGATGTCGCCGCGCTTGAGCGTGCCCGATTGGACCAAGATGGTCGCAACCGGACCCTTGCCCTTGTCGAGCTTGGCCTCGATCACGAGTCCCTTGGCCGGCGCGTCCTTGGGCGCAGTCAATTCGAGTACCTCGGCCTGGAGCAATACGTTCTCCAAGAGCGAATCGATGCCTTCGCCGGTCTTGGCCGAGACGTTCACGAACGGCGACTCGCCACCGTATTCCTCGGGAACCACACCCTCTGTGACCAGCTCCTGTTTGACGCGCTCGACATTCGCCTCGGGCTTGTCGATCTTGTTGACCGCGACCACGATCGGCACGCCCGCCGCTTTCGCATGCGCGATCGCCTCCTTGGTCTGGGGCATGACGCCATCGTCTGCGGCCACGACCAGAACCACGATGTCGGTGGCCTTCGCGCCGCGGGCGCGCATGGCCGTGAACGCCTCATGGCCCGGGGTGTCGAGAAAGGTGACCACGCCGCGTGGCGTCTCGACATGGTATGCACCGATGTGCTGCGTGATGCCTCCGGCCTCGCCGCTGGCCACGCGGGTGCGGCGGATGTAGTCCAAAAGGGATGTCTTGCCATGGTCGACGTGACCCATGACCGTCACCACCGGGGCACGGGGTTCGGCCACCGCGTCGTGATGCTCATCGCTCTCGGTGAGCAACGCCTCGGGATCGTCGAGTTTGGCCGCGACCGCCCGGTGACCCATTTCCTCGACCATGATCATGGCCGTTTCCTGATCGAGCACCTGGTTGATCGTGACCATCTGGCCGAGTTTCATCAGTTGCTTGATCACTTCGGAGGCTTTGACGGCCATCTTGTGAGCCAGATCCGCGACCGTGATCGTCTCGGGGACATGAACCTCGCGCACGATCGGCTCCGAAGGTGCCTGGAAGTTTGCGCTGCCGCTGTCATCGGCATGTTTGTGCCGCGCGCCGCCCTTCGGTCCACGCCAGCCGCCACCAAAGGTGTCGCCGCGGGTCTTGATGGTGCGCTTCTTGGCGGCATCATCCTGCCAGGTCGAAGACAGTGCAGCCGACTTGACCTGCTTCTTCTCCTTCTTCTCGTCCTTCTTAGGCTCTCCCGTGGCCGGCTTGGTGAGCGGCTTGTGCAGGGTTCCTTCGATGGGTGCACCGGCGGTTGCGCCC
>CAJCID010000026.1 GCA_903970305.1 Rhodospirillales bacterium | reverse complement strand
CCGTCAGGCCGCCGGCGCGCTCGGAGTGGCAGCCTTTGGCGCGCTCACAACGGGTGGCGGTCAGGCGATCGGTCGGGCCGTGGCGACGGCGGCCGCAAGTTCCGCATTACTTCTGGCCTGCGCAGCGCTCGTAGCCTGGAGCATCGGACCAAAGGAGGCGTGCGACCCCGTCGCGCCACGCCGCGTCTAAGCTTGCTCTGCGGCGACTATGGCGTCCGCTGAGCCAAGGCCTCTCGCTCTCGCCGGGCTTCGTAGGCCTTCAGGTGGGCGAGCGCAATCGGCAGTAGCGCGCCCGCTTGCGCCGGGCCTCGGGCGCGCCTGAGAAGATCCGCCAGGATGTGGTCGGCCTCGGTCCGACTCCCGCGTTCGATATCCTTCAGCATGGATGCGGTGATCGGCGAGCCCGCTGCGGTCAGCACCGCAAGGCCGCGCTGCTTTGCTTGGGGGCGCGGCGCAAAGCCGGCCTCCTCGGCGATCCTTGCACATTCGTCGTACAGGGTCGGAGCGAGATCGCCAGCGCCCGCCTCGACGATGTCACCGATCGAGGCGCGCATCAGGCAAGTGATACCAGCCGCGCTGGCGATGAAGACCCATTTCTCCCACATTTCCTGGAGAATCACCGCACTGGGTTGAGCAACGAAACCTGCGCCTGCGCAGGCCAGAGCGATCGCATTCACACGCGCGGACAAGCCCCCGGCGCGCTCTCCGAAACCCAGGACGTGCATGTCATTGAGATGCCGGATCACGTGTTTTGCGTCCAGCACTGCCGAAATCAAGCAGTGGCCGCCGAGTACCCGCTCGGCCCCGAAGCGAGCATCCAGCGTGTCCAGGTGGCGCATGCCGTTGAGCACCGGCAGGATCGCAGTTTCTGGTCCTACCGCCGGGGCGAAGTCCTCGATCGTCTGCGCAAGGTCGTACGCCTTGCAAGCCAGAAGAATCACGTCGAACGGGTCGCGCAGTTCCGAGGCGAGGACGTGGGCGGGGTGTGGGATATCCAGATCCCCCATCGGGCTGCGAATGACGAGCCCACTGGCGTTCAATTCGGCTGCACGTCCTGGCCGAACAAGAAAGGTCACGTCCTGCCCGGCCTGGATTAAGCGTCCCCCAAAATAGCCGCCGAGCGCGCCAGCACCAATGATCAGAAATCGCATTGCATCCTCCCTGTCTTTCCTGTCAGTCGGACTCTGGGCTGGCCCGTTCTGGCAAGCCCCCTTGAATAAATGATTCTCATCATCTATTATAGGCGCTCATCGGATCAGAACGAAGCACGCCATGCCACGGGTTTCACGCGAACAATCCGAACGCAATCGCCAGGCGATTGAAGAGGTCTCGGCGCGCCTGTTCCGCGAGCACGGATTTCGCGGCGTGAGTGTGGAACATCTGATGGCGGCGGCCGGTTTGACCCATGGCGGATTCTACGGCCACTTCGACTCCAAGGACGAACTGACCGCGATCGCGTGTAGCAAGGCATTCGATCAATCGCAGCAGAGCTGGTCCCGGCGCATCGACGAGGCAGTAGACAGGCGCTCCGCGTATGCGCAGATCGTCAGCCAGTATCTGTCGACGCGGCAGCGCGACGAGTCTGCCAAAGGCTGCCCGCTGGCCTCCTTTGCCGTGGACGTCGCGCGGGAAGCCGAAGAGAAGCCCGTGCGCCGCGCATTTCTGGAGGGGGTGAAGGGCCTTGCCGATACCTTGACGGGCCTGCTCGGCAAGCGCCGAGCACGTTCTGCCAGGGAGCAGGCACTCGCGCATCTTGCCACTCTCGTGGGCGCTCTCGCCTTGGCCCGCGCGACCCGGGGCGATCCGATCTCGGACGAGTTTCTCCAATCGGCCCGACAGGAGCTCTTGGATGACGCCAGATCTTTCGGTTAGGGTCTGTCCGGCCTGAAGCCGGCATGCGCTCTCCGGTACCCGCCTTTCCTGCGAGGATCCATTTTGTTTGCCCAACCTCTGTCCGACTGGCTCGCGCGACGCGGCATCCACTTCGCCTGGGTCATTGCGTTCGTCACCTTTCTCACGATGCTGACCTCGGCCGCCGCCCTGAGCCTGCCGGGCGCGATGATCGGGCCGATCAGCAAGGAGTTCGGTTGGACCACCGAGCAGATCTCGTCGGCCCTTGCCGTGCGGTTCGCACTTTTTGGCTTGCTCGGACCGTTTTCTGCGGTCTTTATCGAGCGCTTTGGACTGCGCCAGGTGATCTGCACCGCACTGGGCCTCATCGCGCTGGCGATGGCGTTGGCCACGCAGATGATCCACCTGTGGAATCTTGAGGTTCTCTGGGGTTTGGTGCTCGGATTCGGTTCAGGTCTGACTGCCCTGGTTCTCGGCGCCGTGGTGTCCAACCGGTGGTTTGACAAGCGCCGCGGCTTGGTGGTCGGTATGCTCACCGCAAGCTCAGCTACGGGACAGCTGCTCTTCTTGCCGATCGCAGCGTGGCTGATCGAGCATTTCGGTTGGCGCCTGGGGATCGTTCCCGTCTTCGCTAGTTGCGCAAGCGTTGCCCTATTGGTGCTCTTGCTCGTGCGCGACCGTCCCGAGGAGCTTGGCCTCGCGCCCTATGGCGCAGATCCTGCGGAGCGGGCTGCGCGCGCCCCCACCCAGAAAATGAGCCTCGGCGAGCCGCTCCGAGCGCTCGCCAGCGCATCCAAGAGTCCGAACTTCTGGATTCTCGCCGGCACGTTTTTCATCTGCGGACTGAGCACCAACGGGCTCATTCAGACGCACTTTATCTCTCTGTGTAGCGACTATGGCATGACCGCCGTGCCGGCCGCATCCGTTCTGGCGATGATGGGTGCATTTGATTTCTTCGGCACGATCAGCTCAGGTTGGCTGTCAGACCGCTATGACAGCCGCAAGCTGCTGTTCTGGTACTACGGACTGCGTGGACTCTCGCTGTTCTGGCTGCCTCATTCCGAGTTCAGCTTCTACGGCCTCGTGCTCTTCGCCACGTTTTATGGGCTGGACTGGATCGCAACCGTACCTCCCACAGTGCGGCTGACCGCGCAGTACTTCGGTCGCGAGCGCGCCGGCATGGTATTCGGCTGGATCTTCACGGCCCACCAGGTGGGCGCGGCCGTCGCAGCTTACGGTGCGGGACTGACTCGAACGCTGCTTTTGACCTACACGCCTGCACTCTATGCCGCCGGCGCAGCCTGCCTTATCGCATCGATTGCAGTCATGGTCATCCGCCGACCCCAGTCGAGTCCGGTTCTGGCGACGGCCTAGCCGATCGGGCGGGGATGAGAGGGTCCCTCCTCTAACGTGGCAGCGGGGCCCTGGCCCCCATCCGAAAGCCATTGGACCGAACGCGCCAGGGCAACCCCTCGCTCTGGACAATGAGGTTCGAGCGGCGCCCGCAAGGTACTATGACACCTGTCAACGCCCACTGTACCCTAGGCGCTGCAGCGGTATGCGTCATCGAACGTCAGCTGATTTCAAGTCGCACAACCACGTTGTCTGAGACATCCTCTACGGCCAAACAGGTGGATACAGGTGTACCCCAGATTGAATTTCCGTGGCATCCAGATCGAGCCCGAGGCTCTAGAAGCTCACGTCGAGGCCCTCGCGGACAATCTCTTCGAGCACGGCGTGAGAGCTGACGATGTCGTGTGCATCATGCTGCGTAACGAACCGGCATTCTTCGAGATCATCCTCGCCTGCCAATTGGTCGGAGCGTATTTTTGCCCGATCAACTGGCACTTCAAGGAGGAGGAAACAAACCATATCCTGACGGATAGCGGCGCGAAGATCCTGTTCATCCATCGCGACCTTCTCGAGCAGATCGGCAATGCGACCGCGGCCCCGGGCCTCGAGACGATTGTCGTTGAGCCGCCCTGGGAGCCCGCGCAGAAGATATCTGACGCAGCCACCGAGCCCGTCGCAGCTGTCCGATCCTACCGGAGCTGGGTGACCCCCTTTGCCCGGCCGAGCCGTCCTGCAGTAGAACCCCGCGGGGCCATGCCCTACACCTCGGGGAGCACGGGCCGGCCAAAGGGCGTCTTAAGGCTTCCGACGGCCGAGCAGAATTCAGCCGCCGCACGCAGTGCGCGTCGCGCCGTAGGTCAGCTGGTCTTCGGGATCGATTCCGCATCGATTGCGCTGCTTTCCGCACCCATGTATCACAGCGCCCCCCTGTCCTATGCGCTGTTTTGCGCGGCCGAAGGGGCGACCCTCTATCTCGAATCCAAATTTGATGCGTTGACTACCCTCCAGATGATCGAGGCGCATCGGATCACGCACGCCTATCTGGTTCCGACCATGTACCAGAGACTCTTGCGCTTGTCCGCCGAGGACCGCGCACGGTTCGATCTGTCCAGTCTGCGCTTTGTCGCCTCGACAGGCTCCCCGTGCGCTCCCGAAACCAAGCGCGCCATGATCGAGTGGTTCGGCCCAGTGATCAACGAGGCCTATGCCTCGAGCGAAACCGGGTACATCACGATGATCGATTCACTGGACTCGCTGCGCCGCCCTGGATCCGCCGGTAAACCGGTCCTTGATGCCCGGGTCCGGATCCTGGATGAATCCGGCGTTGAGTTGCCGCGTGGACAGGTCGGACTGATTTATGCTCACCAACCCGCCTATCCCGATTTTACCTACAGGAACCAGGGTGATGCGCGTCGCAGCATGGAGCGTGAAGGCCTCGTTACGCTGGGCGACATGGGCTATCTCGACGATGAGGGCTATCTCTTCGTCTCGGATCGGAAGAACGACATGGTCATCTCCGGCGGGGTGAATATCTACCCCGCCGAGATCGAAGCCGTGATCAACGCGATTCCAGGCGTGACCGATTGCGCGGTCTTCGGCATACCCGATACCGAGTTTGGCGAATCCCTCGCGGCCGTGGTCGAACTGCAGGCCGGGCACACCCTCTCGGTCGAGCAGATCCGCGCTCTGCTCGAGCCGCGCCTTGCGCACTACAAACTGCCGCGCACGATCACATTTAGCGCCAAGCTACCCCGGGAAGATACGGGGAAGATTTTCAAGCGCCTGCTGCGCGCGCCCTATTGGGAAAAATCAGGTCGCCTCATCTAATCGATGCGCCGAAAGGCCAGCACGGTATTGGTCCCTCCAAAGGCGAAGGAGCTGGTAATGGCCGCTGTCAGATGAGGCGCATGGACGGCTTCGGGCCCGACTAGGGGTATCGCACAGGAGGGATCCTGTTCAGGACAATGCGCGTTGGGAGGAAGGGCGCGCTCATGAAGCGCAAGCACCGTTAGGGCCGCCTCGAGCGCACCGGCGGCACCAAGGAGATGGCCATGGACGGCCTTGGTCGAACTGACCTTCAAATGCGCCAAATCCTCGCCCCACACGCAACCTAACGCCTCGCTTTCCACGACATCGCCGACGCTGGTTGCGGTGCCATGCGCATTGCAGTAGCCGATCTCGCGGGGTCGCAAACCGGCATCCCGTAGCGCAAGATTGAGCGCACGGATCTGTCCGCGGACATCGGGCTTGGTCAGGTGTGTAGCATCGCAGCTGATTCCGCTGCCCGCGAATTCGGCATAGACTCGCGCGCCGCGACGCTGCGCCCTCTGGGCCGATTCAAGAACGAGGAATGCTGCTCCCTCCCCAAGGGCAAATCCGGAACGATCTCGCGCAAACGGACGACAGGCGCTCGCCACGGAGCCGGTCTCAAAGCGCGCGAGCGTATGCATCGCATCCCAAGCCTGCAGAACACCCGGAACGATCAGTGCCTCACTGCCCCCTGCCAAGGCCACCTCGATTGCGCCGGATTGGATCGCTTTGGCTGCCTCGGCAATCGCCACCGCCGAGGCGGCGCAGGCGATCGCGTAAGTCAACACGGGTCCTTGGATTCCGAATCGCATCGCAATATGGGCTGCGGGAGCATTAGGCATGAAGGCAGGGATCGTCAACGGGGGTGTGCGGCCGCTGCGCGCCCCGGAAAGGTAAGCCGCCTCGATGGCCGCCGCACCGCCCATGCCACAGCCGAGGTAGACTCCCGTGCGCTCCGGATCGAGCGTGCCTTGAATCTGGGCATCCTCCAAGCCCAGCTGCGCTGCGGCTACGGCAAGTTGACTCACCCGATCAACTCCGGTCAGCTGCAGCCGGCTAAACCAGCGAGCCTCATCGAACGGCGCGGTTGCCACGGCCACCGGCTTGGCCCTGTTGCCGGTGAACTCGTGCACCGCCGACTCGGCACCCAGCACGCGCTGAAAGATGGTGCAGGGGTCATCTCCATGTGGGCAGACCATGCCCAGTCCTGTGACGACCACCATGGGCCGGGCGGAGGTCTGGGGACTCACGCAGCGCGCGCCGCCCGGATGCCATCGATCACCTGGGCAATCCCCGCCAGCGAGTCTACATCTGAGCGCTCCTCGGGGAAGGTGATATCGAATTGCTCCTCAATGGCAAAGATCAGCTCCAGGAGCGTCAGGGAATCGATGGCCTGATCACGAACCGACGCGTGAACGTCGAGGGTGCGCGGATCGATCCCGAACTTCTGCTGAAGGAGATCCTGGATTTGTTCCAACGAACTCATCACAACCTACCCTTTGGGCGACAAGACCCAAGAACGCGATCCCGTGCATGCACGCGCGCTAACCGGCGTGCCCCTTTACCCCTTAGCTGCATGTTGTACGCCCCCGATGGTTCTGCCCGCCCCGCTCCAGAGGCCGCCTGGAATCGCAGGCCCGGATAGGGATTTCTAGTCGACCCCGCTCCGGATCCGCCGGACTGTCGGGGCCTGCCGCAACTCTGCGGCTCTCGGACCCGATTATTACCTAATACGAAGACACCCTCATGCCGCGGCGGTTCCAAGGAGGGGAAAGGGCGAGCGGGAAAGCAGCACGCAGCCTGTCCAGCATGGAGGAAACCTTGTAAATTGCGGTCTCGGACGGACCCGCCACCACCCCCGGGGTCTCTCAAA
The DNA here is from genome assembly GCA_903970305.1 of Rhodospirillales bacterium. Classification (GTDB taxonomy): domain Bacteria; phylum Pseudomonadota; class Gammaproteobacteria; order Burkholderiales; family Burkholderiaceae_D; genus BOG-994. Next base: position 24,447 of record CAJCID010000026.1, on the reverse strand, counting down.
CCCCCTCATCTGGCGCATACTCCCGGGCAGGGTCAGCCGATGCGCAAAGCGCCACCCCCATCCTATCAACGCCCGAGTCCCTTTACACCTGTGAACAGGTTCGGCATCGCAACTCCTGATCCCACTACGGGACCGCCCTTGGATCGGGCCAGCTCCTGGACTACTCAGCTGCGTTGGCGTATGCACCACCATCCGCTTCTCAAGGGCATCGGCACGACCGTGTTCATGACGCTGTTTTTCGTGGGCTACTTTCATGTCCTGCGACACCCCGTGTTCCCGATCCGGCAGATGCCTCTGACGGCGATCGATCGCTGGATCGGCTTCTATCCACCCGCGCTTCTCGCCTATGTCTCACTTTGGTTCTATGTGGGCATTCCGCCTGCATTACTGCTCACCGTGCGGGAACTGATCCGTTACGGGCTTTGGATCGGTGCCCTCTGCTCGGCCGGGTTGCTGTGCTTTCTCCTATGGCCCACCGCCATTGCCCCACCGGGCATGGACATCGGTCACTATCCCGGATTTCAGGTTCTGGCCGGAGTCGATGCAAAGGCCAACGCCTGTCCCTCCCTGCATGTGGCCACCGCTGTATTCTCGGCGATCTGGCTTGACCGGCTCTTAGCCGAGATGAACTCTGCTCCGATCGTGCGTCGGATCAACTGGCTCTGGTTCGCCCTCATCGCTTACTCGACGCTGGCAACCAAGCAGCATGTTGCCCTTGACGTCGCGGGCGGACTGGTGCTGGGCAGCGTGATGGCGTGGCTGTCCTTACGCGGCCGGGAGGCCGTGCCCAGTGCATCGGGACGGTCGCTCGGATGGGCTCCACTGTAACGAAGGCGCCCGGGCTCCCCTGGGGGCAGAGCTCCCGAATGTCGTGGGTCAGGCCGGTAAGGTAGAATCCTCGGCTGACAAGATTCGGCTCACGCCGTCTGAATGCGGGTTTTTCGCCAACACTTCTCCAGCGCAACTGTCAAAAACAAAGGGATTCGAATCTACGTGCGCAAGCGCACGGTAGAGTAAGGAATTCCTCTTGATCATGGTCAGGGTTACTTCGCGGCACCTTTCGGCGTGGCTTCCTGTTCTGTGACACCTTGGAGCCTGCCCACCATCTGGACGCCGACCATTTTTGATCAACCTCTTCTTATGGCCTCTGAGCTCCATCGCCAGGATGACCCTAGGGCATCGCGTGACCGTTCGAGCTCCCATGATCCGCCCTAAGCGTAGCCGTTCTGAGCTCCCCTAAAGATGAAAAATATAAATAGGGTATGGACCAAGCCTGCGCTGTACTCCCCCCGATGTCGAGAAGACCGACCTGATGCGAACCTGCGCCGGCTTGGTTTGGCCCTCACAGCATGCTTAGGATTCTTGCTGACCTGCGGTGCACGCGCATCGTGCGTCGCAGCAGACGCTGCGCTTGCGGATCAGAACCATCGCTCGGGAATTCTCGAACTCAGGGCCGGTCACACCGAGGCGAGCTACGGATTGCTCGAGAAGGCCTATCGGGCCTGCCCCGAGGAGCCGCGCTTTCGCAACGACTTCATCGTGGTCGCCGTGGATGCCGACCACGGCAGGGACGCCCTGGCGATCGCCGCTGCGCTGGACTGGCGTTTGCTGCCCGCCTACGTCTTGAACGCGCTCGGACGTGCGGCGCGCGACACGCGCCAAGCCGAGTTGGCCCTGCGCTATTACGATGCGAGTCTTGCGCAAACTGCCGATCCTGGCGCTCAGGTCGGGCGTGATCTCGCCCTGATCGACGCCCACGAGGCTCGGCAGGCTCGAGCGGACCTGATCTTGATGAACCAGATCCATCCGGGACGCATCGACGTTCTCGAGGCGCTCGGTTTGGCCTACGAGGCCCTCGACCAGGTGACTGACGCGCTGGCGGCGGCCGAGCAGATCCTGCAGCGTGACCCCCACCACGTCGGTGCGCAGCAGTTGCGCTTTCGAATGCTCGTACGCGGTGGCGCTCCACAACTCGCCCTGAAAACAACTGCAGAGGTCCTCATCGCCCGGAAAGAGCGCGACGCGGCACGCCGCGATCAGCTCGTTTTTGAATTTCGCTGGGCCCGCGACGATCCCGCAACCGATCTGGTCCGCGCAATGCGCATGGACGCGGTGATCCAACGCATGCGCGCGGTCCTCGCGGAGCCGGAACTGGATCGCGATGCCCGTGCTGGCCTGCGCGGTGATCTGGTCGAGGCGCTTTCAGCGCGAGGGCGCGCCAGCGAGGCGGTGGCCGAGTACGAGTCCATGCGGGACGACCATGTTGCCACGGAGACCTACGTGACCGCGGCGGCAGCCGATGCCTACCTCGCGCAGAAGCGACCCGAGCAGGCCATCTTGCTCTATGAGTCACTGCCGTCGGAAAGCGATCTGTCCTATGGCATTCGCGCCGACTACTTCTACGCATTGCTTGAAGCAGAGCACTACGATCGCGCCGTCGAGTGGGCAGACGAGATTGCCCGGAGCGAACCGATGTACCGCTATGCCAACTATCCCGGACTGCGCACGGACAACGCCGATTTCGGCCACGCTCTGGTTCTCGCGGCGCTCGCCCGCACCTACACAGACCGTCCGATAGAGGGACAAGCCCGCCTCGAGAGCATTTTGAGGACTGCTCCGGCAGATGCCGATGCGCGCCTGGCCTTGGCTCAAAACGATGCCTCGCGCGGCTGGCCGCGCACAGCTGCGCTGAAGGCCAACGAGAATCTGCTCGATGATCCGGATTCCACCGCCCCCTTATCGCAGATCTTTGCGGATCAGCTGGCGATGGGCGACTGGCGCGGTGCCTACGGCACGCTCACCCAGATGAAGGACCGCCTGCCCTCGGACAACGCCGCGCTGCTGCGCGCCGAGCGCGATTGGGAAACGCACGAGATGGCGGAATTCAGCGTGGATGCAAGCTTCGGAACCAGCTATGGAGGACGCTCGGGAGTCATCGATTCCCAGATTGATGGCTACCTTTACTCCTCCCCCTTCCTATGGGACTACCGGGCCTACGTGCATGTGAACGCGACCGAAGGTGATCCGGTTCAGGGGGACACGTACCGCCGCGCTCTAGGCGCCGGTATCGAATATCACACCCAGGACTGGCTCGGCACTGCCGAGCTGCTCGAGATCAACAGCGCAGGCGTCTATCCAGAATTCAGTCTCGAGTCGACCCCAGACGACTATTGGAAAATCGGCGGCTCCTATGCCGTGCGCACGCTCGACATTCCGATCGCCGCAGTCGTCGTAGGCGTTCATGCCGACCGGCTGGACCTCAACCTCGAGTATCGGGTCAGTGAAGCGCGCGCCTTCGGAACGCAGCTGGTCCACGAGACCTTTAGCGATGGCAACCTGCGCTCGGAATGGCTGGGCTATTGGACCGAGCGGTGGATCACCGGTCCGGTCTACAAGCTCGATACCCGTGTCGATCTGGGCACCTCGCAGAACACCCTGGCCGACACGAACTATTTCAATCCGCGCAGCGACGTCTCGGCCGCGATCACATTCGAGAACCAATGGCTACAGTTTCGCCACTACGACACGTCCCTCACGCATGAGCTCGATATCGGCGTCGGGGACTACATCCAGCAAGGCTACGGCGCAGGCTCGATCCTGCTGGCCCGATACCAGGTCACCTATGCGGTCAACGACAGACTCACTCTGAGAGCCGGGATCGGGGCGACCTACCGGCCCTTCGATGGACAGCGCGAGCGTCTGGACGTCGTGACTCTGAACATCACGGGACGGTTCTGATGAACGCACGACACCATTGTGACCGCTCCACTCCATGCAGGCGTTGGGGCGCGACCTGGAAGGTCTGGTTGGCAGGGCTTGTTCTTTTCGGTGCGCCCTTCTGCGGATCCTTGCTGCCCGACGCCCAGGCGGCACGCTTTGGGGGTCGCACCGCGAGTGCCGCTGCGGGCAACGCGTGGCCGGCCAATTCGTTTGCCGTCATCTGCTATCACGACATTCGCGATGATCGCCTGGAGGATCCCGATTCCTACACGGTCGAGACGCGCAACTTGGCCTTACAGTTTGCTTGGCTGCGCGCCCACGACTACCACGTCATCAGCCTCGAGGAACTGATCCAAGCCCGCATGCACCATCTCGAGCTGCCTCCGCGTGCGGTCTTGATCAGCTTTGACGACGGACTCGAAAGCGTCTATTCACGCGCCTTCCCGTTGCTGAGAGCCTTCCAGTACCCCGCCATCGTGGGTCTGGTCGGCTCCTGGCTGGAGTCCGACGGCACACCCGGGGCCAAGGTGCGCTACGGAGATACCGAAGTGGCGCGCAGCAACTTCGTCACCACCGACCAGATTCACGAGATGCTCGCCTCGGGGCTCATCGAGATAGGGTCCCATAGCTATGCGGCGCACACGGGCGTACCGGGGAATCCCCAGGAGAATCTGGAACCTGCGGTCGTCACCCGCCAGTTCAACAAAGGCACCGGTGCCTACGAAGACGAGGCGCAATATGAAGCGCGAGTGCGCGACGATCTGAGCCGCAATAACGCGGCCCTGGCGAGTCTGACCGGCAGATCTCCGCGCGTCATCGTCTGGCCTTACGGGGCGCACAACCGGGCCGCAGATTCGATCGCCCAGGGCCTGGGCATGCCTTACGGATTGACCCTGGAGTTGGGCCTGAACACGCCCGACGTCCCCTTGTCGCGGATGCGCCGCATCCTCGTCACTCATGACTTCACCACGGCCGATCTCGCCCGTGCGCTCGAAGAGCCTGATGAGCCCGAGGCGCTGCGCGTCATCCAGGTGGACCTCGATTACGTGTTCGACCCGGATCCACGTCAACAGGAATCCAACCTGTCGGCGCTGCTCGACCGGGTCAAGTCCATGGGCGTCAACGCCGTCTTTCTGCAGGCCTATGCCGACCCGGAAGGCACGGGCACGGCGCGCGCCCTCTACTTCCCCAACCGGCGATTGCCGATGCGGGCCGATCTGTTCAACCGCGTCGCATGGCAGTTACGCACCCGCTGTGGCGTGGCCGTCTATGCGTGGCTGCCCTTGTTGGCCTTCGATCTCCCGGCAGACGATGCGGCGCATGACCACTGGGTCGAGGCGAGTGATCCTGTCAAAGCCGGCGACGTGAAGCGGCTCTCGCCTTTCGATCCCCTGGTTCGCCAGGCGGTTCGCGATATTTACACGGATCTATCGACCTATACCGAATTCCAGGGTCTGCTCTTCTCCGACGACGCGACCCTGAATGACTTCGAGGATGCGAGCCCAGAGGCGCTTAGGACCTACCGCCAGTGGGGTCTGCCGGGTGACGTGTCGGCTATTCGCGCCGATCCACGCCTGCTTGCCCAATGGAGCGCCCGTAAGACCGGGTACCTCACGCAATTCTCGATCGAACTCGCCGCGCTCGTCGCGGCCGATCATGAGAATATTGATACGGCGCGAAACCTCTTTGCCAGCGTCGTCACTCAGCCGCAGTCCGAGCAGTGGCTCGCCCAGTCCCTGCCCGAGGCGCTGGCGGCCTACGATCACGTGGCCCTCATGGCCATGCCCTATCTCGAGGAAGAACGCGCAGCGCCCGGACCCTGGCTGAAGCATCTCGTGGTCACTGTGGGCACGCAACCTCAGGGTCTGAACAAGACCATTTTCGAGCTGCAAAGCGTCGACTGGGCGCATCACAACCAGCCCATCCCCGGGACCACGCTCGCCGAACAGCTCGCGCTGCTGAAGCGGGCCGGCGCCCGTCATTTTGGGTACTACCCGGATGATTTCGTGACCGGTCGTCCATCCCTGGAATTGCTACGTCCTGTGCTCTCACTCAAAGCATTCCCCGGTAACGACTGACTCGGAAAAGACCTCATGGGCTTGCAATTCATCCGGGACTTCAGCAACTTCTTACTGGATTTCACGTTTTACTACCCTCTCTTCATGGCCTACGTGTGGATGATCGGGGCTGTCAATTACTTCTATCGATTCGAACGCGCGACGGTCAGGCATAAGCAACCCGAGCGGGGCAGCTTCACAGCCCCGGTCACGGTGATTATCCCGATGCGCAACGAGGAGAACAACGCCCGGGAAACCGTCATGCATGTCATGTCGATGGACTATCCCGAGTTCGAGGTCATCGCCGTGAACGATGGCAGCACCGACCGGACCGGGGATTTGCTGGACTCGTTGGCAGAAACCTACGAGCGCCTACGCGTGGTCCATCTTGCCGAGAATCAGGGCAAGGCGATCGCGCTTGAGATGGGCACGCTCGTGGCCCGCTATGAATTTGTGGTGTGCATCGATGGCGACGCGGTCCTTGACCCGCAGGCAGTGCGCTGGATGATGCGCCACTTCGCCGGGCCACGCGTGGGTGCGGTCACGGGCAATCCGCGCATCCGGACCCGCTCGACGCTCTTGGGCAAGATCCAGGTAGGCGAGTTCTCTGCGATCGTCGGGCTCATCAAGCGCGCGCAGCGCACCTATGGTCGCCTGTTCACCGTCTCGGGGGTCGCCACCACGTTTCGCAAGACCGCCTTGCACGACGTGGGCTACTGGAGCCCCGATATGCTGACCGAGGATATCGACGTGACCTGGCGCATGCAGATTCGACACTGGGACGTGCGCTACGAACCCCATGCGCTGGTCTGGATTCTGATGCCCGAGACCTTTTCGGGCTTGTGGAAGCAACGTTTGCGCTGGGCGATGGGTGGGGTCCAGGTGGTCCTGAAATACTCGCGCGACATCAATCAATGGCGCACTCGGAGGATGTGGGGGATCTTCATCGAGTTCCTGTTGAGCATCTCGTGGGCCTATTCGATCCTGGTCGTGACGACGCTCTGGCTGATCGGTCTGTTCGTGAACCTGCCCCCCTACATCCGAGTGGCCTCTCCGGTGCCCGGCTGGGCCGGCGTGGTGATCGGCACGACTTGTCTGTTGCAGATTGGCGTGTCGCTCATCCTCGATCGTCACTACGACTTCCGACTCGGCCGTGTATACTTTTGGATGATCTGGTACCCGCTTGCATTCTGGGTCATCAGTGCACTTACGACCGTGGTCGCCGTGCCGAAGATCCTGCGTCGTAAGCGGCAGGCGCGCGCCATATGGGTCAGCCCGGATCGCGGATTGAAGGGTCCATCGTGAAACATCTGATCATCGACAGACCAAACTGGCAGACGACGCGCCAACGGCTGGTATTCGGCTCGATGACGGCAGTCTTCTGGGCGCTGTGGATCTACCTTTGGCTACCGATCCTCGCACTGGTTGGATGGGCACTGGGTTTTAAGATCGCTTACTACCAGATGATCGTCAAGGACGGCTACATCGGTCTTTTTGAGCTACTGGGCCTGTACGCTCTGGTGATCTTCGCCTTGGGTGCGGCGCTTTTGGCGTGGGCCTATTACAACTATTTCCGATTTCGTGGCGTGGAGCGACGCAAACCCCGTCCACCGGTCGGCATCGACGACCTCAGCCAGCGGTATCTGATCGCCCCGGAGATCCTGCACTCCTGGACATCCGCGCGGCGCATCGTTTTGCACCACAGCTCCGACGGCCGCGTGATCGGAGAGGGTTAAGGCTTAACCGATGCACGTTCCGGTCCAACTAGGCCCGTGCCGGTCGATCCGGTATCGAGGTGGCTCGGATCGACCGGGGGACACTCGATGAGGTGCGCACGGACCTCAATCTTGCCCGGTCTTGCGTTCCTGACAGTAGGCCTCACGAGCGCAGTTGCGGCACCGACAGCGCCCGCACTCCATGTCCAGGCCTCGCTCATCGGTCCACGCACGACTCCCGATCACAAAGGGCCCCTCTGGCTGGGCATACGCATGATTCATCAGCCGGGCTGGCACACCTACTGGAGCAACCCGGGTGATGCGGGTATGCCCACGCGCATAACCTGGCATCTTCCAGTCGGCTGGCGGGCCGACGCGATCGACTGGCCGGCGCCCGTGCGCCTTCCCTCAGGCCCGCTTGCAAGCTACGGCTATATCGGGGATATCGTCCTGCCGGTGATGCTCTTCCCCACGCCAGACTGGCAGTCCACCCCGGTACATCTGAGTGCCACAGTGAGCTGGCTGGCCTGTGCCGAGAGTTGCATACCCGAGACGCTCGATGTCGAACTCGATCTACCCGACCCCGACGCGCGGGACGGAGCACTCCTGGAACGCGCGCTGCTGCAGACCCCGGAGGCCTTCGATTTCCGGCTGGTGCGCGCAACGCGGCACAATGGACGCCTCGAGATCACGCTCGAACCTGCGGGTCCGGGAGAATTTTTTCCCGAAGAGGAAGAGTTGATCGACCCGGGCCCAAAGCCCCAGGTTCGTCTCGAGGGGAAGCAGTGGATCTGGAGCGCCCCGCTCGGAGACCGCGGCAAGCGGCTCCAGCCCGGCGCGCACATCACCGGCATATGGGTGCAGAACAACGCCCGGCCACGTCGCGTTGACGCAGTCCTTGAGACCAGCTAGTACTTCACCGAGCAGCCATAGGGCGGATGGCCCGATACACTCGGGGCCCGTCCCGAGAGCATTTCGGTCAGCGCGGTGCTCACAAAATTGTGCGCGACCGGGACGTCAGCCAAATCGGTACTGCGCCGATCGTCGATGCCCCCGGCGTAAGCGAGCATCCCCTGTTTGTCGATGATGAACATGTGCGGTGTGGTCTTCGCACCGTAGAGCCTGCCGATCTTGCCCTCAGGATCGGTCAGGTAATCGGTTGACGCCAGTTTCTTGTCGGCGTTCCAAGCGCTCTGGGCTGCAGCCACCAGATAATCAGGATGGTGCGGATTGGTCGAATTGATCGTCAGCCACACCACGCCATGGTCGGTGAAGTCCTTCTGCAAATGCTGCATGTTCCCCGAGTCATAGTGTTTTTGAACGAAGGGACAGCCGGGGTTGTTCCACTCGAGAACGACGATCCGGCCCCTAAAGCTGGACAGGGAGACCTCGTGGCCGGCCAAGTCGGTGGCCCGAAAGTCGGGAGCCGGATCGCCCGCCTCGACAGCCAGTGCAGGCAGGTTCAGGCAGGTCAAAAGGCCCGCGGCAAGAATCGAAATCGCAAAACGCAGCATGGTCTCTCCTCACCTTGTCACGGTCTTCAGGCGACCTTCTCATTCTCGTCTGACTCGATATCTTGTCAAGTCGAGCAGGCCAGAGCCGCCACGCCCGTGTCGATTCACGCCAATTTCGAACCAATAGTCGCAATTCCGTCTGCACCACAGCCGCTGGCTTAGACTAGGACCTCGATCCTTGTGGGAGGCGAGTCATGCCATCGGTAGTTCTGCAAGCAGTGGGAAAACAATATCGGCTCGATTCAGTCACGGTACCTGCCTTGACGGATATCAATCTGGAGATCTTCCCGGACCGGTTCACGGTCATCTCGGGACCATCGGGCAGCGGCAAGACGACACTTTTGAACCTGATTGGCTGCATCGATCGGCCCGATCACGGCACGGTCGAGGTCGCGGGCCAGAAGGTCCATCTGCTCTCCGATGATGCCCTGTCGGACTTTCGGGCGCGCCACATCGGATTCATCTTCCAAAATTTCAATCTCCTGCCCGTCCTGACTGCCTATGAGAACGTCGAGTATCCGCTGGTCCTGGCGAAGGTTCCTTCAAGTGAACGCCGCGCGCGGGTCAACCAGCTACTCGAGGCGGTCGGCCTGTCCGATCGGGCTCGCAACCGGCCAGGTCAACTCTCGGGAGGGCAAAGACAGCGGGTGGCGATCGCTCGCGCGCTCGCGGGAAGGCCGGCATTGATCCTCGCCGACGAGCCGACAGCAAACCTGGATAGCCATACCGGATCGGCCATCATCGATCTGATGCGTCGCCTGCAGCGCGAACAGCACGTGTCGTTCGTCTTCTCCTCCCATGATCCGAAGGTCCTCGACGAGGCCGACGACGCCGTGCGCATCCAAGACGGGCGCATCGCGGCAGTCGAACGACACTCGAGCGCGACCGAGGTCTCCGTATGAACTCGCTCGCCCTGGCGATGCGCAATCTGCTGCGCAATCGCCGCCGATCCATCACGACGCTCTTGGCGATGGGGATCGGCCTCGTCTCGGTGCTACTTTTTGGCGGCTATATCAAGGACATCAACTACGGATTACAGACATCCTATGTCCAGCGCAGCGGTCATTTGCAGATCCAACATCGCGACTATTTCCTCTATGGCAGCGGCAATCCCTCCGCGTATGGCATCGCGGGCTACGAACGGATCATCGCCACGCTCAGGGCAGATCCCGTCTTGGCTCCCATGCTGCGCGTTGCGACCCCGACGCTGCAATTGGGAGGCCTCGCCGGTAACTTCGCGGCCGGAGTCTCCCGCACGGTCTTTGCCACCGGCATGGTCGTGGCCGACCAGAACACGATGCGCCAGTGGAATGACTATCACTTCACGCGCCACCCCGAGTCGCTCGCCTTGACCGGTACCCAACCCGATAGTGCCGTGATCGGGACCGGTGTTGCACGCGTACTCGAACTGTGCGGACCCTTGTCGGTTCCGCGCTGCGAACACACCGCGAGTACGGTCGTCGATACCGGGACCGCACTACCTGCGGACGTCGCCGCGCTGGTCGGGGAGGCGACTCCCGCGGCCTCGAGCCAGGCGGCCACCCGCATCGAGATCCTCGCGGCAAGCGCGCACGGCGCACCGAACGTCGCAGGAGTGAACGTCGTCAAGGCCGAATACCAAGGGGTGAAGGAACTCGATGACGTGTATGTCGCGCTTCACCTGGCTCAAGCCCAGCATCTGGTCTACGGACAGGGTCCCCCCCAGGCCACGGCGATCGTGCTGCAGCTTGAGCACTCCGATGAGATCCCCCGCGCTCGCGCGCGACTGCAGCAACTGCTCGATACGACATTCAAGGACGAGCCGCTAGAGATCCAGGATTACATGACACTCAATCCCTTCTACGGACAGACGCTGGCCATGTTCGCGGCCATCTTTGGATTTATCGCGCTGTTGATCGGCGCTATCGTGCTCTTCACGGTCAGCAACACGATGAGCATGGCGGTCGTCGAGAGGACTTCGGAGATTGGAACTCTGCGCGCAATGGGCCTGCGCCGAGGCGGGATACGGGGGCTGTTCCTCTGGGAGGGACTTGTGCTGGGTGTCGTGGGCGCGCTCGCGGGTGCACTGGCGGCGCTTGTGATCGCGGCCATCCTGAACCATGCAGGGCTCACCTGGACGCCTCCGGGGCGAGTTGAGCCGGTACCCCTGAACATTCGCGTCTGGGGAGAAGGCGGCTTCATTCTCATCAATGGGATCGGTCTGGTGATCGTGGCCGCGGTCTCGGCGCTCTGGCCAGCAGGTCGGGCGGCGCGCCTGAATATCGTGGACGCGCTGCGTCATGTCTGAGGACTCTGCAATGCGACCTGCGTACCGGCTCCATGCGCTGCGCCTCGCTTTGATCGTCACGCTCGGGCTTTCTGCTTGCACCGCTCAGGCCGCGCCAGACGCCCAGGCCATTCTCGCGGCGAGCGATGCCGTACGCAATCCCGGAAAACCCTTCGGAGTCACGGTCACCCTGGTGGAGTACCGCGCGGCCAAGCAGACCGATGGCAATACGCTCACCGTGTATTCGAAGGCGGAGACGCAATCCGGGCAATTTCGCAGCCTCATCCGGTTTGTTGCCCCTGCCCGCGATGCAGATAAACTCATGCTCAAGAACGGGAACGACCTGTGGTTCTTCGACCCCTCGAGCAAGGCGAGCATTCGGATCTCGCCACAGCAACGTCTTTTGGGACAGGCGTCCAATGGTGACGTGGTCACGGTGAACCTGGCCAAGGACTATACGGCGAGTCTGCTTGCTGAAGAGGACGCCCAGGACGGCGAGCGCCAGACGCGGCACTGCTACAAACTGGCGCTGGCCGCCAGTTCACCCGATGTCACGTATGACCACATCGAGATGTGGATCGACACGGGCAATAGTCGGCCGGTGAAGGCGCGCTTTTTCACCGAGAGCAACCGGCTTCTGAAGACCGCCTACTATCGGCGTTTCCAGAGCGAACTGGGCGGCGACCGACCCACCGAGACCGTGATCATTGACGGGCTCGATCCGAATTGGGTCACCATCATGCGCTACTCGGACTACGCATGGCGCGAGATCCCAGAGACCTGGATGCAGCGCGACTTTCTGCCGCGCTTCAAACCTGAATAGGCGATGAGAGTTCTCTGGGCCGGCCCCTTTCTCGCTGCCGTAGTGTGCTTGCACGCCGCTTGCGCCGCCGAGCCCTCCCCGGAGCAAGATGCCCTGTCCATTGCCGACGACGCACTGCTCACGCCGGCCAAGGCCAGCGACTGGCGCATTTTCGTCGAGGCCGGAGGTCTCGACGAGTGGGATCGCTCGACCCTGCGCAACGAGGCCGGCGCCCGCCTGTCCCTTGACATCCATTTCGAGACGGCCCTGACGACCGGGCTGCGCGTGATCGTATCCGACCGCCTTGACGAGGAGGAACTCGCGCCTCCTTCGGCCACCACGACGATCAACACCTTGAAGGAGGCCTATCTGAGCTGGCAGCTCAGCCCCGACGAGACTCTGGATGCGGGCCGCATCAACCTACGCTATGGCGTGGCGATAGGCTACAACCCGACGGACTTCTTCAAGACCGATGCGATTCGCTCGATCGTCTCGATCGATCCATCGAGCCTGCGCGAGAATCGGCAGGGCAGTGTCATGCTCGAAAGTCAGACCCTTTGGGAAGGGAGTTCCTTCACGGCGCTCGTCTCACCGAAGCTCGCCACGACCCAGGACAAGGCCGATTTCTCGGCCGACTGGGCGGCAACCAACGGGCAAAATCGATGGCTGCTGGCAGCGAGCCATCAGTTCACCAATGATCTGAATCCGCAGTTGGTTCTGTTCGGCGCGCGCGCGAGTGCTCCAGCGACCGGGCTCAACGTGTCGAGTTTGTTGAATCAATCGACGGTGGCATTTCTCGAGTGGTCGGGACAACGGGCCCCGAGCGCGATCGCGCAGGCGCTGGAACTGAAAGGGTCCGAAGCCTACCGCAGTCGCGCTGCGTTCGGAGCGACGTACACCACCGAATTCAACCTCTCGATTACGGCCGAACACGAGATGAATAGCGCGGGGGCCGATCAGGATGCGCTCGATCGACTCGTGCGCCGGTCCCCTCTAGCACTGCTCGAGTACCTCTCCTTCATCTCAGAAGCGCAGGATCTGCCCACCCGGCGGGCCGAGTTTCTCTATGCCACTTGGCAGGACTTCACGGTCAAACATCTCGACCTGTCGGGGTTTGTGCGCTGGGATCCGATCAGCCACGGTCGCACCAGTTGGATGGAGGCCCGCTATCATTTCGATCGGGCTGATCTTGCCTTGCAGTGGCAGATCGAGACGGGTCAGCCGCAGAGCGTGTTCGGGGCCATCCCCACGCAGCGCGAGGTGCAGATCCTCGTGCGCTATTTCCTCTAGCTCAAGCCGGCAATCCGGCGCGGGCCAGCAGCCCGATCGCGACACCGATCAGGACTAACCCAAAGCTGAACTGCACATGACGCTCCGAGAGCTGCGCCGCCGCAACCCGTCCGAGCAGCATGCCCAGCGCCGTCGTGCATGCAAACCACGCGGTCACCTTCAACGGCATGACCACACCGTGCGCAAGCGCACTCGCGATGGCGCCCAGACTGACCAAAGCGATGACCGCGAGCGACGTCGCGACAATTCCATGCATCGAAGCGTTCGTAAAGCGTCTCAACCCGGGAACGACGATGAACCCGCCACCTACCCCGAGCAAGCCCGTCATGAAGCCCGTCAAGGCGCCCAGACCGCCAAAGAGCAAGCCAGTCGACCAGGACCAGCGAAACCGCCCGCTCTTTGGATCGAGCTGTGCCCACAACCTCGATCCTTGCGCCGGTTCGGTGCGGCCTGCGAATGACCTTCGCACCAGACTGGCCGCTACAATGAGCATGATGAGAGCGAATACGGACATGAGGATGCGTTGGGAGACAAGTTGTGCGACATGGATTCCAAGAGAAGACATGGGAATCCCGGCACAGACCATGAGGAGCGCTGCGCGATAGCGCACCAGTCCCCGGCGCAGTCCCTCAACCGCCCCGAGCGCGGCACCTGCACCGACAGCGATCAAGGCCACGGGCGCCGCCTGTTGCATGGTCCATCCCATCCCGGCGACCAAGGCCGGCACGGCAAGAATGCCCCCGCCCGCACCGGTCAGCCCCAGCACTGCGCCCACGAGCACACCCAGGACGAGGGAGATCGCCATGAATCCTCAGCAGGCCTTTGCTGGATCGACCATTCGGGGAGGCCGCGTCAGCGCGGGGGGTCGCCACCCTTTTGTGGCGTTCAGCGGTCTTGTGTGCTTGGCCATGTTGGCGAAGAATCCCGGCACCAGGACAGCGAGAAGACCGGTGTCGAAGGTGATCCGGATCCAGTCCGTCGTCGCGACCTGCTGAAGAGAGAGCTCGCAGAGCGTGCCCCGTCATGCCGAGATTTTCGGACTCTGCGCCACATAGTATAGACGTCCAAGCCGCGCGCCGGGCTCCAGTGCCCCCTCGCGCGTAGCTTGCGGGCCCGCCCCACGAGCGTGCTGTCCCGCCAGGCGACGGCTGTCCCGACGCGCCCCCGACAGGCATAATAGGCCCAAGGGGAACAGGCGGTCGGCGCCTCGGGGACGTCGGACACGCGTATTGATCAAAGCCGAGGAGATCCGGATGAGCAGCCCGCGGGCGGTACGGCGTGCCGACAAACTGATGTCAGACGAAAGCGTCGAAGCGCTGCTCAAAACGAGCTATGCCGGACATCTTGGTAGTGTCGGGGCGGACGGGACACCCTATGTGTGCCCTCTTCTGTATATCTGGATGGACGGCGAGGTCTGGGTTCACAACACCACAGCCCGAGGCCATCTTCAGGACAACGTCCGCCAGCAGCCCAAAGTGTGCTTCGAAGTCGACGTGCCCGGCAAGATCTTTCCCTACGGCCGTTTCCAGTGCGACACTTCTGTTGAATACCAGAGCGTCATCGCCTTCGGCACGATCCGTATCGTGGAGGATCGCGCGGACAAGACGCGCTTTTTCGACCGTTTCATGGACAAGTACTACGGTCCTGACGAGACGCGGCCGGTGGGGTTCTATCCCCGTTTGGACGACGTGACCGTCTACGCAGTATCCATCGAGCGCATGACCGGAAAGCAGACGCCGCTCCCCGCTCCAGAGGCTCAATGGCCCGCACTCGACAATACGCGCTCCCCGAATGCCCAGCCGCCTTCGCCGGCGCAGTCCTGAGGCAGCGCGGGTTCAGCGCCGCTGCGCGACTGGCCTGGCTTGTCGGGCTCCTCGTCTGGGTTGGCGCGTGCAGCAGTCCGGCATTGGAACCAGTAGGCTTCGCTCGGGAACTTGCGCCCGGGGGCATCCTTCGCGCCGCGATCAACCTGGGTAACCCGATTCTCGCGGCCCGGGATCCACAGAGTGGTGAACTCAGCGGAGTCTCGGTCGATCTGGCGCGTGCGCTCGCCAGCCGGGTCGGGCTACCCCTGCGGCTCGTCACCTATCGCAGTGCCGGCGAAGTCGTCGATGCCGCTGCCCTTGATGCGTGGGATGTCGCCTTTGTCGCCCTCGACCCCAAGCGCGCCGAGACTCTTGCGCAGACGGCTCCCTACCTGACGATCGAGGGCGCCTATCTGGTCCGGCAGAACTCTCTCATCCACAGCAACGAGGACGTCGATCGTGACGCTATTCGCATCGCAGTCGGTGCAAAAAGCGCGTACGACCTCTACCTCTCCAGAACGCTGCAGCACGCAAGGCTGGTGCGGGTTCCGAGCTCTCCCGAAGTGACCGAGCGCTTCCTGGCTGAAGGGCTGGACGTCGCCGCCGGCGTTCGCCAGCAACTGCAAGCCGATGCGGCCCGGATCCCGGGTCTTCGGCTTCTGCCGGGGCACTTCATGGAGATCGAGCAGGCGCTGGCCACGCCTAGAGAGCATCGCGCGAGCATGAAGGAACTGAATGCCTTCCTCTCCGAATATAGGCGCTCCGGCTTTCTTGAGCGGTCCCTGGCGATCCATCACATCGAAGGCGCAGAAGTCGTGCCCTAAGCGGACCATCGAATCCACCGGCCGGCGCGAGCAGGGAGATCGGTCCAAGGCGTGGCACAATGCTGCCGCGCGAAGTGACGCGTTCAAGAGGTTTTGGGCCTCTTGGTCTCTCTTGCCTGCCGCGACTACATGAATCGACTGCCCGCCGTGTCTGCGCCGCCCTCTTTCTGGTGGGCGTTGGCCTTTGCGTTCGCACTTGGCACCCTGAGCGCTCGGGCCTCGTGCCAGGATTTGCATCGGGGCGGGACCTTGCGGCTTTTGGCGAGTTCGGGAGCGGGCACGATTGATCCCCAGGTCAACTACACCCTGCAGTTCGGTCAACTTTACGTGAGCGTATACGATGGCCTCGTCACGTTCCGCAAGGCCAAAGGCGACGCGGCCTACACGATCGTACCGGATCTGGCCGAGGCGCTGCCTACCATCTCCGACGAGGGAAGAAGCTATTCGTTCGTCGTACGAGCTGGCATCCACTTCTCCAATGGGCGCGAAGTGACCGTCGACGACGTGGCTGCATCGTTCCAGAGAATCTTCAAAGTACTCTCACCCACAGCCGGCACGTTCTACGCCGGACTCATCGGCGCCGATCGGTGTCTGAAGTCGCCCCGAGAGTGCACATTGGACGGGGGCGTGGTGATTGATCGTCCCAAGCGTCGGGTGACCTTTCACCTGAGAAAGCCTGATAGCGAATTCCTCGACAAGCTCGCCTTCGGTCACGCGGTCATCCTGCCCAGAGAGGCGCCTGCAGCGGATTCGGGTATCGAGCCCATCGCCGGCACCGGACCTTACATGGTCGCATCCTACGATCCCAAACGGCAGCTCAGGCTCGTGCGCAATCCAGCCTTTCGGCTCTGGAGCACAGATGCACAACCGGATGGGTTCGTCGACGAGATCGACTATGACTTCGGCCTGTCCGATGAGGACCAGACGACGGCGATCGCCAACGGCCAGGCTGATTGGATGTATGACAGCGTACCGGCAGATCGCTTGGGCCAGATCGGCAGCAGCTTTTCCCAGCAGCTCTACATCTCACCCCTTGCGGCCATGCACTACCTGCCGATGAACTCGCGCATCCCGCCATTCGATCGCATCGAGGCGCGAGCTGCGGTGAACCTGGCCATCGATCGCGGGATTGCCGTCAGGCTCTTCGGGGGCGCGAGACTGGCGACGCCGACCTGCCAGTTGATCCCGCCTGGCATCGGCGGCCATGAAGACTATTGTCCGTGGACCAAGAATCCGGGGACCCACTGGCAGGCTCCCGACCTGGAGAAGGCGCGCCTGCTCATGGCCCAATCAGGTACGCGCGGCCAGAAAGTGACCCTCGTCGCTCCCGACACCGCGGTCGGTCACGCCATCGGCACCTATGTGCGCAGCGTCCTGGCGGATCTGGGCTATCAGGCCGCGGTCAAATTCATTGCGCAAGGCGTCCAGCGCACCTATGTACAGAACTCCAACAACCGCGTCCAGATTTCCTTGGCCGAGTGGTACCAGGACTATCCGGTCGCCTCGGACTTTCTGAACGTGCTGTTCTCCTGCGCCTCGTACCACCCCGGCAGCGACGCCTCGATCAATATCGCAGGTGTCTGCGATCCTGCGCTTGACCGACAGATGGAGCAAGCGATGGAACTCGGGCTGACCGATGTGCAGGCCGCCAATTCCGCCTGGACTGCAGTGGACCGCAAGGTTGTCGATGCGGCGTACGTGGCCCCTCTCTATAACCCTAAGCACCTGGATTTTGTCTCGAAGCGGGTGGGCAACTTCGTCTTTAGCGGTGAAACCTATTTCGTGCCTGCTCTGGCCTGGGTGCGCTAGCTAGGGCGGACTCAGCCCGCTGGCCCTGATCCCGGGGACCTCACGCGAGGCGCGCCGCCGGGCTTGCCTAGGGCCGATCCCCGGTGGCATAGAAGACGCGCAACTGCTCGGTGCGCTCGCGCGCCAGATAGGCCCCGAAGTCAGCACGCGATACGCTCGGCGCCGCGGCCGCCAGATAGCCAAGCCATGCGTCCCGATAGGCTCGCCACGCGGCCTGCGTCTCGCGCAGATCCTGCAATGCCTGCGGCACGCCCAGTCCAGCGACGCGCTGCTCGAGCTGGCGATAGACCGCGCTCAGTTCGCTTTGGGCCATGCGTTCGTTGGACTGGTGTGGGGGCAACTGGCCCATGGACACCTGGGCAAGAAGATTCGAGAACCCCTGTTTCAGAATCCGGGCATTGTCGGTCGTGGTCCAGATCTTCTCACGCAAGGTGCTCTCGATCTCGTTGTCCACCCGAAGCCGAATAAACTGGTCCGCCGCGGCCGCGAGGCTGGCCTGCGCCGTTTGAGCTGAGATCGCTTTGCTCGCTTGCGCGATCGAGGCGCCATGCTCATCTTTGATCGGCGTCGGCTTGGTTTGTGCTCCAAGGGCACTCGGGGCGCTCGGCGCGCTGGGAGCCTTTGGCGCCGACACCGCTTCAGGAGGGCTCCTGCCTTGAAGGGTCAGATAGAGCGAGGCGATGGTTTGCTCGTTGGTGATCTCGTCCTGGCAGAGCAGACTGATGACAAAGGGGATGCGCCGCAATGTCGGTCCGGGTCCGCTCCGAGAGCCCTGTCCTGCCGGGTTGACAATACGGCCGGCCGGGGATTTCGAGGGGGGGTCGCCGCTGGACCCAGACGCGCCTGTACCGGACTCATCGTTGGGACGCGGGACGTCCGGGCGCACATCGACATCCTGGAACTCCCTGCAGGCCCGATCCGCGATCGCAGCGGTATCTGGGGATGGGGATGGAGGCGAGCCGGGCCGCGTCGCGGTCGACCACTCCTGGGTGGAACCGGTCGAGCAAACACAGCAACCAGCAAGAAAAAGCCCTAGAGGGTGGATCGTGTAGCGCATGCAGTGAGCCTATCAGAAGGAGCGGCAGCGGGGCGCCGGCGTCAGATGTCGGCCCAGGTCGAACCTCAGAATTCCGCCCGTGCGGGCTTCGCCTCATAAGTAAACGCATAAACAGCATTGGCCTCGTGGCGCAGGGTCGGCTACCTTCGGGATCGTCACCAACTTCCTTGCGCCTTCATGTCCGTTCTTTTGATCGCGGGTACCCTTTTGGAATCGTCGCCGGCGGGCGTGGCGTTGCACTACATCTGGGGCGTGCTGGATGGGCTGGGCGAGCCCGCAGAGGGGACGAGCCTGCGGCAGCTGCCTGACCGAAATAGCCGCAGTGCTGCCGAGTGGCGCAAGGCCGTAGCGCAGCTCCACCACCAGATCGAGAGGTCCCGCGCAGTGATCCTGGCCACTCCCGCCCACAACGGTGCCCTCGAGGCCGCGCTCGCGACGCTCATGGACGCCTTACCCGATCACGCGTTCCAGGGTAAGGTCGTCTTGCCCATCGTGACCGGGAATGAGCCTCGCGACCGATTTGCCGCGGACGCGGAGCTGCGACCGATGCTGCGCTCCAAAGGAGCGAAGAACCTCCTCGCTAGCGTCCACGTCCAGGACGATGAGACCTCCTGCGACGAGGATGGGACGATCCAGATCGCGCCGCCCCTGGAAAAGCGCCTTATTGGCGCGACCGGTGATTTGTTCA
Source organism: Rhodospirillales bacterium (assembly GCA_903970305.1). GTDB lineage: Bacteria > Pseudomonadota > Gammaproteobacteria > Burkholderiales > Burkholderiaceae_D > BOG-994. Next base: position 4,900 of record CAJCID010000026.1, on the reverse strand, counting down.
CGCCGCGTCGTCCAAAGGCCTCCCGCCCCGCTCAGACGTTAGCCCGTCAAAGCTTCGAGCGCGATCCGGACCACGCCGCCTAGCGAAGACGCGCCGGTTGGATCGACCCACCGGGGCTGCCGGTTTCGAAAGATCCCTCTCCGCTCATGAACTGAACGCGTTGCAGCGGGTCGGTGTTCCACGTTTCATGAGAACTGCGCTTGGCAAGCCTTGGACTGCTGCCACAAGTACGAGCCCCTCGAGGCCGTCCCGAGCACCCGAGCTCGCTGGTCCGTTCGGGCCATGCGAGTCCGGAGCTGGATACTCTGCAGCGCACTGCGCGGCTCCGGAATGGCCTATCTTGTTTCTCATTTGCTTGAACCCCCACAGCCCGCAACGGCCGGACGCGCAAAGCCGGACCGTCGCGAGCAGGATTGGAACTGGCAGGGCGAGGTCAAAGCCGGCGGACGCGATCTCCGTCCTATAGTATGTTCGGCAGAGTTGTGCTGGAAGAAAACGACCCGAACAGTCCCACTCCGAAACGTATGTCTGCCCTTGAGCTCGAACCGACGCCAGGAATAAGCTCGACAGGCCTCCCCCAGGGGCCTGAGCTATCGGGCGTCACACTTCCTGGTGCTTCGCGTCGCGCACATGGAAAAGGCGCAGCGTGGTACAAATCGAAGCGACTGCCACGGGCCCTTCCGACTGGCAAGAGCCAGTACCGGCGCGAGAAGTCTGACTCCTCGAATTACGGATTGATCACCCATGAAAAAACCGATTCGCCTGAACGCTTTCACGATGAACACCGTCGGCCATCAATCTCCGGGACTCTGGACCCATCCACGCGACCGCTCGGCCGAGTACCGCACGATCGGATACTGGACCGAACTGGCCCGACTACTGGAGCGCGGACTCTTCGATGGCGTGTTCATCGCCGATGTCTTGGGCATCTATGACGTCTTCGGCGGAACCGCCGACGCGGCTCTGCGCCATGCGATCCAGGTGCCGGCGAATGATCCGCTCCTTCTGGTGCCGGCCATGGCGGCTGTGACCGAACACCTTGGGTTTGGCGTGACCTTCTCGCTGACCTATGAACATCCCTATCCGTTCGCTCGGCGCATGTCTACTCTGGATCACTTGACCGGCGGACGCGTGGGCTGGAACATCGTCACGGGCTATCTCGACAGTGCTGCGCGCAATCTCGGACTGCCCAAGCAGATGGCCCATGATGAGCGCTATGACCTGGCCGAAGAGTACCTCGAGGTGCTCTACAAACTCTGGGAATGTAGCTGGGAGGACGATGCCGTCCTGCGGGACAAGGCGACCGGCCGGTTCACTGATCCGGCGAAGGTGCACCCCATCCAACACCGCGGGCGGGACTTTACGGTACCGGGCATCCATCTGAGCGAACCATCCCCTCAACGGACACCGGTCTTGTACCAGGCCGGTTCGTCGGCGCGTGGGCGTATCTTCGCCGGGCGGCACGCCGAGTGCGTCTTCATGAGTGCACCCAGTATCGGGATCCTCAAGCGCGCAGTCGACGACGTGCGCGCCGCAGCTTGCGAATGTGGACGAGAGAGCGCTCCGCCGCTCGTTTATGCTCAGGCGCTCGTCATCACCGGGGCGACGAACGCCGAGGCCCACGCCAAATATGAGGAGTACCGCAGGCATATTGACCTTGAGGCGGCGCTCGCGCTCCTGTCGGGTTGGACCGGCGTCGATTTCAGCCGTTTCGATCTGGGCGCCACCGTGGAATACATCGACAACGATGCGGGACGCTCCGCTCTAGCCTCGTTCTCCAAGGCCGACCCGAGCCGCAAGTGGACCGTGCGTGAGGCTGCCGAGTTCATTGGCTTGGGCGGGCGCGGACCGGTGCTCGTGGGCGGGCCGGAAGCGATCTCGGACCAGCTCGAGCAGTGGATGGATGAGACGGGAATCGACGGCTTCAATCTCGCCTTCGCGGTCGCGCCGGAGACCTTCGAAGACGTCGTCAAGTGGGTCGTCCCGGAACTGCAACGACGCGGGCGCTACCGCACAACCTATCCGCGCGGGACGCTACGCGAGAAGCTATTTGCCGGCTCCTCCAGGCTGCCCTCATCTCACCCGGGCCGCAGCGTTCGGATCGATCCCCTTCCTTTGGAGCCGGGCCGACTTTAGCCGACTGCCACCGAGCGGGCGCCTCCTGAAGATCCCAAGGCCGGCGCCCGCGCCAGTTCGACCAACTCACGGTTCGGGTTGCGTGGAGGGTCAAGCAGGATCGAGGGCCCCACGCGTCCGATATCGGTATGCCCGCAAAACGCCATGGTCAGGTCCAGTTCGCGCTGAATGATCTGCAGGCATTTGGTCACACCCGCTTCCCCAAGCGCTCCGAGCCCGTAGAGGAATGCCCGCCCGATCAAGGTGCCACGCGCTCCGAGGGCTACCGCCTTGAGGACATCCTGCCCGGAGCGTATGCCCCCGTCCATCCAGACCTCGATCCGTGGGCCCACCGCGTCGACGATCGCAGGCAGCGCCGAGATCGAGGATGGAGCACCATCGAGTTGCCGTCCTCCATGATTGGATACGACTAGCGCGTCGGCGCCACAATCGGCCGCATGCCGGGCGTCCTCAACATCCAAGATGCCCTTCAAGATGAGCTTGCCGCCCCAGCGCTTCTTGATCCATTCCACGTCGCTCCAGTTCAGGCGCGGGTCGAACTGTTCGGCCGTCCAGGCGCCAAGCGAGGACATATCCTCGACTCCCTTGACGTGTCCGACGATGTTTCCGAAGTGTCGCCTCTTCGTACCGAGCATCCCCAATCCCCAGCGGGGCCGGCTCATGAGGTTGAGCATGTTGGCAAGGGTCAAACGGGGGGGCGCGGACAGTCCATTCTTGATGTCTTTGTGACGTTGACCGAGGATCTGCAAATCGAGTGTGAGCATCAGCGCCCCACAATGGGCCGCCTTGGCGCGATCGATGAGCCTCTCGATGAATTCACGATCCTTCATTACATAGAGCTGGAACCAAAATGGCGCCTTGGTATGCGCGGCCACGTCCTCGATCGAACAGATACTCATCGTCGAAAGCGTGAAGGGCACACCGAACTTTTCCGCTGCCCGGGCGGCCAGTATTTCCCCGTCAGCGTGCTGCATCCCTGTCAGGCCAGTGGGGGCGAGCGCCACGGGCATGGCCACGTCGACCCCGATCATCTTTGAGCGTGTCGACCGGTTCTCCAGATTGACTGCCACCCGCTGCCGCAGCAAGAGTTTCTGAAAGTCCGCCTCGTTCGCGCGAAACGTGCTTTCTGTCCAGGAGCCGCTTTCTGCATAGTCGTAGAACATACGCGGTACGCGCGCCTTGGCGAGGACTCTGAGATCTTCGATGCAGGTGATGACATTCATGGGAGTCCCTATTGATGAAGGTTTCTCGTCTGAGCGGCGAGGGTCGCAGGGCTGCCTCGAAGTCTTCCTGGTCCTCGGGAAGCGATTCTCGCGTCAGGGCAGAGTCTAGCGAGAACGCGGCCAGCATCCAAATCCTTGATCCAGGATGCCTGCGATGAAAAGACCTCGGCCTGATGAAATCAATGGATCGAGAGTGAACGCTGGATTCTTGATTGTCTAATCTTGCGGTAACGCCGAGCCCGGCAACACGCCGGGGTGCGCTCGGGACCTGGGTTTATCCAGCCCGCGTTGGGCCTCTTTGGCGGGTGTGGGCTCAGGGGCGATCGATAGGAAGTCGCTCGAGGCGCTCATTTCCCACAGCCCCCGAACCCGACCCGAAGCCGCGCCCACCGTGGTAATTTCTCCTAGACCGATGTCGTAACGCGAGTCGGTCGAACAACCGTCTGACCAATAGATGACCCGAGCGAGGTACCCATGTGCAGAAATATCAGGACACTCTTTAACTTTGAGCCGCCTGCAACCGATGCCGAGATTCGCGATGCGTCGCTGCAGTTCGTCAGAAAACTCAGCGGCTTTACCAAGCCATCCAAAGCCAACGAGGCGGCGTTCGACCTCGCAGTCGAGAACGTTACAGCGTCTGCGAGACTTCTGATTCAGACACTCGTGACGAACGCGGCGCCGCGAGACCGCGAACTTGAGGCGGTGAAGGCGCGCTCGCGAAGTGCGGCGCGCTTCGGGATCTCTCGATGAGATCTACTCGCTTGCCGGCAGGGCCCCGCTAGTCCCCGCCCCTGTCTTGTCGGGCCAATCCTGGACCCTTTAAGCCCTCCATATCGGGACCGACGAAGGATTGCGCTGCGACCCACACGTCGCTGCTTAGGTCGAAACCTCGAACGATCTAGGCAAGCACCTGAGACGAATTGCCGCAGTTGTCGAGAGTTCTTAAGAAGATCAAGAGTAAACAGCGCTGTTGCCTTTTTCCAAAAGGCTCTCAGACACTTGACTCATCGCCGATGCCGCTCGAAACTGCGCGGCAAGTTCGCCGGGGAATACATATTGCGGGTCCGTCCAAGCCTCGCTGCGCCATCGGGCTGGTAGCCGCCCCTAGGCCGACAAGGCAAGCTCCTAAACGCTTCGGGGGGCCAATGCACCGCGGTGTTCTGATGACTCGTTTCTTTTTTTGGGAGTCCCGTGTGAAAGTAAGCCCATCCCTGGTTGTTCTCGGTATCGTCCTGGCTACCCTCACGGGAATGGCCCATGGACAGAACGCGATCGACGCGATTCGCTCATCGGGGAAAATAACCATCGCCTATCGGGAATCCTCAATCCCATTCTCCTACTTGAACTCGGACGGCAAGCCAGTCGGCTACGCGATCGACCTGTGCCTGAAGATCGTCGACGCGCTCAAGCAGGATCTGAAGCTACCCCATCTGGAGACCGCTTGGTTGCCGGTCACCTCCGCTTCGCGAATCCCTGCGATCGTCGACGGCAAGGCCCAGCTTGAGTGCGGCTCTACGACGAACACGGCAAAGCGGCGCGAG
>CAJCID010000025.1 GCA_903970305.1 Rhodospirillales bacterium | reverse complement strand
ACCGGCTGACCGCCATAGCCGGCCGACAGCCCGCGGGTCTGAAGCAGAGTGCTCATCGGCCACCGGCCCCTACGGTGGCCGCCGCCGGCGCCGCTTCCGTCTCTTCGCCAAGGTAGGAGGCGATCACCGCCGGGTCGGTGCGAACCTTGCTCGGCGCACCGCGGCTGATCTCGCGGCCGAAGTCCAGCACCACGACGTCATCGCAGATCGACATCACGAAGTTGACGTCGTGCTCCACCAGCAGGATCGCCATCCCCCACTCCGATGCCAGGCGCCTCACGAGACTGGCGAGCTCTCCCGATTCCACGGCGCCCAGACCGGCCGCCGGCTCGTCCAGCAGCAGCACCTGCGGGCGCATGGCGACTGCCCGGGCGATCGCGAGCAGCCGGCGCTTGCCGTAGGGAAGGTCTGAGACCTTGCGGTCGAGGTCGTCCTCGAGCCCGAACTCCTTGATCGCGCTGACGACTATTCCGGACAGCGCCGGCGTCCTTGGCCTGATCAGGTCGGTCGCGTACACCCACAGGCTCTGGGGGTCAGATGCGACGCGGAGATTGTCGAGCACGCTCGAATCCTCGAACAGCTCGAGCGATTGAAACGAGCGTCCGACCCCGGCGCGCGCCCGGCGCGCGACGGACCATTTGGTGATCGGCCTGCCGTCCAGCGTGATCGATCCCTCACGCATTCGTGTGAATCCGGTGACGGCATCGATCAGCGTGGTCTTGCCGGCCCCGTTCGGGCCGATCAGCCCGGTCACCTTCCCGGGCCTCAGTTGCAGGGAAACCGAGTTGACCGCGACATTGCCCCCGTAGGCGACCGTCATGTCGTGCACGTCGAGTGTCATCGGGGGTACCGCGATCGGCCCGGAGGCCGGGAGCGGCTCGCGCGCGCGCTCCTTTGGACGCAGGCGCGGGACGCGCTTGGCGAGCTTGCCGACCGCCCAGCCGAGCTGATCGATCTGCGCCCGGGCGACGCCATCGGGGTTCATCAGCACGAGCGCGATGATGCTCAGGCCGCCGATCAGGCTGATGTACTCACCGACCCCGTTGCCGAATATTTCGTCGAGCAGCTGCTGACCGAACGCTCCCGCGGCGAGGGTCGCGCCGATCAACGCGCCGTTGAGGTACCCGAGGCCGCCGATCAGCGCGAGGCCGACGAGCAGGATCGACGTGAAGCTCGTGAAGGTGGTGTAGTCGATCGTTTCAAGACGAAAGGCGAGGACGATGCCCCCGAGCGCAGCGACGCCGGCGGAGAGCGCAAACGCGTAGAGCTTTGCGGCCGGCACACCGATTCCCAGGGCGGCGGCGGCGCGCTCGTTGGTGCGAATTGCGATCAGACGCCGCCCGCTGGCTCCACGCCGCACGTTGGCGATCACCAGTACGCACAGGACGAACATGGCAAGGGCAAAGAACGCGTAGCGTGCCGGATGGGAGAAGAACTCGATGTTCCAGCCGAAGAGGGTCGGTTCACCGATCTGCGTGCCCTTGAAGTTGCCCGTGTAGGCCGGATTTTTGAAGATCATGAGTTCGATCGCGACACCCAGACCGAGGGTGACGATCGCCAGGTTGATCCCCCGCGTTCGCACCGCCGGTAGCGCGAAGACCACCCCCAGGGGCACGGCCGCGCACACCCCGATCAGCAGTGCGGGCACGAATTCCATGCCGGTGGTGGCGACGAGCCGCCCCGCGACGAACGCGCCAAAGCCGGCGATCGCGAACTGGGCCAGTGACAGCTGACCTGCATATCCGGTCAGGACCACGACCGAGAGCAGGACGATCGCGAAGGAGATCGTGATCGTGATCGCTTCGGTCCAGTTGGCATTGAGCTGGGAGATGACGAGCGCGCCGATCAGTACCGTCGGCACCATCGTGCGCAGCCTGATCCGGCCGCTGCCGACCGATGGAAGACGCTGTAGAAGGTGGTCGCGCAGGGGGATCGCCTGGCCACGCAGGACGAGCACCACGACGATCACGATGAAGGGGACCGATTCCCCGAAGCCCGGTTGCGAGACGTAGCGGTTCAGCTCCGTCTGTGCGATCCCGATGCCGATGCCCGCGAGCAGCGATAGGGGAAAGGAGCGGAACCCGGCGACCAGCGCGGCTGCCGTGGCGGCCAGGATCAGCGCCGTCATCGACGTGACCTGGAGCGTGACGATCGGCGCGATCAGGATCGCCGCGAAGCCCGCGATCGCCGAGCCGAGCGCCCAGTTGAGCGTGGCCACCCGATCGGGCGACCAGCCGAGTGTCGAGGCGACGCGCTCACTCTCTGCCACCGCGCTGGTGGCCAGGCCGAAGCGTGAGTAGCGATAGAGCGCCCAGAGTCCGGCCGTGAGGATGGCCGCGATTCCCAGCAGGATGACCCGGTCGGCGGAGATCACAACGCTGCCGGAGATCTTCCAGACGTTCGTCGGCAGCGCACTCGGGACGAACTTCGGAATCGTCCCGTAACGGAGCACCGCTATCGCCTGCAGCGTGGTCAGCACGCCGAGGGTCGCGATCACGCGAACGAGCGCCGAAACGCGCCGCAACGGCCGCATGATGAATCTATATGTGAGAGCGCCGATCAGCGCCGAGAATGCGACGCCGACGATCAGTGAGGGAATGAACGGCCAGCCGTCTTCGACGTGCAGTTCCCACTGCAGGTACACGCCGACCATACCCACCGCACCGAGCGCGAAGTTGAGCACGCCGGAGCCGCGGTAGATGACGATAAGTCCCTGCGACGCGAGCGAGTAGAGCGCCCCGACACCGAGACCCAATAGCGCAAAGCGGATGACTTCCTGCATGATGACCCCTGCCTCGTTACACGGCCGGCTGCTCGGCTCCGGCCCGGCTAAATGAGCCGGGCCGGAGCCTCACACGCGCGCTGGGCTCCTAGGCTTCTTCTTCCAGCTTGCCTGTTCCCAGCATCGTCTTGGTTCCGTTGTACAGCTTTTCACCATCCGGCACGACCTTGCCGTTTTCGATCTTCGAAAAGGCAGAGCTGCGCTGGAACAGGCGGCCGTCACCCTTCAGGCCATCTGTCCATTCCTTGGTGAAGTTGAGCGTCGGCACCTGACCGTAGGTTTCCAGTTTTTCGGTTTTTGACGCTGCTTCAAGGAACGTGGTGTGGTTGATCGGCCCCGTCATGCCTTCGACGATTTTTGTGAACGCGACGTAGCCGTTCCAATCGCCGAGGGAGCCGAGCGCGTCATAGTCGTACGCGGTGTTGACTTTGGCGGCCGCAAGCGCTTCGCGCATTTCTTTCCAGGGCGCCGACGCGAGGTCCGGGTAGACCCCCGCGATGATGCTCCCGTTGGCCGCGCTTTCGTAGCCCTTGATTCCCACTTCATCAAGGTTGCCCTGCGCTCCGTACATCCGGGCTTTCGTACCCGACTGAGCCCACGCCGGCATCCATGCTTTGAACAGTGACTCGCCGAAGATCACGGCCACGCAGTCCGCTCCGCCACTCAGAGCTTCCGCGACCTGCGGGCTGTAGTCCTTGACCGTCGTCGGCAGATTGATGAACTTGCCGATTTTCTGCCCATACGCCTTGGCCGCGTTCTTCATCGGTTCTTCGAACACACCCTGGGCGCCTTCGACGATCACGGCGTTCAGGTGTTTGCAGCCTTCTTCATAGGCCTTGCCGACGGCTGCCGCACCATAGGCGGGCTGGCTTCCCGTTGGGAACGAGATCTTGCTCGAGAGCTCGGGAGCCGACTGAGCACAGCAGATCCC
>CAJCID010000024.1 GCA_903970305.1 Rhodospirillales bacterium | reverse complement strand
TCACCCACTACCAGGAACTCATCATGGAACAAATCGTCATCGAAGCCACCGAAGCCCAGGTCGCTGATCAAGCTGCCGCACTCGAAGAACTGTCGCTCTCTGAACTCGCGCTCGTCGGCGGCGGTAACGGCATCATGCTCTTCATCTAATTCTCCTCAATCACCCACTACCAGGAACTCATCATGGAACAAATCGTCATCGAAGCCACCGAAGCCCAAGTCGCTGATCAAGCCGCTGCCATCGAAGAACTGTCGCTCTCTGAACTCGCGCTCGTCGGCGGCGGCAACGGCATCATGCTCTTCATCTAGTGAATATTTCTGTTTGGGTGCTGCCCGGCGCGATCCATCGGCCAAAACGCCGGTGTGGAATCCCACGGCATCGCCCTGGTTACGCAGCGAAGGGCGTGGCCGGACGACAACGATTGCCTGGGAGGTCCCCAGGCCGTGATCTCCGTCTGGAGCCTGGAGTCTTAATTCATGACCCATACGCCTTCACGGGGCCCGAAGGCGCTCATACCTCAGCCCGAGGATGCGATCGTGACATCGATTCGGGTCATCGAGAGACGCGCGCAACCCCGATCTGGATCATGAAGAGCAGGGCCGGTCAACGCCGCTTAGGCGCGCAGTCCCCGGGATAGATCCTCCTGCAGATCGCCGACGTCCTCTAGTCCGACCGCGATTCGCAACAAGCCTTCTCCGATTCCCGCTACGAGGCGAGCTTCGGCCGAGACGCGGCCATGGGTCGTGGTTGCAGGATGCGTGATGGTCGTTCGCGTATCTCCCAGATTCGCCGTGATCGAAATGAGCTTGCATTGATCGACGATGCGCCAGGCCCGTGCCCTCTTGTCCTCGTCATCGGACCCCGACACCTCGAAGCTCACAATCGCCCCACCAGTGGACTGTTGCCGCTTGGCCAGCTCGAACTGGCGATGCGAGGTCAGACCCGGATAGTGCACGCGTTCTACGCCCGGCACTGACTCCAGCCATTGTGCGAGGGCGAGCGCATTGGCCGATTGGCGTTCCATCCGGATCCCGAGTGTCTCGAGGCCCTTCAGCAAGACCCAGGCATTGAAGGGCGACAGCGAAGGACCTGCCGTACGCAGGACCGGCGCGATCAGATCCTGAATGAAGCTCTTGCTCCCCAGGACCGCGCCGCCGAGCACCCTGCCCTGTCCGTCAATGTATTTGGTCGCAGAATGGATCACGACGTCGGCGCCCAGTTCGATCGGACGCTGCAGCGCAGGCGTGCAAAAGCAGTTGTCGACCACCAGCAGGCAACCAGCGGAGCGCGCGATTTCTTTCAGCGCAGCGATATCGCCGAGCTCAGCCATCGGATTCGAGGGAGTCTCCAGATAGAACAGGCGCGTGTTCGGTCGGACGGCCTTGCGCCATTGCTCGGGCTGGCTAGAGCTGACATAGGTCGTCGAAATCTCGAAGCGCGCGAGGAGCGTTGAAAACAGCTGAACTGTCGCTCCAAAGATGCTGTGCGACGAAACGATATGATCGCCCGCCTTCAAGGTTCCCAGGCACAAGGAGAGAATCGCACTCATACCCGAGGCCGTCGCAAGACAAGCCTCGGCGCCCTCCAGAGCGGCGAGCCGGTCCTGGAACATCGCGACGGTCGGATTCGAAAAGCGTGAGTAGACGAAGCCCTCGCCCTGAGCCTGGAAGCGCTCAGCCGCCTGGGCGGCGTTTTCGAAGACAAAACTCGAAGTGAGAAAAAGTGCTTCGGAGTGCTCGCCAAACTCGGAGCGTATGGTGCCGGCACGCACGGCCAGCGTATCGAAGTTCAAAGGATCAGTCATATAGGCCTGACAACAAAAAACCCGCTCAGCTCGGGTGCTAAAGCGGGTCGCAGGATTCTGCATTCACTTTAGCGGTATTTTTTAAGCGCCCGCAAGCGGTTCAAATCGGCGCATGACCTGATTGTCTCGCCACCCCGAGCAGGAGTCAAGGCGGCCCATAGGCGGCCCCCAATGCTCCCGCTACCCTTAGGGCCGCATGCCAAAGTTGCTGGCCCCGGGCTTGGTGATCGGGTACGCCAGATTCGCAAATTCGCACAGGTGCATGCGGGTCTGGCGGGGATCGATGATCTCCTCGATCAGAAAGGCCTCGGCCGATCGCAAGGGCGAGGTGAGTGCCTTCAAGCGTGTCTCGATTTCAGCGAGCCGGGCTTCACGATCCGGGGCGGCATCGAGTTCGGCGCGATAGGCTGCCTCCAAGCCACCGGCGATCGGCAGCGATCCCCATTCCGCAGAGGGCCAGGCAAACCGGGTGTTAAAGCGTCCCGTCGCCTGGTGGCTTGCACCAGCCACACCGAAGGCCCTGCGCAAGATGACCGAGCACCAAGGAACGCTCGCCTGGTAGATCGCGGCCATCGCGCGTACTCCCAAGCGCAATGTGGCGGCCTGTTCGGCCTCAAGGCCGATCTGGAATCCCGGGATGTCCACCAGATGAACCACGGGAAGATGAAAACTCCCGGCAAGATCCACAAAGCGCGTGAGCTTCTCTGAGGATTTCGCCGTCCAAGCTCCGCCGTAGTGCATTGGATCGCTCGCGATGAATGCGACGGCGATCCCGTCCAGACGGGCAAGCCCTGTGACCGTCGAGCGACCCCAGAGCCTTCCCATCTCGAAAAAACTGCCGCGATCCACGAGGGCCTCGATGATCGGACGGATCCTGTAGACCTTGCGCGGGTCGCGCGGAATCGCCTCCAAGAGACTGGGCTCGCTGCGCCCTGGATCGTCCGTCGCGGGATGTCGGGGCGGGAGTTCCTCGACGCTGCGCGGCAGGTACGACAGAAAACGCCGGGTTCGCTGGAACGCCTCGGTCTCGCTTGACACCTCGTCGTCGACGACGCCGTTGCGCGTATGGATGTGACTGCCGCCCAACTCCTCTTTGCTCAGGTTCTGCCCGATGCGTGCCACCACGGGCGGCCCGGCCGTGAAGAGCTGTGAGAGACCCTTGACCATCATCGAGTAGTGACTCGCCGCCACGCGAGCAGCGCCCAGGCCCGCGACGGATCCGAGGGCGAGCCCGACGACCGGAACGCGCGCCAGATTGGCCACGGCGACCTCCCAACCGGGAACCGCAGGCACGTAGGTGCGGCCCATCGTCTCGATCGTCTTGACCGAACCTCCCCCGCCGGTACCGTCGACCAGCCGCACGATCGGCATGGCCAGATCGGATGCCATGCGCTCGGCGATCATCAGCTTGGCAAAAAGCCCCCCGTCGTTGGCTCCACCTCGGACCGTGAAATCGTCCCCGGTCACGGCAACCGGCCGCTCGTCGATCATGCCATGACCGGTGACGGCGTTGGCCGGCACAAGGCCTATGAGCCTGCCCGCTTCGTCATATTGCGCGGAGCCCGCGATCGATCCGAGTTCGCGAAACGAGCCGGGATCCAAGAGCAGATCGATCCGTTCGCGGACCGTCAATTTGCCCTGCTCCTTGTGGCGGGCCACCTTCTCCGCGCCGCCCATCTCACGGGCAAGCCGCCGGCGAGCCTCCAGTTCGTCCAGTTCGGGTTGCCAGGTCACCGCGCCTCCTTTGCAGAGCGCTGCAGCTCATCGGATTCAAGCACGATCGTACCCCGGGCGCCCGAGCAGAGGGTTCCAACCAATCCGCCTGCCACAGCGTCGGGAGTAATGGGCCGGTAACGCATGGGGATCAGAGCGCGCAGCGGATGCAGCACAGCCAGCGTAAGACGCTCCGCCCAACGGGTGCGCTGCCCAAGGCCCGCGCGCGCGCCATCGAGCAGCGCCGGCCGGGCACATACGAGAAGCTCAAAACCCAGAGCCTTCAGGTCCTCCTCAAGCTCTCCCTTGACCCGGCTGTAGAAGATGCGCGAGCGGCGATCAGCGCCCATCGCGCTCACCAGGCCGAAGCGTTTTGCGCCTTGGGTCTGACACAAGCGCGCCAAGAGCAGCGGTAGGTCATGGTCGACCCAGCGAAACGCTTCTTCCGAACCCGCGTCGGCGCGGGTCGTGCCCAGGCAACAATAGACCTCGTCGACGCGAGGTAGCGCCGTGGCATCCAAGCGCCGGAAGTCGACCGTGTGCGTCCGAATCGACGGATCGAGTCTGGCAATCGGACTTCTCGCCAAGGCGTGGATCTCGCTGACGCCGGGATCGCTCAAGAGGAGCTTGCAGACGGCGCGCCCGACAAGTCCGCTTGCACCGAGCACCAGCGCATTCCTCGCCACAGTCATCGGCCGCTGGTGCGGGGGTTCGCAGGCCCTGGCATCGCGCCCCTAATCCGCCGAGAGGTTCAGATTCAACTGGGAACGGCTTTCATAGTCGGCATGCGCCGAATGCAAGCGTGCGTATTCCACACGGTCGAGGTACTCGGGTGTGACATCGCCCGTGATGTAGACCCCATCAAAACAGGACGCTTCAAAGCGCTTGATCTGGGGCTGCACGTCACGCACCGACTGCTTCATGTCCTCGATGCTCTGGTAGACGAGGCGGTCCGCACCGATCGCCTCTCGGATCTCTTCGTCGGAGCGTCCATGGGCGATGAGTTCGTCGCGCGTGGGCATATCGATCCCATAGACGTTGGGAAAGCGCACGGGCGGAGCCGCCGAGGCGAAGAAGACCTTGTTCGCACCCGACTCGCGCGCCATCTGGACGATCTGGTTGCTCGTGGTACCCCGCACAATCGAATCGTCGACGATCAGCACGTTCTTGCCCTTGAACTCCACGCCGATCGGATTGAGCTTCTGGCGCACGGATTTCTTGCGTACCGCCTGGCCCGGCATGATGAAGGTGCGGCCCACGTAGCGATTCTTGATGAAGCCTTCGCGGTACTCGAGGTTGAGCTTCATGGCCAGCTGCATGGCCGCCGGCCGGCTCGAGTCCGGGATCGGCATGACCACATCGATCTCGCCGGTGCGCAATTCGTTGCGGATCTTCTCGGACAGATACTCCCCCATGCGCAGGCGCGCCGCATAGACTGAAACGCCGTCCATCAACGAATCGGGCCGGGCCAGGTAGACATATTCGAAGATGCACGGATTCAGGCTCGGATTCTCGGCGCATTGCTGCGCGTAGAAATGGCCGTCGACGTCGATGAAAACCGCCTCGCCCGGAAGCACGTCGCGCATTAGGCGGAACCCCTGCCCCTCAAGAACGACCGATTCGGACGCGACCAGATAGTCGGTGCCCTGTTCATGCTCCAAATAGCCGATGACCAAAGGCCTGATTCCATAGGGGTCACGAAACGCGAGGACCCCGTAGCCGGCGATCTGGGCCACCACCGCATAGGACCCCTGCACGCGCTGATGCAGGCCCGCGACGGCCTTAAAGACTGCGGCCGGATCGAGGGAATAGCCGGCCGTGGCCATCTGCAACTCATGCGCGAGCACATTAAGCAGCACTTCCGAGTCGGACTCGGTGTTGATATGCCTGCGGTCGATCCGGTACATCTCGTCTTTGAGTTGCTCCCAGTTGGTGAGATTGCCGTTGTGGGCAAGCGTCACCCCAAAGGGCGCATTCACATAGAAGGGCTGGGCCTCCTGGGCATTGCCTGCCGATCCCGCCGTCGGATAACGCACCTGGGCGATGCCCATCGTACCCGGCAGATCGCGCATATTGCGCGTTCTGAACACGTCGCGAACCAGGCCAGCCCCCTTGTACATGTTGAAGGTCTTGCCCATGCCCGTGGCGATCCCAGCCGCATCCTGACCACGATGCTGCAGCAGCAGCAGGCTGTCATAGAGCAACTGATTTACCGGGGTACTTGCGACGACGCCGACGATACCGCACATAGAATGCTTCTTTCAGAGGCTCGATTCTCAGTAATGCACGTACCGGGCCCATGATTCGGGCAGGATCGGCTTGATGGTCCGCACACCTTCGACAGCGAGCGGTGCAAGCAGAGCGTTACGCCAGGCAGGCTGCTGCGGCAGCGGCGTCAACCCAGCCAGGATCACACAAGTCAGAACGATCAATATTCCACGAGCCAAGCCGAACAACCCGCCCATGCCCCGATCGGCGAACTCCAGCCCCAACCTCTGAATCGCCCGGGCGATCGCCCAGTTGACGATACCACCGACGATGAGCGTTATGACCAGTAGTGCAACAAAGGAGACAATGAGACGCAACATCGCTCCTGAAATCGCATCGGGTAGATCAGCCGCAAGGTCGGTCGCCCACTGGTTGGCGACGACGAAGGCGGCAAACCACGCCGCCAGCGAAAGAACTTCGCGCACCAGGCCGCGCGCTGCGCTGATGATGACCGAGATCACGATGATCGCGATGACCGCGTAGTCAAACCAAGTCATACGCTGGCTCGTTTTGCCTCAAATAGCCCTCTCGCCACTCCGATCGTCCCATGGCCCGCTAGAGCGGAATCACCGCACCGTCGAGCCCCACACCCTTGACCCGTTCCCGAGCCTTTTCCGCGGCCTCATGCGAAGGATAGGGCCCCACCCGCACCCGCGTACGCTCGCCTTGCGCGGTGTTCAAGGTCTCCGTATAGGTCTTCAGACCTGCGGCTGCGAGCTTCTCGCGCAGCTCTTTGACCTTCTCCGAACTGCTGAAAGCGCCGATCTGTACGGCGAAGTTGCCCGCAACCCCTGGGGATCCGGGCTGCGCCCGATTAGGTGTTGGGTCTAAAACCTTACCTTCAAGAGCGGCCAAGGCCCGCGGGTCATCCTTTTCGGCTGCCTTCGGTACCGCACGCGGTGCAGGCTCGCTGTCCGTGGCGGCGCTGCTGGCCGGTGCACTCGAGGCTGGTGGGCGTGACTTCGTCTGCGCGGCGGCCGGCACCTCCGCTGGTGGGACGGATGGTGCGCTAGCCACCGGCGCGGGGGCGGATCCACTCACCACGGCACCAGAGGACGCTGTGCTCGGGAGCGAAGAATTGGCGCCGCTCGCATTGGCCCCATCGGCTGCAGGAGTCGCAGGAGTCGCGGCCGTTCCGCCTGCCGGGGGCAGGTGCGGAGTAAAAGGGGTGTCCTTATCCGGCATCTGGACCGACAAGGGGTCGTCTGAGCCCTTTGGCTCGGAGTCGAAGATCATCGGCAGGAACACGACCGCGCCGATGGCCAGCGCGATCGCACCGACGAGCCGTCGGCGCGCCCGGCGTCGATCCAGTTCGAGCGGATCGCTGTCGAGGTCATCTCGGCCTCGGTCGTCGCGGCCAGCGGGGCGAGTACGGCGCGCAGCGGGGGATTGCGGGAAGGATTCTGTTTGGTCTTTCTTGCGGGAGAACACACCCATGCGCAGACCTATAGCCTCAATGGTGGTGGCGGGCACGAGCCTGCATGACCGCGGCCACGGTGATAAACGAGCCGAAGACCAGAATTCTATCATTCTCGCCTGCGCGGCTTAGCGCCTCCTCCCATGCGGCCTCGGGTCGCTCGAATGCGCTGATCGTGCGCTCGGGGCCTTCGGCCCGGATACCGGCTTCGAGAAGCGCCGCCTCGAGAACGGCCGGCGCGGCCGCGCGGGGACTGGGCAAGCCCGTGAGCAGCCAGTGATCCACCCGCTCGCCCAGGGCCCGGGCGATTCCCGCGATGTCCTTGTCTTGCATGGCCCCGAAGACGGCGTAGGTGAAGGGGAAAAATCCCATGTTGTCCAGATTCTGGGCGAGCGCCGCTGCCGCGTGCGGATTGTGGGCGACATCCAGGATGACGGCCGGCCGCCCGGGTAGGACCTGGAAGCGTCCGGCGAGCTCGACCGTCAAAAGACCGGTGCGTACAGCCTGCTGGGGCACAGGCAGGACCGCGCGCAGCGATTCGAGGGCGGCCAGGGCCGCTGCAGCATTCAAGAGCTGGTTCGCCCCGCGCAAGGCTGGATACCCGAGAGCTTGGCGGCGTACGCCGCGCCCCGCGAAGCTCCACTGGAGCTTGTCGCCCGAGAAATTGAAATCGCGCCCGAAAAGCCACAGATCCGCACCAATCGCCTGCGCGTGCGCAACCAGGGTCGCCGGGGGCAAAGGATCGCCGCAGATGGCCGGTCGGTCGGGTCGGAAGATACCGGCTTTCTCAAAGCCGATCTTCTCGCGCGTCTCGCCCAGATATTCGGTGTGGTCGATGTCCACGCTCGTGACCACCGAACAATCGGCATCGATCAGATTGACCGTGTCGAGCCGCCCACCGAGACCCACCTCAAGGATGACCACGTCCAGCGCGCTCTGTGAGAACAGTCGCAGGATGGCGAGCGTCGTGAACTCGTAGTAGGTGAGCTCAATGGCCGGGTCCGAGGCCGACCGGGCGCTCTCAACGGCCTGAAATTGCTCGATCAGGGCCGCGTCGCTGGCGAGCTGACCGTTACGGCGCGCGCGCTCTGCGAAATCCAGGAAATGGGGTTTGATGTACAGGCCCACCCGATAGCCTGCCGCGAGAAGAATGCTCTCGAGCATCGCGCAGGTCGAGCCCTTGCCATTGGTGCCCCCGACGGTGATGACGGGCATCGTAAAGCGCAGGCCCAATCTGCGCGCCACCTCGCGCGAGCGCTCGAGGCCCATCGCAATGGTCTTGGGGTGCAGCGATTCGACGTAGGCGAGCCAGCCCGGAAGAGTTTCGGGAAGCATCGGTTCAGCCCGCCGCTAGGGCGCGTAACAGCCGCAAGATCGCGGCTCAGATGGCGTCGGCCCCGGTCTCTCCAGTACGGATGCGGATGACCTGTTCGACCGGCGAGACAAAAATCTTGCCGTCTCCGATCTTGCCCGTGCGCGCCGCGCTCACGATCGCATCGACCGTCCGCTGGACCGCGTCATCCTCGATGATGACCTCAACTTTCACCTTGGGCAGGAAATCGACCGCATATTCCGCGCCGCGATAAAGCTCCGTATGCCCCTTCTGGCGCCCAAAGCCCTTGACCTCGGTGACAGTCAGCCCCGTGATGCCGACCGCGGCCATACCTTCGCGCACCTCGTCGAGTTTGAACGGCTTGATGATTGCAGTGATTCGTTTCATTGGCGGACTCCTCATTCCTGAAATCGGTTTGTAATAGGATACCGCCAGTCGCGCCCGAATGCGCGATGCGTCACGCGAATTCCGACGGGGGCCTGCCGCCTCTTGTACTCGTTGACCCGGATCAAGCGCACCACGCGCCTGACTTCCTCGGCCGGATACCCGAGAGCGACGATCTCCACGGCGCTGCGCTCCTCTTCCATATAGTTGCGGATGATCCCATCGAGGATCTCGTAAGGGGGGAGGGAGTCCTGATCGGTCTGGTTGGGGCGCAGTTCGGCCGAGGGAGGCCGGGTCAGGATCCGCTGGGGAATCACCTCGTCGACTCCGAAGGCTTTTGTGGCGTTGCGCCAGGCACAGATCTCGTAGACCTGCGTCTTCAAGATATCCTTGATCACCGCAAATCCGCCCGCCATGTCGCCATAGAGCGTGCAATAGCCGGTGGCGATCTCGCTCTTGTTGCCCGTGGTCAGCACAATGCGCCCGCTCTTGTTCGACAGTGCCATGAGCAGCGTGCCACGCACGCGCGCCTGGATATTCTCCTCGGTGGCGTCCTCGGGCAGACCCGCAAACTCGGCCGCCAACGCAGCCCCGAAGGCCGCGGTCATCGGTCCGATGGGAATCTCGTCGTAGCGCACGCCCAGCCGCTCGGCCATCGCCCGCGCATCGATCCAGGAGATCTCTGCGGTATAGGGCGAGGGCATCATCACCGAGCGCACCCTGGAGGCGCCCAGCGCATCGACTGCCACGGCCAGTGTAAGCGCCGAGTCGACCCCGCCGGACAGGCCAATGATCGCTCCGGGAAAGCCGTTTTTCCCCACGTAATCACGCACGCCCAAAACGAGTGCCCGGTACACTTCTTCCTCGGAGGCGAGCGGGGAAGCGAAGGGGCCCGGAATCGGTCTGTCCCCGTCGAATTCGACGGTCGCGATCACTTCCTCGAACTGGGGCAACTGGGCCAGAAGCTCACCCGTTCCGGACAAGACGAACGAGCCGCCATCGAACACCAGTTCGTCCTGACCGCCCACCAGATTCGCGTAGACCAGGGCCAAGCCTTCGACCGAGACATTGGCGCGCATCACGTCGTGGCGTTGATCGGCCTTGTTCATGTGATACGGCGAACCGTTGGGCACAAGCAGCACCTGCGCACCCGCCGCGCGTGCGGCCGCCGGAGCGTAGCGGAACCAGGTGTCCTCGCAGATGTTCACGCCAAAGCGCACGCCCTTGACCTCAAAGACGAGCGGGCGATGGTCGAATGTGAAGTAGCGCTGCTCGTCGAAAACATCGTAGTTGGGCAGGTCGTGTTTGCGATAGATCCCGAGTGTCCTGCCCTCCTTCAGAACCGAGACAGCGTTGTAGCGCCGTGACTGGTCCGACTGTGGATGGCCAACCAAAACGTGCAGGCCTCGAAAACCGGCCAGCCGCTCGGCCAGCCGGGCAAGCGCCGCATCGGATCTCGCATACAATAGGGGCCGAAGCAGCAAGTCCTCCGGTGGATAGCCGACCAGGGCGAGTTCCGGTGTCACGACGATGTCGGCGCCATCGGCTGCGGCGCGCTCGGCAGCCCGGTAAATCTTCTCTGCATTGCCTTCCAGATCGCCCACTGTGCAGTTGATCTGCGCGATGGTTATCTTGATGTGGCCCGTGTTCACTGTAACCTTCGTATCTGTCATGTCTTCTCGCGTATCGCCGAAGCCAAAAGCGGAGTCGCTCTGACCATGAATGGCTCGGATGGAGCTTCCCTGCCGTCAAATTATCGCATGCGGCTCGTCGCGGATCTGTCCGAGATCGGCGCGAAGACCTGGGACCGCCTCGCCTTCCCCGACGCCAACGCCAATCCGTTCCTGCGCTACGCCTTTCTTGCCGCGCTCCATGAGACCGGACGCGCCAGCGCCAAGACCGGCTGGAAGCCTCAGTTCATCACCCTCTGGCGCGATCGGGACCTGGTCGGCGCCTGCCCGCTCTACGAAAAGAGCCACTCGTATGGCGAGTATGTCTTCGATTGGGCCTGGGCGGATGCCTATCAGCGCCATGGCCTGCCCTACTACCCGAAACTGCTCTGCGCGATTCCCTTCACCCCAGTCGCCGGACCCAGGCTCCTCGCCACGGGCGAGACCGAACGGCGTCTCCTCGCCCGGGCGCTCGTTCAGTTCGCAAGGGAATCGGGGCTCTCGTCGCTGCATGTGCTCTATCCTCCAAGAAGCGAGGCCCTGGACCTGGAGGCACTCGGCCTGCTGCTGCGTGAAGGCGTCCAGTTCCACTGGACCAACACGGGCTACGCCGATTTCGAAGAGTTTCTCGCAAGCCTGGAACAAAAGAAGCGTAAGAACATCCGCGCCGAGCGGCGCAAGGTGAAAGAGGCAGGCGTGGTCGTGCGTCGCATCCCGGGCGAAAAGGCAAGCGATGAGGATTGGCGCTTCTTCGCGCGCTGCTACGAGAGCACCTACCGGGCGCACCATTCGACGCCCTATCTGAATCTCGCCTTTTTCGAGCGGATCGGACGCGAGATGCCCGAAAACCTGGTGCTCGTCCTCGCCGAGAAGGGCGCCACGCCGATCGCGAGCGCCCTGGTCGTGGTCACTCCCACGAGGCTCTACGGGCGCTACTGGGGGGAACTCGCGCACGTGCCCTGCCTGCATTTCGAGTGCGCCTACTATCAGCCCCTCGAATTATGCATCGAGCGGGGCATCCGCACTTTCGAAGGGGGAGCGCAGGGTGAACACAAGATGGCGCGCGGCTTTCTCCCCGTCGTCACGCACTCGGCCCACTGGCTTGGACATCCGGCGTTCGCCAACGCCGTCGAGGAGTTCCTTGCGCGCGAGACCCGGGGTATCCAGCACTATGTCGACGAGCTCAGGGAGCACAACCCGTTTCGGACCTCTTCCGAGGCGAGGAGTTCTTCAGGAGACTGCGTTGCACCCGATGAGGCTTCCCCCTTGGGCGCGACCGCTCCATCTCCCGGGAAGGCGCCCGGCGGGACGACATGATGCGCGCCGACCGAGCACCTTGGCGGGCGCATGTCCCAGGTCTGGGATCACCGCCCGAGACACCACGCGTCGTGTCTAGGATTTGACGGGCTTCTTCTTTTCCTTCAAGTAGCGTTTCGCACCCGTCAGAATCTCCGCGCGCGCCTCGTCGGGACCGAGCCAGCCGCCGACCTTGACCCACTTGCCCTTCTCGAGGTCCTTGTAGTGCTCGAAGAAGTGCCGGATCTGCAGCAACCTCTCCGGAGCAATGTCTTCAGGCCGCTTCCAGTGCTTGTACCACGGCAGAATCTTGTCGATGGGAACGGCAAGCAGTTTCGCGTCGCCACCGGCCTCGTCCTCCATCTGCAAGAGCCCGATCGGCCGGCAGCGCACGACCACGCTATGCACGAGCGGGAAAGGCGTGATGACGAGCACGTCCACCGGATCGCCGTCATCGGCGATCGTATTGGGGATGTAGCCATAGTTGCACGGATAATGCATGGCGGTCCCCATGAACCGGTCGACCCAGAGCGTGCCCGATTCCTTGTCGACTTCGTACTTGATCGGGTCCGCGTTCATCGGTATTTCGATGATCACATTGAAGTCGTCGGGTAACTCGCGGCCGGCAGGAACGTTCTCGAAGGACATGATTTCTGGGAATCCTGGAAAAAGGGGAACACCGATTATACCGGGCTCATGTTGCAAAGCAGCATGAGCCGGTTGGCGGGCGGCCCAAACAAGTAGTGTCTCACCCGACGAGCACCTTCTCGTCGCGGTCTTGCGCGAGCGCGGCCAGACGGAAATGGCTGGCCGCCTCGGTATTCTGGCCGATTTCCTCGAGCAGTTGCGCAAGTGCGAGATGGATGCGGCCACGCAATGCCGGTTCGGGAGACGATTCGAGGGCCGCGCTGAGATAAGCCTGGGCCTTGCCCCAAAGGTGCTGGCGCGAACACAGGATTCCCAGGGCGAACTGAAGGTGAGGGTCGTTGGGATGAGTGACGAGCCAGCGTTCGGCCCGATCGATCTGCGCGGTGCTGTTCTCCTCTGCGCAGTTGCCATACTCGGCCACCAGATCGGCGTTCCACTCCAAGCCGAGCGCTGTCTCGAGCACCACGCGCGCCTGATAACCCAGGCCTGCCGCATTGAAGGCGCGGGCGGCCGCCAGGGCGATCTCCGGCAGGCGCCGGTCGCTCTGCGGGACGTCCTGCCAGAAGGCGATGAGCCCATATCCGTCGCTGCCCCGCGCCTCCAGAAGCTCCCGATAAGCCAGAATCTTGATCTGTTGCGCCGCCGCCGGATGGATCGCATCGCGCTTGTTCAAGGTCCGCAACAGGCGCAATACCTCCTCCCATTGGCCGGCGTACTGGTTGGCCTTCAAAGCCACGCGCAAGGACTGGATATGGCGCGCGCCGGCGGCATGCAATTGCGCGACCACGGCCAGGGCACGCGTGCTCTCGCGCGCATCGACCAGACACTCGGCCTCGGTCATCAAGCGCGCCGCACGCAGTCCGTCGACACCATCGGCGCGCTTTAACCATTCGTCGCGGCGCGTGTATTCGGTCATCCGGTGTGCGGCCCGCGCCGCCACGAGCGCGGCGAGCCCGCCGGCTTCGGGGAGCTCCTGCGCGCCACTGGCCTGTTTTTCGGCATGGCCGTAACGACCCTCGAGATAGCTCTGGAGCGTGCCACGCAACGCCCTATACGCGCGTCGCTCACGCTGGCGCAGCCGATATTCCGCGACACGCCCGGGCATCTCCAGAGTCTTGTTGGCCAGTCGCACGAGTCCGTAGAGCACGAGAAAGAGCAAGGCAAGAAGTGCGACGAACAGGTTCAAAGACAGCTCGACCCGGTAGGGAGGGTAGAACAGACCCACATTGCCGGGATCGAGATGCGCCGAGACGGCCAGGCCGACAGCGGCTGCGAACAGCGCGATGGTGATGAAGAACGCGCGCATCGGGCAGTGCCCTAGTGGTCCCGCGAGGTCTTGAAGTTACGTACGGCCGAGAGGCTCTCGGAGAGGGTCGGCAATTCGATCGAGGTGTTCGAGGCTTCGATCTGCTTCAAAAGCCCGCTCGCTACGACCGTCTGGCGCGCCCTCGCGTCGAAGTACTTCTGCAGCATCTCCTCTGCGCGGAGAAGGTCGGCACGATAAATCGATTCCTGACGGGCGAGCAACGCAAGGCGTGCATTAAGCAGCCGGAGCTTCAGGTTCTCCTTCAGGAAATACGATTGGCTGGGAGTGAGCAAGAGCGCCTCGGGCTGGTCCACCTCGCGGATCCGGATGAGTTGCTGGAGTTCCTGCCACACCTCGGCCGTACCATAGCGCCAGGAGTCCTCGATCCTCTCGATCCAGCCGGGTTCGACACTCTTTTGGGTCCCGTCCTTGGCCGTGACGAGTTTGCCGCCGCGATCAAGCGGTTGGGCGTCCAGGCGCGGCGCCTCGATCGGTCGCTCGTCGGAGAGCAAGGGCAGACCATCGACCATGCTCACCAGACTGTCGATGCGCAGCGCGTTGCCGGCCAGATCCACCGAGGGCAGCGCGCGCAGTCGATCCATATCATGGCCAATCACCCGGCGCAGCGGGATGAACTGGGGCCGATCGGCGCGCGCTAAGCGGTTGTCGGCGTTTTGCAGCGCGATCAGGGCGCCCTGCACATTGCCCGCCAGCTGCAGCTCCTCTGAGGCCACCGCGAGGATTTGCTCGACCTCGGCAAGCGCCCAGTCATCGCGCGTGCGCGAGAGATCCTGGTAGAGCTGCTCGAGCGAGGCCTGCTGGCTCTGCGATTCGGCGAGCTTGGATTCGAGAACGCCAATCCGGGTCTGCAGCGCGAGTACCTGATCATCGGCCTGCTTGGCCATCACGTGCGACTCGTTACCACTCGTCTCTAAGGTCTGGATGCGCCGCGACAGTTCGCGCTCGACCATCTCGAAGCGATTGTGGTTGACCCACCACAAAAGACAGGCGATCAGGGCCGCGACCAATGCGGCCAGACCGAGCCAGTTGAAAGCGTAGGAGCGCGAACCTGGGTAGGGAACCTGCGCGACGGAGGCAGAAGAAATTGAAGCGTTATCCATGGGGACGCTGCGATAAGCCGCTATTTTAGCGCGCGCACGATGTTCTCATCGCCCGTCCCCGACAAAACGACGTCGGCAAAGCCCAGCGCTGTTGCGTTTTCAGCAATCCGCGCATGCGGCACGATCACCCGCTGGCTACGGACCCAGTCCGGGCCGTCTCTGCCGAACGCGTCCTGGCAGATCCTAAGGATATTGCCGAGCGACTCGGAACTGGTGACGATAAGCTGTGCACGGTGCTGGCCCAGGACGAGCTTCTCCAAGAGAGCGAGCTCGGGGGGCGTGGGTCTGGGCAGGCTGCGCGCATAGCTTTCCACCGTCTCGACGACGAGACCTGCGCTGGCCAGCTGATCGGCCAGCCACGGTCGGCCGCCATTACCCTTCACGAGAAGGATCGGGCCGGGTCGAAGGGCCTTTAGATCAAGCTCTCTGTACAGACTCTCGGAATCAAAGCGCAGATCTTCGGATTCCGTCTGGCGCCCTGGCGAGACAACCCGGTAGTCTGGCGCGGCGATCCCATGGCGCGCCAGGGCGGCGACGCTTCCGGGTCCCATCACGGCAACCGGCAGCGACGTGGGCCATGCTCGAGGCAGCGCCGCAAGCGCGCCTTCAATCGCATTGGGCGACACGAAGATCACCATCCGGAACGTCTGGAGCCGGGCCAGCACTGCAGCGAGGCGCTCGGGGCTTGGCGCCGGACCAATCGCTATTGCCGGAAAGACCAGGGGCGCAAAACCCGCCTCGCGCACGGCCTTGACCAAGCCGTCGGTCTGCTGGACGGGACGCGTGATGACCACCACGCCCATCATTTAGGCCGGCTTGACGAGCTCGAGGGCACCTTCGGCAATCAGCCGTCGCGCGGCTTCGGCACCGATTTCCTCGGGCGCGTGCGCTAGACCGTCGATCTGGCAGCGGATCACGCTTTGGCCATCGGGGCTTGCCAGGAGCGCCCGAAGGTGCACCGTTCCCTCTCTGCCGAGCGTCGCGTAAGCGGCGAGAGGCATCTCGCAGCTGCCGCCCAAGCCGCGCGAGACTGCGCGTTCAGCCCATACGCAAGCCGCGCTCGCTGCGTCATGCAGCGGGGCAAGCCAAGCCTTGAGCTCGGGTCGACCTGCGAGGATCTCGATGCCCAGCGCTCCCTGCCCCGGCGCAGGCAGACTCGTCTCGGGTTCGAGGATCGCACGGATGCGCTCGCCAAGGCCGAGCCGCTTAAGACCTGCGACTGCGAGCAGAATCGCGTCGAATTCGCCCCGATCGAGCTTGGCCAGGCGCGTATCGAGATTGCCGCGCACGGGGAGGATCGAGAGTTCCGGGTGCTGCGAGCGCAGCTGGGCTTCGCGACGCAGGCTTGAAGTCCCGACGACGGCACCGGCAGGCAAGGCCTCGAGACTCGCGTAGCGTGAGGACACGAAGGCGTCGCGCGGATCCTCGCGCTCGAGCACCACCGCGAGTTCGAACTCGGGCGGCAGCACCATCGGCACATCCTTTAGGGAATGCACGGCGAGGTCGCAGCGTCCCTCAAGGATCGCCATCTCGAGTTCCTTGACGAACAGTCCCTTGCCGCCAACCTTGGCCAAGGCGCGGTCGAGGATCTGGTCGCCGCGGGTGGTCATGCCCTCGATGACGACCTCGCAGCTCGGATAGAGGTCCAAGAGCCTGTCGCGTACATGCTCGGCCTGCCACAGGGCAAGGCGGCTTTCGCGCGAGGCGATCACGAGTCTTCGGGGGGCTAAAGGGGGGTCGTTCTTCGGGGACATGGACTTGGGTTGGGGACGGTTCTGGAGACGGCGAAAGAGCACCGGGACCGGGCGTCAGATCGTCCCCGTTCTGGCCGCGCACAGACTTTAGCCGAGTGTACCATGCACCTTCCGGCGCCTAAGCCTGTCCGGGCGGGCGCTTTAACAGGGCCTTGACCACCGGCCATTGGCGGCGGCTCACGGGCAGGCGCTCGGCAATGCCCCGCAGAACCACCTCCCAATGCGGCTCTTGCGAAACATCGTCCGCACCCACTCCATCGACGCGTTCGCAGCCGATGATCTCATCGCGCGCGATGAGAGCGTTACGGTGCACGCGCACGAAGCTGCGCGCGAATTCCTCCTCGAGTCCGACCAGGGATTCCTCGGTCAGGTACTGGCGCTCCCGGGTCCTGATCGTGACGTACTTCAGTTCGGCCTTGAAGTAGACGATCTCTCCCACGGGGATGAGCAGCACGCGGCCGCGCTCGTGCACGGAGATGAATTCCCGCCCTTGCGGGGCGGCCTGCCGGGCGATGGCCGTGATCAACTGCCTTTGCGGCCGCATCAGTGACGCCCGCTTTAGCGCCGCGACCAGGCGTTGCGCCCGGACCGGCTTTAAGAGGTAGTCCAGGGCGTGCACCTCGAATGCCTCGAGGGCGAAATCGTCAAAGGCGGTCACGAAGATGATGGCCGGTGTGCACTCGAGCGAGCTGATGTGGCGCGCCAGCTCAATGCCGGTCATCGAGGGCATCTGCACGTCCAGTAGCACGATATCGGCCCCTTGGCTCGCCAACAGATTGAGCGCCGTGGGACCGTCGGCCGCCTCGCCCACCACATCGTGTGGAAATTCGGCACGGATGTCCTGGAGCACTGTGCGCAGTCTCAGACGCGCAGGCGCCTCGTCATCGACGATGGCGATACGCGGTGCGCGGTCCGGGTCAGCGTCGGCCGGTCCGCGCGCGGCCTCGGGTGCTCTGCTCGGCGAGAAATTCGATGCGGGGCTCATGGTGCCTCGACGAAGGGAAGACGCACACGCACCTCGTAACGTCCGGCGCGCACGACCGTCTCCAAGCGTGCCTCGAGATCGTGCAGCAGGCTCAGACGCTGACGCACGTTCTCCAGGCCCATCTGGTTACCCGGGCGCCTCGTGCGTGCCGGGGTCCAGGGGTTTGAGATCAGGATCTCGACGAACGCTCCATGGCGCGTGACGATCAGATCAATCGTACCCGGTTCGCTCGACTGCTCGATGCCGTGGTGCACGGCGTTCTCAACCAAAGGCTGTAAGAGCAGCAGCGGCACCAGGGCGCGCTCGGCACTGGGGGCCACACTCATCTCGATTTTCAGGCGCTCGCCCAGGCGCAGGGTCTCGATCGACAGATACTGGTGGCATAGCGAGATCTCTTCCGACAGGGGGACGAGGTCGCGCCTGTCGCGCATGAGCACCCGAAAGAGATCGGCCAGGTCTTCCAAGATCGATTCGGCGCGGCGCGGCTCGGTGCGGATCAGCCCGAGCACGGCATTGAGGCTGTTGAACAGGAAATGGGGCCTGATGCGCGCCTGCAACGCCTCCAATCGCGCCTCGGCGAGTGCGGGCAGATTCGACTGGTTACGCATGTGAAACCAATACAGGACTGCCGCGGCCAGGCAGGCTGCCGCGACGCTATTACGCAGGATCAATCCGGAATCGGCGACGACGAGCGGTCCAAGGAGGGTCTGCACAGCAGCCGTGATGACGGCAGGGACGAAAAGCGCAATGACCACCTGGATCCAATCGGCCAGGGTCGTCGTCAGGCGTCGCAACACACAACCCAGCGCAAGACTGACGATCAGGACCGGCTCCAGGGTTGCGGCGGAACCCAGAAACAGATCGATCCAAGACCTCCAGCTGTCCGCCTCGCCTCCGGCGATCCCGCAAAAGAGGGCATTCACCCCGAGCATGACGCGCAGCATGACGCCGAAATTGCACCAGTCAGGGACTGGCTGGCCCACGGTCAGGGCCGCCGGAAGGCTGCGGGCGCGTTCCAGGGGCGCACGAATCGGAGCAGAAGCGGGTGGCTTGGCGACCCGCTCTGGTGGCTGCTCTATACTTTCGTCTTCCGCGTGAACCGTCTCCACCCCGCCTTCCCCCGGTGCGCCCCGCCCGCCCGAACCGGACAGCGGCCACGCCCCCGTGTAACCCCGTTCGCCCATCCAAAGCCTGCAAAACGATTATGACAGAACACCATCCGAAGAAAAATGAAGCCTGGTCGGGGCGCTTCACCGAGCCGATCGCCGAGCTGGTCAAGCGGTATACGGGTTCGATCGGCTTCGATCAGCGCCTGGCGCTGGTGGATATCGAAGGCTCGCTCGCGCACGCGGAGATGCTGCACCACGTCGGGCTGATCTCGGCTGCGGATCTGGCCGCCATCGAGGCTGGCATGGCTCAGATTCGCGAGGACGTCCGGGCCGGCCGGATCGTCTGGTCGGAGGAGCTTGAAGACGTGCACATGAACATCGAGCGGCGGCTCACCGAATTGATCGGCGAGGCGGGCAAGCGCTTGCACACGGGCCGCTCACGCAACGACCAGGTCGCCACCGACATCCGCCTTTGGCTGCGCGGTGCGATCGACGAGATCGGTGCGGCGCTTACGACGCTGCAACGTGCGCTGCTGGATCTTGCCGCAGCCCACGCCGAGACGATCCTGCCAGGATTCACCCATCTGCAGGTGGCCCAGCCGGTGACCTACGGTCACCATCTACTGGCCTATGTCGAAATGTTCAGCCGCGACGCCGAGCGCCTGGCCGACTGCCGCAAGCGCGTGAACCGTTTGCCGCTCGGGGCCGCGGCGCTCGCGGGGACCACCTTTCCGATCGATCGCGAACGCGTCGCACGACGGCTGGGATTCGATGGAGTGTGCCGGAACTCGCTGGATGCGGTCGCGGATCGCGATTTCGCAGTCGAGTTCGTGGCGGCCTGCGCTCTCGTCATGACGCATATCTCGCGTTTCTCGGAGGAGATCGTGCTCTGGATGAGCCCTCAGTTCGGGTTCATCGATCTGGCCGACCGCTACTGCACCGGATCGTCGATCATGCCGCAAAAGAAGAATCCGGACGTGGCGGAACTCGCGCGTGGCAAGAGCGGGAGGGTTTTCGGGCATCTCATGGCGCTGCTGACCATCCTGAAAGGCCAGCCGCTGGCCTACAACAAAGACAACCAGGAGGATAAGGAGCCGCTCTTCGACAGCGTCGACACGGTGCTTGCGACCTTGCGCATCTTTGCCGAAATGGTACCTGGGATCCACGTCCACCACGAAGCCATGCGCGCGGCCGCCCTGAAGGGCTTTGCCACGGCCACCGACCTGGCCGACTACCTGGTGCGTGCGGGAGTAGCGTTTCGCGATGCCCATGAAACGGTCGCGCGCGCCGTTCTCCTGTGCGTGGAGCGCGGTATCGATCTGACCGATCTTTCGCTGCCGGAGCTCCAGTCCCTCTCCGGGCACATCCAAGCCGATGTGTATGCGGTGCTTAGTTTGGAGGGCTCGGTGGCGGCACGCAGTCACATCGGCGCAACAGCACCGATGCGCGTGCGTGCCGAAATCGCTTGGCATCGAGCCCGTCTTGACGCAGCATCCGAGGCAGGCCCTAAGAGCTAGGGTGTGGCGGAGAAATGAATGGAGCGGATCGGCAAGTACATCGTCAAAAGCCTCTTGGGCGAGGGGGCGACCAGTATGGTGTTCCTGTGCGAGGATCCTTTCACCCAGCGCGAGGTGGCCGTCAAGACGATCAAGCCCGAGATCCTCTCCAATCCCGAGGCAGACCAGCTTTTCAGGCGTCTGTTCGTCACGGAGGCGTCCCTGTCGGGACGGCTCACGCATCCGCACATCGCGGCGATCCTCGATGCCGTGAGCGATTCAAAGAATCCCTACCTGGTCGTGGAATACGTGCCGGGGGGGACCCTCGAGCCGTACTGCAGGCCCGAATCCCTGGTGCCGCCCGAACGCGCGGTCGAGATCGTCTTCAAGTGCTCCCGGGCGCTTGAATTCGCGCACCGCATCGGCGTGACCCACCGCGACATCAAGCCGGCCAACATCCTGATCGAGGATTCGAGCGGCGAGATCCGTGACATCAAGATCACCGACTTCGGGGCCGCCCTGACCGGGTCTCAGGACATCACGGCCGTCTCGGGCATCGGCTCGCCAGCCTACATGTCTCCCCAGCAGGTCAAGGATCATCCGCTGGACCACCGGACCGACATCTATTCGCTTGGCGTGGTGCTCTTTCAGCTGCTGACGGGCCGGCTCCCTTACTCGGCCACCAACAATTTCAGCATGATCTACCAGATCGTCAACGGCGATCCCCCGGCGCCCTCCTCGCTGCGTGCAGGACTTGCACCTCGGCTCGACGAGATTGTCGCGCGCGCGATGCACAAGGATATCGATCTGCGCTACCAAAGCTGGGAGGAGTTCTCCTTCGATCTGGCTGACATCTATCGGGATCGCGATGCACTCGCGATGACCGACTCCCAGATCGCCGATTCAGAGAAGTTTGTCACGCTGCGCGAACTGAGCTTTTTTCGCTCGTTTAGCGACGTCGAGCTCTGGGAGGTGGTGCGGCTGTCCGAATGGAACAAGCATCCTGCGGGCACGACCTTGTTGAAAGACGGCGAACCGGG
The DNA here is from genome assembly GCA_903970305.1 of Rhodospirillales bacterium. Classification (GTDB taxonomy): domain Bacteria; phylum Pseudomonadota; class Gammaproteobacteria; order Burkholderiales; family Burkholderiaceae_D; genus BOG-994. The sequence goes on along the minus strand of CAJCID010000024.1, from coordinate 7,873 downwards.
CGACTTCTTCTACATCCTCGCGCGCGGCCAAGCCAAGGTGCTCAAGCGCGGCAAGCTCTTGAACGTCCTGGAAAGCGGCGAGTGTATCGGCGAGATGGCCTACCTATTGGCCGAGACCGGCACCGAAAGCACGGTGCGTAGCGCTGACGTCGTCGCACTCTCACCGGTGACCACGATCAAGTGGGCCAACGCACAGTTGACCGGAGCCTCGGTCGGCTGCCGCAATCAGTTCGATCGCGCCTTCCTCAGGATCTTGATCGAGCGCCTCACGCTCGCCAACAACCGGCTCGCCCAGTAACGCCGGGGCGCGTAAAGGCACCGTAAGCGACCGCTTTGCGGAGTAGTCCATCAGGGCAAGCCTGGATTTGACTATTAGCCAATTCGCTAATATATTTGGTGCATGTCCGCTGACAAAATCTTTGAAGCGCTCGCCTCGCGCCCACGGAGAGAAATTCTCGCCTACCTCTCCAAGTCTGAGCTGACGACCTCGGAGCTCGCCGAACGGTTTGAGATGACGGCGCCCTCGATGTCCCGGCATCTCTCCGTCCTGGAGAACGCTGGTCTCGTGACCAGCACGCGACGCGGTCAGCGTGTCCTCTACCGCCTGACCGCCGACAATCTGGTCAATACATTGACAGGATTCGCGTTCGAAGTCTGCCCGGTAGGCCGACCCCTGAAGCGGGAATCGCGCGCATTGGCGAAGCGTATTCGCGACGCAGAGTAGGACAGGCAATGCCCACCGACCCGTCCAGCCTAGCCACTCACCGCGTTCAGGCCAGCGATTCGCGTGCCGTCACCCTAGGTACAGTGCACTGGTCACCGAAAAAATCTTTCTGGTTCCTGGGGATGGCAAGCGGCGCCCTGTTCGGGGGCGCACTGACGTTTTCGTGGGCCGCATTCGGGCTCTTTCTCGGCTCGACGGCGATAGTGCTTCTCTTTGGTCATTCGCTCGGTAGCCATCGAAAGCTGGTGCATGACAGCTTCAAGTGCCCGCTCTGGCTCGAGTACACCCTCGTCTATCTCGGCGTCCATGTAGGGCTCGCGGGGCCAATCGGCCTGCTGCGGCAGCACGAGCTGCGTGACTACGCGCAACGCATGCCGATCTGTCACGACTACCTGCGCCATGGTCAATCGTTCTGGATTGATGCCTGGTGGCAGTTGAATTGCGAGCTGAATTTGAGTCACCCGCCCGAGATCCGGCTGGAGGCGCGAATCAGTGGAGATCCGTTCTATCGCGCGCTCGAAGCGACCTGGATGGTCCAGCATGTGCCCTTAGTGATCCTTTTCTACGCGATGGGCGGCTGGGGATTCGTATTTTGGGGTGTCTGTGCCCGAGTCACCGCCGGAGTCTTCGGTCACTGGTTAATCGGGTATCTCGCCCACAACCACGGCACGATGGAGCACGAAGTCCGGGGCGCAGCAGTGCAGGGGCGCAACGTGGCATTCGTGTCGCTGCTCACAATGGGCGAGTGCTGGCACAACAATCACCATGCTTTTCCAGGGTCTGCAAAGCTCGGTCTGGCCTCCGGTGAATGGGATCCTGGCTGGTGGGTGCTGCTTGCCCTTGAGCGCCTGGGGCTTGCGTGGGCAATGCGCTTGCCCGGGGATCTGCCCGAACGTCCCGAACTTGTGCTGCTGAATCCAACGCTGCGCACGCAGCCCAAGGCGGGGCTCGCGCGCCGCTCCTTTCGCAGGTGCGTGCGTCCATGAACTGGCGAATCCATATGCACGCGCTCGCGCGAGGGCCGCTTGTCCTCCTGTGGCGCATCTGGCCGTTGGTCGGCGGCGCGTTGGTTGGCGTCGGTTTCCGGCTGGTCTTCTCGGGTGTCAAGATCGATAAGCACATACTTTGGGAGGCGATGTCGAGCTCATTCGTCTTGCTTGTACCGTTTGCCGTGGGTGCGGTGGCTGTCTACCTCGCGGCACTCAGGCGGCGAGGCACCTGGGCCTCCGATATTTGGACCGGCGCCGGCGCCAACGCCCTGTTCGTATTCGGAACTTTCCTCGTCTTGATCGAGGGGCTCATCTGTTGTGTGCTGGCGATCCCGCTGTTTGCCTTTCTCGGAGCAATAGGCGGCCTCCTGGCAGGGCGCGCCTTTCGATGGGCCAAGTGGCCACGCCAGACGGTATTTGGATTCACTGCACTACCCCTGTTGCTGGGCGCAGTAGAACCGTACTTTCCGACCCCGCAAGAGGTCCATTGGGTCGAATACTCGCGCCAGGTCTCGGCGACGCCGCGGGAAATCTGGCCGGTGCTCATCGATGCGCCTGACATCCGTCCCGAGGAGATCGGCTCCGCGTGGGCCTATCGCATCGGTGTACCTCTACCGACCTCGGCAGTCACTCGATTCGAACATGGGACGCCTGTTCGGCACATTACGATGGGAAAGAATATCCATTTCGACGAAATCGCCAAGGAGTGGGTGCCATATCGCAGAGTCCTCTGGCAGAATCGATTCACACCCGATTCTTTTCCGCCCGAAGCGCTTGATGACCACGTTCGAATCGGTGGCGAGTTCTTCGACATCATGGATGCGGAGTACTCGATGCGCGAAGTGACAGGTGGCACAGAACTAAGTGCTCGGATCGGTTATCGCGTGAGCACGCACTTCAACTGGTACGCACGACCGATCGCCGAATTTCTGCTCTCGAATTTCGAGGCGAACGCGCTGGCCTTTTACGCACATCGTGCCGAGGCATCGCGAGCGATCGCCCCTCCCTATCGCTGAGAAACCAACGATGCGCAAGGTGTATTCCGAGAAATTGGCGCAGCCTCCGACCCTTCTGGGACCCCAATTCTTCCCGGAGGCAGTCCCGCCGATTCAGCTAGATCGAGCAAGGGCCGAGCTTAGCAGCGCTCAATCACCTGCGATGGTCATGCCTTCGATCAGAAGCGATCCCGAAGACTTGTTGCCGCGCACGATGACGTCCGCGCCGACGGCGGCGATGGAGCGGAACATCGTTTTCAGATTGCCCGCGATCGTGATCTCCTCCACTGGATAGACAATCGACCCATGTTCCACCCAGAACCCGCTCGCCCCGCGCGAATAGTCACCTGTCACATAGTTGACTCCCTGACCGAGGAGCTCCGTGACCAGAAGGCCCCGGTCGAGCTGCGCGAGAAGTGCCGCAAAATCGTCGGCAGGCCGGGTCTTTCTGCTGGTAATCGAGAGGTTGTGGGAGCCGCCCGCGTTGCCGGTGGTCGGCATGCCTAGTTTCCGCCCGGAGTAGGTCGACAGGAAGTACCCTTCGAGGACGCCCCCCTCGATGACCTTACGGCATCGGGTGGAGACCCCTTCCTCGTCGAACGAGGCACTGCCCATGCCCTTCGGGATGAACGGGTCGTCGGTGATGTCGATGTGTGCTGCGAACAACTCCTGCCCGAGCGCATCGACCAGAAAGCTGCTTTTCCGATACAGGGCGCTGCCGCTCGCGGCCTGGGCGAACGCTCCCAAAAGTCCGGTGGCAAGCGGCGCCTCGAAGAGGACTGGAGCATGGCAAGTCCCGATCTTGCGGCTGCCGAGCCGCGCCAGCGCCCGGCGGGCCGCGTAGTCGCCGACCTTCTCCACATCGGGCAGATCGGCAGGATCGCGCGCCGAGACATACCAGTCGTCGCGCTGCATGTTCTCGCTGCCGCGCGCCTTGCGGCTCGCGATCGCGCCCACGGCCACGCTGTGCCGTGAGTACGGATACCCCCCTGAGAAACCGCGCGAATTGGCGCTGACGAACTGACCATGCTGCAAGGAGACGCTGGCGCCGTCACTATTGCGGATGAACGGACTCACCGCATAGGCGGCCGCTTCGCCGCGCTGTCCGATCCGCACCGCCTCATCGGTCGAGATATTCCACGGGTGGAAGAGATCGAAGTCACGCGGAGCGCGCTCGAACAAGGCGTACTCAGGCAGCCCCGCGCAGTCATCGGGTGCCGTAAAGCGCGCGATGTGGTACGCCGCCTCAACCGTCTCGCGCAGCGCCTGCGACGAGAAGTCCGACGTGCTGGCGTTGCCGCGCCGAACGCCGGGAGGGGTTCCAATATAGACGGTCAGGCTCACACCCTTGTCGCGGTTTTGCTCGATGGTCTCAACCGAACCCTTGCGCACGTTGACCGAAAGGCCAAATCCCTCGCTGACGTCAACCGCGCAGTCGGAAGCCCCGAGTTGTCGGGCGTGGCCCAGCACCTCTTCGCACAGATCACGCAGGCGCTCTGGAGAATAGGCAAAGTAGTCGGAACGTTGCGTGTCGCTCATCCGGTCTTAGGGGGAGTGGGTACTGCAGGCAGATCGCGCGCCGATCCGGTACCGGGGGCGCGTTTTCCGAGAAGTAAAAGCATTATGATAGCAGCCGCGCCCAAAACTCTGCCGGAACCCGCTTTTCACCCTGCGAACCGATGACCGCCCATCCACGAGCCAAGACAGCGCCTCCACCGGCCGATGAGGACCTGGGCTACGATCCCTCGCGGCCCAGCAAGTCGCAGCGCAAGCGCGACATGACTGCCCTGCAGGACTTGGGGGTCGAACTCGTCGATCTGTCGCGCGAGCGCCTCGAGAAGGTCGCGCTGCCCGAGGAACTCCACGACGCCATCCTGGAAGCCCAGCGCATCCGCAGCCATGAGGGTCGAAGACGCCAGCTGCAGTACATCGGTAAGCTCATGCGCAAGGTCGAGGTGGGACCGATCACGGCGCAGCTTGAATCCTGGCGTGGCAGTTCCCGGGCCGTAGCGGCCGCCTTGCACCAGATCGAGCAATGGCGCGAGAATCTCTTGGCCGACGACGCTGCGCTCGACCAGTTGAGCGCGCGCCTTGGCCCGATCGATCCCCAGGCGCTTGCCACGCTGCGCACGAAGATTCGCAGTGCGCGGGCCGAGAAGGCGAGCGACAGGCCGCCCAGGCACTACCGGGAATTGTTCCAAATGCTGAAGGCACTGCTCGCAGCCGAGAGCCCCGCGCCATGACTGCAGTCCCCCCCCTACAGATCGGGCTGGTCTCGGTGAGCGACCGCGCCTCGGCCGGAGTCTACGAAGATCAGGGCATCCCGGCCCTGTCGGCCTGGCTGGAAAGCGCGCTCATCTCGCCCTACACGGTGAAGAGCCGACTCATCGCTGATGAGCGCACCTTGATTGAGAGGACCCTCATTGATCTGGTCGATACCGAACGCTGTCATCTCGTGCTCACCACGGGAGGTACCGGTCCGGCGCGACGCGATGTGACACCCGATGCCACCGCTGCCGTCGCGACCCGCACGCTGCCGGGTTTTGGCGAGCAGATGCGCCAGATCAGCCTTCATTTCGTGCCCACCGCAATCCTTTCGCGTCAGATCGGGGTCCTACGCGAGACCGCGGATCATGCGGGACTGATCCTGAATCTGCCCGGCCAGCCCAAGGCGATCCGAGAGACGCTCGAGGGAGTAAGGGGTCCGGCAGGCGAAGTGGTCGTGCCGGGCATCTTCGCGGCAATTCCCTACTGCATCGATCTGATTGGCGGCCCCTATATGGAGACCCAGACGGCGGTCGTCAAAGCCTTTCGGCCGAAGAGCGCGGCGGCGCGTCCGTGAGGACCTTGGCGCGTTGCGGTCTCGTCTTGTCCTTGCTCGTTTTGGCCGCAGGGGTGGGCTGGGCCAAGACCGGTGCTGATGCTGCGGAGAACAAGGAAGTTCTCCGTCGCTTGGCGGCCATCCGCGCGATCCCGTCAGAAGCTGACGCCGAGGGCCTGGCCCGCAGCAATCGGGTCATGGCAGAGTCCTGGCAATATTTCACCCAGAACAAGGATGCCGCGCTACCGACGCTGCGCACGGAGCTCGCCCGGGAGCTCAAGCGGCACAAGCCCAGCGATCTGCTCTTGCTCGATGTCGGCTACTTCCTCTACTTCAGCCAGGACAGCAAGGAGCTCGCGCGCCAAGCCCTCTATGCACTCGACTCCCACGCACCTCTTGTTTCTGCCAATGCCGAGGAACTGTTCTACTTCACCCACGCACTGGCCGTTGACCACGATCCGCAGGTGCTCGTCTTCATCGACCGGGTCTTCCTCGGTCAGGCCATCCGGGTGGCGATTCCCGAACGCAAGCTCTCTTTGGACAATAGCCTCGCCTGCGCGTTTCTCTATGGCGCCTATGGTCCCGACGCCGAGGCGGATCTCCGCCACAGTCTCGCCGACCCGAAGCTGCGTGACCGCGTGCTCGAGATCCTGATCTGGGTGGGCACACCCGCAAGCGATGAGGCCGTGCGCGGGCTCCTCGAGGCATCTCCCGGCTATGACACCTTCACCCGGGCGACGACGTTTCTGATGCGCATGGGAGGACCGCTCGGGCGCGACATCATGCTGGCAACCAATCCTAACGCTCTTGATGAGCGAACACAGGACTTCTACCATAAGCTCCGACCGTCCTTCGAGGCGGCGTCGTTTGCATCGCTCTCGAAGAACTTTTCGGTATTTGGCGCCGCCGAGACGCCCTCCAAAGAGGAGCTGGAGACGGAACTGTCCACTCTTTATGAGAACTTCGGAACATTCGGCCAGATCAATCCGAACGGATTCCTGAACGCGCCACTGGCGCGCGATGACCTCGTCAACCGGCTCACGGCCATTCGCACCCGCATGTTTCACCGCATCAGCGGAGAGGGACTCACCGACGCTGAGATCGCAGGCGCCGTCATCAACACCTTGCGTTACCGGGATTTCTGACGGCTCGGCGCCGCGGCCCACTGTGCGCGGCGGGCTTGATACCATGCCGCAAGGCCGCCCGCGTGGCCTTGCACTCAATCGACCCTTCTTCGTGGAGCAGCATCTTCTATGGAAACCATCGAAATCACCACCGGGGAGCACCCGGCTGCAAGCGTCATCTGGATGCACGGCCTGGGCGCCGACGGGCATGACTTCGTGTCCATCGTCAAGGAGCTCGATCTCGCGGCCTGCCTTCCGATCCGGTTCCTCTTTCCGCACGCTCCCGAGCAGCCCGTGACGATCAACGGTGGGATGATCATGCGCGCCTGGTACGACATTCTCGGGGTCGACCTCGCGCGGCGCGAGGATGAGGAGGGTCTGAGGCGCTCCCAGGGTCTGATCGAGGCGCTCATCGCCGCGGAAAACGCGCGCGGCATCCCGTCAGAGCGCATCGTGCTCGCTGGCTTCTCGCAAGGCGGGGCGATGACATTGCAGACGGGCTTGCGCCACGCCAAGCCCCTGGCGGGCCTCATGTGTCTATCAGGCTATCTGCCGCTGGCCGCACGCACGGCCATCGAGCGCCACCCGTCGAACACCGAGACGTCGATTTTTATGGCGCATGGGCGTCTGGACCCGGTCATCCCGATCGCGCGGGCCGTGGAGAGCCGCGATGCGCTCGCTGACCTGGGTTACCGGATCGAATGGCACGACTACATGATGCCGCACTCGGTGTGTCCCGAAGAGGTCGTCGACATTGCGCGCTGGCTGACCAAGATCCTGCCCAAGACTCCCTGACCCTTCGGTCCGCTCTCACGAGCACTTCTTTCGAATCCTTCTTCCCCTTCACCATGACCCCAGAACAGCTGCAGGAACTCAAAGGCCGCCTCACCCTCCCGGTGATTGGGTCTCCGATGTTCATCGTCTCCGGACCCGAACTCGTCATCGCGCAGTGCAAGGCCGGAATCGTGGGTTCGTTTCCCGCACTCAACGCGCGCCCGGCCGAAGCGCTCGAAGAGTGGCTCGAGACGATCGAATCCGCGCTCGAAACCGAGCGGCGCGCAAATCCCCAGCGCAGGATCGCCCCGTTTGCCGTAAACCAGATCGTGCATCATTCCAACGACCGGCTCGAACACGATCTCGAGGTCTGCATCCGCCACAAGGTCCCGATCATCATCACGAGCCTGCGCGCACCGGACGACGTCGTGCGCCATGTGCACGCC
>CAJCID010000023.1 GCA_903970305.1 Rhodospirillales bacterium | reverse complement strand
CGATCGATCCACAGGCTGAGTTCCATACGGTCGAGGGCTGCTTCATCAACGAACTGGCCAACCTCGCTTCGGACCCGGAGGTCTCGATCGCGCGCGCGCGAGTTGAGCCCGGCATCACGACGCAATGGCACTGGCTCGAAGGCATCGCTGAGCGCTACGTGATTCTCGAGGGACAAGGTCGGGCCGAGGTCGGCAGCCTCGCACCGTGTGCGGTCAACCCCGGAGACGTCGTGTTGATCCCCCCAGGCTGTCGTCAACGCATCACGAACACGGGGCCCCAGGACCTCATTTTTCTGGCAGTCTGCTCACCGCGGTTTCGTCCCACCTCTTATCGAATGATCGAGGACTAAGGCATTGGCGCGCCCCTGAAAAACTGCCGTCCCTTCCTGATATTGATCGAATAATCATATACTTAGATCAAATATTGGGTGGTTGAGTGTAAACTGCGACGATGCGCTCAGCCCGCTGACTCACGCACTTTGACGCCTACGCCTGGATCCTTCTCGACCGCCTTCTGGAGAGCCTTGCATGAAACTCGCGTCCCGCATCCTCGTTGGGCTCTTCGTCATGGCGCTTGCGACGCCTTCCCCGGAGACCGGCCAGAAGCCTTGGGAGCGCTTCTTCGGGCAGGCGGCGCGTGCGGCCAAGCCCGTCACAGCGCCTTCTGGCGTCTTGGCTTCGGCACCCGCCGCGGCGACCTGCTTTGGCGGGCCCGAGGGGCCCAATGCCAGCCCCGGTGCGGCCACGCCGGCTCCAGATCTTACGCAGCCCTGGCCACCCGTCCCCTGCGCGCCGCCCGTGGCCTGCTCGGAACCTCTGACAGGCAGCCATCACACCTACAACGTCGGTCCGGATCAGACCTACGCCGAATTGACGGCGGTACCCTGGCTCTCCCTCGTGGCAGGGGACGTCGTCAACATCTTTTACCGCGCTCAGCCTTACGCGACCAAGGTGGGATTGCGGGCCCAGGGTACAGCAGCCAAGCCGGTCATCATCAATGGTGTCACCGACGCGAACTGTAATCGTCCGGTGGTCACGGGGGCCAATGCAGTGACCGCGGCCGATGCCGTCGCCAAAGGCTTTTTCAGCGGGGCGGGTGGGTCGATCATCGAGAACTATGGCCTCATCGTGCTCTTCAAGCTGCCCAGTGATCCCTATGGATACAAGCCGTCCTTCCTTGCCATCCAGAATCTGCAGATCGAAGGGGCCAACGCCAGCAGCAGTTTTACCGCCGCGTCCGGGCAGACGAAGAGCTTCGCGCGCGGGGCCTCGGGCATCTACGCCGTCGTTGCCTCCAACTTCACGATCCAGAACTGCGAAATCAAGGGAAACGGGGAGGGCGTGTTCGTCAACACCAAGGATGATGCAATCCAGGAGGCGAGCTACTTCGTCACACTGCGCGGCAACTCGATTCACGACAACGGCGTGGTGGGCAGCTACTACGAGCACAACGTCTACGTCCAGGGGGTGCGTACCCTCTACGAGGGAAACTATATCGGCCAGTTGGTCCCTGGTGCCGAAGGGGGATCGCTGAAGGATCGCAGCAGCGCACCGGTGGTGCGTTACAACACGATCCTCTCGGCGGCGCGCGCGATCGATCTGGTCGATACCGAGGGAGGGGCGGGATCGGTGTTGGATGACCCGCTCTACAACCAGGGCTGGGTGTATGGCAATCTCATCGTCAACGGCCCGCACGGATCGGGTGACCTGATTCATTGGGGCGGCGACAGCACGATCTACAAGAACTACCACCGCGGCCCCTTGGCCGTTTACTTCAACACGATCGTCAACAAGATCGAGACGGCGGTGTTCGACATGGCGACATCCGATGCTCAGATCGAGGCGCACTCGAACATCATCACGGGAACCTCGGGGCTGACCTTGTGCACCGACTCGGCCGCCGACGGGGACCAAGTCGGCGAAGTGATCTTAAGGGATGCGAACTGGATTCAAGGGGGCTATCGGACCGGGCATTGCAAGCTCACCATCCAGGGTTCGCTCCTCCCCGGCGCACCAGTGCTGACGGCAAGCTACGGTCTGCCACCGGGGTCCAAGGCCATCGGTTCGGGCGTGGCCTTCCCCCTCCAGGTCCCACCCGGAGCGACGCTCGCGAATCTCAAGCCGACCTTCCAACCCTCGACGGGATCGAACGCCCATCCGAGCTACGTGCCGCGCACGTCGTTAAGCGACCTCGGCGCGTTCCAACTACCCTAGACCACGCCTAGGAACACAAGGGACTTTCCTCCAGAGCCGCCGCGACCGTGTCGGCCAATTCGTCCCCCGAGCGCCAGGCTGCTTCGACGTCTTCGCCGACCAGGAAGTCCCCGCACAGACCCAGTCCGAGTGTGCCATCCCACCAGCAAGCCTCTGCGCTGCGCACACCCGGATAGGGACGGGCATAGCGCCAACGGTGGGCCGAGAGGTGGTGCCATTGCAAGGGTCGATTGGCAGGCCAGAGGGCCTGCAGCGCACGTCCGAGTTCGGCTGCGATCGCTTCAGGGCTCTCGTGCAGGTGCGCCTTGCTAAAGGCAGGCGTCGCATGAGCCACCCAGGTCGCCACTCCAGGCGGTGCCGAGCGACCCGGTTTGCGCTCGTTGCGCGCGACCCATGCGATGGGTCCCCTTTCAGGCTGGGCCGCATCCCAGGGCCAGTCGAAGTCCTCGGTCGCCGCCATGAGTGTCCAGCAGGCTTCCATGCGCACCAACTGGAGCGTGTTCGCCCAGGTGTCTTCATGACCTGCCAGAAGCAGGGCAGCCTGGGCTGGCGGAATGGCCAGCATGACCGAACTGAACGGTCCCTCACGGCGCCGATCGCCCATGACGAGCGTCCAGCCAAGGGCGTCTCGCTCAAGATGATGCACAGGGTGCTCAGAGCGTAACGGCAAGCGGTCCAGGAGATGGCGGGCGAGCGCAGGCATGTTCGGTACGGCGACGAGGCTCGTTTGCGAGGGGAGTTCGGGCCAGGCGGTATGGATATGGGGCTGCCAGCGTGCCAGAACGCCAGCCCGCTCGGCGCGTGCCATCTCCAGTTTGAAGCGCGGATGGCGTGCGCCAAAATGCTGCGCGCCGTGATCAAACTCCAGCTCAAAGACCGAGCCGCTGGGATCGATCCACTCGACCCGGCGGGTGGCCATACGCCCTCCTACGCCGCGTGATTTGTCGAACACGGTCACATCCAGGCCGGCCCGGCGCAGCCCTGCGGCACAGGCCGCGCCTGCAATGCCCGCGCCGATCACGGCGATTCGGGGTTGGATGATGGCAATGGACATGGTGTCACCTCAAATGGGTTACAGGGCCTTGGTCCGGCTCGGTGGACCGAGTCAGATGGCGATAGTTGACCGGGATTTGACCGGGTTTCTTGCAATCGATGACCCAGCCTTGAGCCGCCACGTCGCAACCCGCGGGCTTGGAGGGGGGGGGCCGGCTATCTTCGAGCCAATCATCGACATCGGACTAAACCCTTGCGAATCGGTCATGAATCGGGAATAGAGCATAGATTACTGCAAGTGACTCCGTTTTGGCCTTATTATTCGGCTTTAGTTTCACTTTATTCCGAAAAGAATGAGTCATTACGAAGTCAATCTGGGGCAAGTTTCGACGAACCCCGCACCGAACGAGGTCAAAATGTCCCAGGTCCAGCTTCCCCCCCACTTGCCATCCGAAGTCTCGAGCGCACGCCTGCGCAGCGGCACTGCAGCCCGCATGGCGGGTATGCCCGTCGCTACTTTGCGGGTCTGGGAGCGGCGTTATGGTGTTGTCGCCGCACCCAAGACACAGACCGGCCAGAGGCTCTACACCGCGCATGATGTGCAGCGGCTGCGCCTGTTAAAGGAGCTCACCGAGCGCGGCCATGCGATCGGGACCATTGCCAACTTGCAGCTCGATGTGCTGCAGGCCCTGGCCTCGGGCGACGCAAGCGAGGGTTCGACCTGTCCCCGTCTGGTCGTCGTTGGCCGGACGGCCGCGCAAAAGCTCGAGGGTCTGAACAGCTGGACCCTGCAGGCGACCTATGATGATCTTGCCTCCGCAAGTCTGGCCAGCCAGAAGAGCACCGTCTCGGGGGTCGATGTGATGCTCGTCCATCTGCCTTCCTTGCAGCCGGCTGCGACCGGCGAGGTCCTGGCTCTGGGTGCCAAGCTGCACGCAGCGGCGATCGTGGTGTTGTACGCCTTCGGTGCCGAGACCCTCGCAGAATCGCTGCGCGGCGCGGGCGTGGTGGTGCGCCGCGAGCCTGCGACCGGACGCGAGCTTGCGCGTCTCATCCTCGAGACGCATGCCGCCCTGGTCCGCACGCCCGTGTCTTGGCGTAGCGCGCCGCGGCGCTTCAACGACGAGGCCTTGGCTGATCTGACCGAGCTGCCCTCCTCGGTGTCTTGTGAATGTCCGCGGCATGTCGCCGAACTGGTGATGCAACTCGCCAGTTTTGAGCGCTACAGTGCAGACTGCACCGCGCGCAGCCCCGACGATGCCGCTTTGCACTGGAGGCTCGTCGGTCTGGCTGGCGTTGCTCGCACGCTCTTTGAGGAGGCGCTCGAGCGCCTTGTCGAAGAAAATGAACTGGTTCTGCCCGATCGCGGCACGCGCGACTAATCCTGGCGCCTTCCGCAACGTTGGGTCTGGTCTTGAGTCAGGCCTTGGGTTAGGCGTGAAGTCAGGCGTGAAGTCAGGCGTGAAGTCAGGTGTTGAGCGGCGCATGCTGGACGAGCCTCATTGATAGACCAACTCGCGCGCCTTGCCCCGAAACACCCAGTAGGAGTAGGCCGTGTAGAGTGCGATGGCGGGCAGGACCACGACCACGCTTGCCAGGATGATGGCCAGCGACTGCGGTGCCGCCGCAGCCTGCCAGACGGTGATCCGATCGACGACGAGGTAAGGCACCATGCTATAGGCCAAGCCGATGAAGGCCAGGCCAAGGATCGCCGCCGTCGCGGCGAAGGGCGCCCAACGCAGATGTTCGCCCGAGGCGCCGATGCGAGCGAGCCAGCGGGTGATCTGGACTACGAGCGCGACCGTCAGCAGTGGTATCGGCGCGAGCAAGACGAAGTGCGGATAGGCGAACCATTTCTCGAAGATCCGGTGGCTCACCCAGGGCGTGGCTGCAGAGATCCCGGCGATCCCGAGGGCCGTCAGCCACAGGGCCTGCCTCGCCCAGCCGACAGCCTTCTGTTGCAATGGGCCCTCGGTCTTGGCGATGAGCCAGCCGGCGCCCAGCAGGCAATAAGCGGCGGGCAGGCTCGCCCCGACGAACAACGCAAAAAACCAGGCCACCACGCTGTCATCGAAACCGGTGATATAGCGCCCGAGCATGATGCCCTGCGCAATGGCTGTGACGAGCGATCCCGTCATGAAGGCGCGATTCCAGGCGGCTTGATGCGCCGCACGCGCCTTGACGCGGAAATCGAAGGCCACCCCGCGCAGGATCAGTCCGCCTAGCATCAGCGCGACCGGCAGGTAGAGCGATCCGAGAATCACCCCCTGGGCCATTGGAAAGGCCGTGATCAATATGCCCACACCGAGGACGAGCCAGGTTTCATTGGCATCCCAAAACGGCCCGATCGTGGCCACCATCACGTCCTTTTCTGGCTCGAGTGCCCGGGCAAAGAGCATGCCCACGCCCAGGTCGTAGCCATCGAGAACGACATAGACGAGTAGAGCCAGGCCCATGAGTCCCATGAAGACGAGGGGCAGCCAGCCTGCGTCGTGGGACAATTCAGGCATGGTGTAGTCCCTCTTCATGAGCGAGCCCAAGACGGACCGGGCGACGAGCGGGTGGACGATCGGCCTTGCGCGCCAGATAGAAGACCACCGAGACATAGGAGACCGTAAGAAACCCGTAGAGCACGAGATACATCGCAAGCGTTGCCGCGATCAGGTGCGGGGGTACCGGGCTTGCCGCCTGCGCGGTGGTCAGCACTCCGGTGACGAGCCACGGCTGGCGACCGATCTCGGTCACGTACCAGCCGCAAACGACCGGGATCCAGCCCGAAAAGCTCATCAGTACCACGAGCTTCATCATCGCTTCGGACAGGGCGCCGTGGCGCCGGAACTGCCAGACCCCAAGCCAGGACACGGCGAGCATCAAAAGGCCGACCCCGACCATGAGACGAAAGGCAAAGAAGACGGGAACGACCGGGGGATGCTCGGCAAAGTCCTTCAACCCTTGTACCTGGCCATCGAGCGAGTGGCGCAGATACAAGCTCGCCAAGCGCGGAATCGCCAACTCGAACCGGTTCTGCCCGGCCGCTTCGTCGGGCCAGGCAAAGATCACCGCCGGGGCGCCTTTTTCGGTGTTCCACAGGCCCTCCATGGCGGCCACCTTGGCCGGCTCGAAGGCGAGCGTGTTCAGACCCTGCAGGTCTCCGGCAGCGATCTGCAGCGGGATGAGACAGGCGCCAAGTATCATCGCCGAGCGCAGCGCGGCGCTCACATCCGCACTGCGTTGCCCCTGGCGCCAGCGGTACGCCGAAACCCCGGCCACCAGGAAGGCCGTGGTCAGTCCGCTGGCGAGCAGCATGTGCACAAGGCGATAGGGAAAGGAGGGATTCAAGACCACCTCGAGCCAGCTCGTCACCTCGGCCTGACCATGGGCCATGCGAAAGCCCGCCGGTGTGTGCATCCAGCTATTTAAGACGATGATCCAAAACGCGGAGAGGGTCGTGCCCGTGGCCACCAGGAAGGCCGCGACAGTCTGCATGCGCGGCGAGACGCGTTGGGCGCCAAAGAGCATCACTCCCAGAAAGGTCGCCTCGAGGAAGAAGGCCGTCAGCACTTCGTAGGCTAACAGCGGTCCGGCGACGTTACCCACCGTCTGCATGAATCCGGGCCAGTTGGTGCCGAACTGGAAGCTCATCGTGATCCCCGAGACCACGCCCAGGGCGAAGGTGAGCGCGAAGACCTTCACCCAGAAGCCGTAGGCGCGAATCCACCGATCGTCCGGGCTGCCGCCGGCCTTGAGCCTAAAGTACACCAGCATCCAGCCGAGCCCGATCGAGATCGTCGGAAAAAGGATGTGGAAGGTGATGTTGGCGCCAAACTGCGCGCGCGAGAGCATGATCCCACTCGCTTGTGCTTCAATCATGATCTGACTCCTTCTTGCCGCGTCCACCCGCGATGGATTTGAACGGCGCTTTGAGATCCAACAGCCGCCCCACGCGCGCTCCGAGTTTCATCAGTCGAATGAGGCTCGGCTTCTCCAGATGCTGCACGTCGCTGAACCACTTCGTGACCAGCTCGATGAGCTCGTGCATCTGGCGCATGCGCTCCAAGGCGTAGATCTCCTCTGGCCCGGTGGGCGATTGCATGAGGGCATCGCGCAACAGCGACAGCGTCGGGTCGACTTCGCGCTTGCGGCGCTCTTCGGCGAGCGTGCGAAAGATCGCCCAGACGTCTTCGGGAGCGCTGAAATACTCGCGGCGGTCGCCCACCAGGTGTTGCAGCCGCACGAGCTGCCATGATTCGAGCTCCTTTAGCCCCATGCTGACGTTCGAGCGCGAGAAACCGAGCGCTTCGCTGATCTCGTCGGCATTCATGGGCTTTTGCGAGACGAACAGCAGGGCGTAGATCTGGCCCACGGTCCGGTTGATGCCCCAGCGGCTGCCCATCTCCCCGAAATGCAGTACGAACGTCTGGATGAGCGGTGGCAGAGACATATTGAACTTTCAGTAATTACTGAAAATTCAGTTTAGCGGAAACTCGAGGGCGCTGCAGGAGTTCACGAGCCCAAACGCCTTGGTCCCTTCGGCCGCGCCGCTG
The DNA here is from genome assembly GCA_903970305.1 of Rhodospirillales bacterium. GTDB lineage: Bacteria > Pseudomonadota > Gammaproteobacteria > Burkholderiales > Burkholderiaceae_D > BOG-994. Next base: position 1,351 of record CAJCID010000023.1, on the reverse strand, counting down.
AGTCGATCGCTTCGGGCCCGCCGGCTGGCGGCAGGGCCTCATCGGCAGACGAGGTCAAGACCAGGTCAGGCGTCGGGACTTGGGTACGGCCAAGGGGATCGACCGACTTGACCTCTGCCGGCCCAGAGCACCAAGGGAGCAGCGAGCACCGCCGCCGGACTTGAGTCTAGTCCTGGAATTCAAGAAGAATGGCCATTTAGATTTAAAAAGTTAATTCCAATATTGAAAAAATCAATTATTGAAGCTATGATGCAAAAAAAGGGAAAGTTGATGGATATTTCCAAAGCGCACTGCGTCAACTGCGCAGAACCGATGACCGTGAACCGCCTCGTGTGCGAGCCCTGCAAGCTCGTGCTTGAGGGTCGTTTCGATGTGTCGCCCTTGGCGCGGCTTTCCACAGACGACCAGATTTTTGTGACGGCCTTTGTGCGCTACCACGGATCGATCAAGAAGATGGAAGAACTCTTCGAGATCAGCTACCCGACCGTCAAGAACCGTCTGAACGCGATCGGGGCGGCCCTCGATAAGAACTACGCTGCTCCTTCGGCCAGCACGGTCGTCCTCGAGCAGCTCTCGCGCGGGGAGATCACCGTGGCTGAAGCTTTGGAGAGGATCGGCTGATGTGGCTCCTCATGCTTACTCTGGAAGGCAAGGGGCGGCGCTTTAGCTTGCCCATTCCGCTGCTTTTATTCTGGCCCCTGGTGCTGCCGGCTGCGCTCCTGGCCATTGCAATCGCGCTCGCGCGTACGCCGCGGCTCGCCTGGGTGGTGATGCGCTTTGTCTTGGCATGCCTGTTCCGCCTGGGCGGCATGGAAGTGCGGCTCAAAAGCCGCAACGGGGAACGTGTCCTCGTGCGGTTCATTTGAGTCCGATAGTGATCCCCACCTCCAAACGAAGGAGTCCCTGATGTCGAACGATCGCAAGCAGGTCCTGGAAATGCTGGCAGCAGGCAAGATCACCGCCGAAGAGGCGGAGCGCCTCCTTGAGCGACTGGCCGGTGCCGCTGCCAGCGCCGCGGGCGGATCCTCCGGTCAGAGCGCGGGACCTGTGCTCCTCAAGGACAACCCGGAGCCCCGGTTCATGTGCATCCACGTGGACAGCGATGAGGGGGACAAGGTCGACGTGCGCGTGCCGATCGGACTCTTGCGGACCGGGATCAAGCTCTCGGCGATGCTTCCCAAGGACGCCGCCGAGGCGATGACGCAAAACGGCGTCGATTTCTCGCAACTGAGCGCACTCTCGGGCAAGGAGTTAATCGACGTGCTGCGCGAGATGACGATCGACGTCAAGGCTGCCGACGGCACCAAGGTCCAGGTCTATTGCGAATAGACGCGGCGCCTGGCGCGAGTCC
>CAJCID010000022.1 GCA_903970305.1 Rhodospirillales bacterium | reverse complement strand
GACCGCCGTTCCCTTATGCTGCAATGCAAACAGCCCAACAAGGACGACGACCGCCAAGGGCAAGATGTAGGGCGCCACATGAGGCAGGGGGAGCTTCAGCCCTTCTAGCGCACTCAGCACCGAGATGGCCGGCGTGATGGCCCCATCGCCATACAGGAGGGCGGCGCCCAAGATTCCCACGACGACCAGGCTACGCCGCTCCTTGCCCTTCAGAGCAAGGCGCGCCATCAGCGCCAGGATTCCGCCTTCGCCATTGTTGTCCGCGCGCATGACCAGGGCCACATACTTGACCGAGGTGGTGATGATCAGCGTCCAGACGATCAGCGACAGCATCCCGTCGGCGGCCTCCGTCGCCGAGCCGCCGGCCCACTCGATCGCCGTCTTCAACGTGTAGAGCGGACTCGTGCCAATGTCGCCATAGACGACACCGAGCGCGCCGAGCATCAGCGCGCCTAAGGCTCCGGAGACCTTCGGCGGGGCGGACAGGGTGGACTCTGGAACTGAGGCGTCCATAGGAGGAGGAGCGACCGGTCTGTCGCCGCGCGCTGGAATGGGGCGGATTATACCCGCGCCGCCGAGCGGCATCACGACCGTCCTTTCATGGAAACCGCGCCCTTCGTGGCCCCCGGGGCGGCGCTGCCTTGAGCAGCTTTCCACCGGGGGAAGCGCCGCACCCATGCTGACCACTTCGGTGTTGGCGTGATAAGCTGATCGGTCTGTATCTGCCCTCCAGGGGAATCACCATGCCCGGCCTACTCCCAGAGATCGATCCCGACGGACTACTGGAATATTCAGTGGTCTTCACCGACCGTGCCCTAAACCACATGTCGACCAAGTTCCAAGGGGTGATGCGCGAGATTTCCGGCATCCTCAAGGAAGCGTATCGCGCCCGGTCGGTCGTCGTGGTTCCCGGCAGCGGGACCTTCGGCATGGAGGCCGTCGCCAGACAATTCGCGACCGGCCGCAAGGCCCTCGTGATCCGCAATGGGTGGTTCAGTTACCGGTGGTCGCAGATCTTCGAGATGGGCCACATCCCCGCAGTGGAAACGGTGCTCAAGGCCCGGCCTGTGGTGGCGGGCCGCTGCGCCCCCTTTGCGCCGCCGCCGATCGATGAAGTCATTGCAACCATCCGTGGCCAGCGCCCTGACGTGGTTTTTGCCCCTCACGTGGAGACCTCAGCCGGCATGATCTTGCCGGATGCCTACCTGCGCGCGGTCGCCCAGGCGACCCACGAAGTGGGTGGCCTTTTTGTGCTGGACTGCATCGCTTCAGGCGCCATGTGGGTCGACATGGAATCGAGCGAGGTTGACGTGCTGGTCAGCGCACCCCAGAAAGGTTGGAGCGGCTCGCCTTGCTGTGCTTTCGTGATGCTCAGTGAGCGTGCGCGCGTTGCGCTGGAAACCACGACCAGTACAAGCTTTTCTGCCGATCTGAAGAAGTGGCTGCAAATCATGGAAGCGTACGAGAATGGCGGCCATGCCTATCATGCGACATTACCGACCGACGCCTTGTCGCGTACGCGCGACATGATGCGCGAGACCCGGGCATATGGCTTCGAAAAGCTGCGCGGCGAGCAGGTGGAACTCGGCCGAAAGGTCAGGGCCCTGCTCACCAGCAAGGGATTGCGCAGCGTTGCAGCGGAGGGGTTCCAGGCCCCTGGGGTGGTGGTAAGCTATACCGATGATGACGGACTGCACACCGGTAAGGCGTTCCTGGGAGAAGGCCTGCAGACCGCGGCCGGTGTGCCCTTGAAGTGCGACGAGCCCCAGGATTTCAAGACCTTTCGGATCGGCCTTTTTGGGTTGGATAAGCTCCATCATGTCGAGCGCTCGGTGGCGAGCCTTGGGACTGCCCTGGAGCATATCCTCGGGGGCGACCGCTCCACACGCACTGCCGCCTGATACCACCGAGCCAAGCCAGCCCGCTGCGCTGGTACGACCCCTTGAGGTTTGCTTGTGGACTCTTCCTGGCCGCAGGGAAGAGACTGATTAAAGCATACGAATGAGCAAACCGGCATAGGTATTGCTTAGCTTCCTCCAGGTCCTCATGAGAGACGAGTCCTAAGGAGCGTCTCCCCGGCACCCCACTGCAAAGGCCCTCTCACCCAGGCCGCGGCGCCGCTTGGCGCCGCGGCATCACGCCAACCCGTAGCTGCCCCACCATGGAATGAACAAGGAGACGAAATAATGCATCGCAGAACCTTGCTTCGTCTAGGCACAGTGAGCTTCGTCACGCTCCTCGTCCTCACCGGCGCTCCGTGCTGGGGGGACGCGCTTGATGACATCAACAAGGCGGGCGTATTGAAGGTGGCCGTACCCCAGGACTTTCCCCCGTTCGGATCGGTCGATGCGCAGATGCAGCCGCTGGGCTACGACATCGATGTGGCGCGCCTCATTGCCAAGAAGCTGTCCGTCAAGGTGGAATTGATACCGGTCACGAGCGCCAATCGGATTCCCTACCTGCAGACCAAGAAGGTCGACCTGGTCATCTCCAGCCTCGGGAAGAATCCCGAGCGCGAGAAAGTTATCGACTTCTCTGATGCCTATGCGCCCTTCTTCAGCGGCGTGTTCGGCCCCGCTGATCTCAAGATCTCCAAGCCCGAGGACCTGGCGGGCATGACGATCGGGGTCACCCGCGGCTCGGTGGAGGATTTGGAGCTGACCAAGATCATTCCCGCCAACACGACGATCAAGCGCTACGAGGACAACAACGGCACAATCTCCTCATTCCTGTCGGGGCAGGTTCCCGTGGTCGCAACCGGCAACGTGGTTGCCGCAGCGATCCTGGCGAGAAACCCACCCAAGAAGCCCGAGACCAAATTTCTGATCAAGAATTCGCCCTGCTTTGTTGGCATGAACAAGGATGAACCCAAATTGATGGCCAAGGTCAATGCCATGATTGCCGAGGCCAAGAAAGATGGCAGCCTCAATGCGATCGCGTTGAAGTGGCTCGGAGCCGATCTGCCGCCTGGCCTCTAGCGCTCCAGCCTGTGCTCCATGAGCTATACCTTCGACTTCTCGTCGCTGCTCGAGTACATCCCAGTACTCGAGAAGGGAATCCTGATCACGGTCGAGCTCACGGCCTTCGGCGCAGTTTTCGGTGTTCTGCTGGGGATCCTCTGCGCGGCGTTGCGCACCCAGGGCCCCCGATCGCTGCGACCCGTCGTCACGGCCTACGTGGAGGTGATCCGCAACACTCCGTTCCTCGTCCAGCTCTTCTTCATCTTCTTCGGACTTCCTTCGGCAGGCGTGCGGCTCTCGGAGATGGAGGCCGCGACTCTGGCGATGGTGATCAACCTTGGTGCCTACAGTACTGAGATCATCCGTGCCGGGATCGAAGCCACGCCCTGGGGCCAGATCGAGGCGG
>CAJCID010000021.1 GCA_903970305.1 Rhodospirillales bacterium | reverse complement strand
ACCCCAGCGCTCGTCCGATAGGCCGAGGGCGGGGCGATAAAGGCGATCTTGGGCGTGGCCGGGCGGTTGCGCGTGGCGTCCTCGACGGATCGGGCAAGCCCCATGACTACGGCCGCCTGGGCGCGGATCATCTCGAGCCTGGAAAGGAGGCGCGCGTCGCGGTTCACCGCATCGGGAAGCTCCCCGCCGGTCAGCTTCAGGCTATCCGCCCGGACGAAGACGGTCGGATTGCCGGCGTTCAAAAGCGTCGCGCGGAGCCTTCCGAGTTCTGCAATCTCGAGTACGTCGCACGGGTTGCCGGTCGGCAGCAGTCCGGCCGGACCGGCGTCGGCCGGCTCGAGAAACTCCAGGGTGATCTCCGCCGCAGGAAAAGGTACTCCGTCCTCACGAAACGATCCCTCCTCGAGCACGGCCTGGTTGCGCGTGGGCACCAAGGCGATGATGCGTTTTTGGATGTTCTGTTGCCAAATACGCACAGTCGTCGATCCCTCGCATGGGGCGACCCATCCCTGGGTGATCGCAAAGGGGCCCACCGCTGCCGAAAGGTTGCCGCAGTTACCCGACCAGTCGATGAGGGGCGCCTCGATCGCGACCGCGCCAAAGAGAAAGTCCACGTCGCAGTCCTCACGCAGCGACGGCGAGACGATCACGACCTTGCTCGTGCTGGATGTCGCCCCACCCATGCCGTCGGTGTGCTTCTGGTAGGGGTCGGGGCTGCCCATGACGCGCAAGAGGAGGGCGTCGCGCTCGCGCTTGTCCCGGGGCAGGTCTTCGGCCCGAAAAAAAAGCCCCTTGCTCGTTCCCCCCCGCATGTAGGTGGCGCGAATCGCGCGCTGGCTCAAGGTCGGTTCTCCTGGATCGCCGTGCAGATGCCGCGCAGGATGTTGACCTCGTCATGCTCGAGGTCAGCGCGCGCAAAAAGCCGGCGCAGTCGGTGCATGAGCTTGGTGTGATGCACGGGATCGAGAAACTGCAGTTCGACGAGCGCTGCCTCGAGGTGCGCATAGAGCTGCTCGCGTTCCGCGTGGGTCGCGCGAGGCGCTCCGGCCTCGGTGCTGGCTGGCCTCGCCACGCCGGCCGCGAGCCGGCATTCATAGGCCATGATCTGCACCGCCATCGCCAGGTTCAACGAGGAATACTCGGCGCTCGTGGGAATCGTGCAGCAGGCCTGGCAGCGCATGATGCTTTCGTTATCCAAGCCATAACGCTCATTGCCAAAGACCAACGCCACGGCCTCGCTTTGTCTGGCACGCAAGAGCGCAGTCTGCGCTGCCCTCTCTGGTGCGAGTTCGAGGGGGGCGAGTTCGCGCACCCGCGCGGTCAGGGCGGCGCTCCACGGACAGTCGGCGAGCGCCTTATCGAGTTCGTTGTGGATCTTGGCCGCCTTCAGGATGTCGACGGCCCCGGTGGCCAGCGCGATTGCCTCAGGGTGACTCAACGCATCGGCAGAGCGCGGCGCGACCAGTCGCAGATCAGACAGGCCCATCGTCTTCATCGCGCGCGCGACGCTGCCGATATTGCCCGGATGGCTCGGTTCCACAAGTACGATGCGCACTCTGGACAGCGCATCTGCGCCCGCGGTATCGGTCTGGCCGGGGGAGAGGGCTTCTGGTGAGTTCAAATCGCTCCCGAGGGGCAGGCCTGGACGTTCATATAAAATAGAGGCTATGCGGCTTTCGGAATCCCCGATCCGGACGCAGCGCCATGCCTTCCAACCCGAATGCGCGTGCAGCCCGCCTGTTGCGGCGCTGGCACCCACCCGAAAGTCTTCCATGCATCCGATGCTCAACACCGCCGTCAAGGCCGCACGTCGTGCCGGCGCGATCATCAACCGCGCGAGCCTCGATCTGGATCTGGTTCAGGTCACCCGCAAGAGTCACAACGATTTCGTCACCGAGGTCGACAAAGCCGCCGAAGCCGCGGTGATCGAGACCATCATGACCGCCTATCCTGATCATTCGATTCTAGCAGAGGAAAGCGGCATGACCCGGGGCCGCGGTCAGGTCCCAAAGGACCCCGACGATGCGCCGGACTTCCTGTGGGTCATCGATCCGCTCGATGGCACGACCAACTTTATCCATGGATTTCCGCAATACTGCGTCTCGATCGCGCTCGCCCAGCGCGGCCAGGTGACTCAGGGGGTGGTCTATGATCCCACGCGCAACGACCTGTTCACCGCCTCGAAGGGGCGCGGCGCTTTTCTGAACGATCGGCGCATCCGTGTCTCCAAACGCGCCAAGATGGCTGAGGCGCTGATCGGCACGGGCTTTCCGTCGCGCGAGTTCGACCGGCTCGACGCCTATGTGAAGATGTTCCGCCACATCACCGAGCATAGCGCGGGACTGCGCCGTCCTGGCGCCGCGGCTTTGGATCTGGCCTATCTGGCCGCAGGACGGCTGGACGGCTTCTTTGAGATGGGATTAAAGCCTTGGGATATTGCTGCCGGGAGCTTGCTGGTCACCGAGGCGGGCGGACTGGTGGGCGACTTCCAGGGAAATTCCGACTACATGCACAGTGGCGACCTGCTCGCGGCAACCCCGAAGGTCTTCGCTCTGCTGGTCCAGCAACTCGGACCCCTGCATCAGCCGCGCATCGAGTCCGAGGCGGTTGGCACGCGCTAGGCGCTGATCGACAGCACGAACCCAAGAGCGTGCGCTGGATCACCAAGACGTCTACGCGGTGCATGACCCATCTCGATGCGCACAATCGACGAGGCGCGGCGCTCGCATAACTGAAGAACGCAATGCGGATCGATACGGCGGCACGAGGGTCCGCCAGGCTCCCAGCGTTCTGCTGGGAAGCCCAAGCAAGATTACTAAGCAAGATTACTGCGGCGGAACGATCACGACAGTACCGCCGGGTGTCGTCGTGGTTGTTCCGCGAGCCCCGGGATTGCCCTTTGCGCCCGTGTTACCGGTCGCGCCGGTATCGCCGGTCGCACCCGTGTCACCGGTTGCGCCAGTGGCTCCGGCCCCACCTGAGGCACCGGTGTTGCCGGTCGCGCCTGTGGCGCCCGTATAGCCTGTCGAGCCTGTCGCTCCGGTGTAGCCGGTGTTGCCGGTATTGCCGGTATTGCCCCTGGCCCCCGTATTGCCAGTCGCACCCTGCGGGCCCGGGGGGCCTGCGCACGCCGCGAGGGCGAGCGTGATGGCTGACGCGAGGAGCGGTTTCGTAATGTTCATGATGGTTCCTTTACCTTAGCTTCTTGATTGAACCACTCGCCCGATGGCAAGCAGGGTCCCAGATTCGATCAGCTTCTGGCAGTGACGATCGGTCTTAGCAGATCAAGCTGTGCGACGCGAACTAGAGGGGCAGTCGTCCTGGCTGCAGGTCTATGTCCATTCGCCGTCTCGGGACATCACCGTTACGACTGAGACTAGGGGATCGCAATGGGCGCGTCCGTGCGCCAGCGCTCGTTGGACGTGCCACAGGGAGAAGGGGGTCAGAAGCGAGCCTATGCGGCGCTTCGGGTTCAGTCCTTGGTGAGCGGGCCGTATTCTTCGGCGTAACGCTTACTGGCCTCTTCGCCATGCCTTAGGGCATGCAGCGAGAAGCCATGGGCGATATGGGCGTGGTGGGCCGCCATTTGATAGTTGCCCGAACTGAGATAGGCTTCGGCCTTGCTATGGTGTGCTGCGGCCTGGTTATGATTCTTCGCAGCGAACTGGTGATGTACGTGATTTGGATCCAGATAGTCGGTGCGTGACGAGTCTGGCTTTTCCATGGAGTTCTCCGGTTGAGATCGAGGGGTGAGGTAGCAGCGTCGCCGCCTTCGCGCCGCGTCAGACGTTCAATGCGCCTCTAGGCTTTGACCTTGGATGCCTGCTGCAGCGCCTGAAGAAGAGTCCGCGCCGCAGGTTCCGAGGAGGCGGGATTCTGACCCGTGATCAACAGCCCGTCGGTGACGACGTGAGGCTGCCAGTCTTGGGCCTTGGAATAGCGAGCGCCTAAGGCTTTGAGCGCGTCTTCGACAAGAAACGGCACGATCTCCGTAAGTCCCGCCGCCTGCTCCTCCGAATCGGAGAACCCGGTCAGATTGCGGCCCTTCACGACAGGCTCACCGAGAGCGGTCTTCGCGCTGCGCAAGACACCGGGAGCATGGCAGACCGCCGCGACGGGCTTGCCGGCCGCGAAGAATCCTTCAATCAGTGCAATCGAGGTGGGGTCGCTCGCAAGGTCCCAAAGGGGACCATGTCCACCGGGATAGAAGACGGCATCGAAGTCAGTCACCCGGACTTCTGCGAGCTTCAGCGTCTTCGCGAGTGCATCCTGCGCCGCTCGATCGGTCTTGAAACGCCGGGTTGCGTCGGTTTGTGAGTCGGGCAGATCGCTCTTGGGATCGAGCGGGGGCTCGCCACCCCGTGGTGTGGCCAGCACGATCTGTGCTCCCGCGTCCTTGAACACATAGTAAGGGGCAGCAAATTCTTCGAGCCAGAAGCCGGTCTTCTTTCCGGTGTCACCCAGTTCGGCATGCGAGGTCAAGATCATCAGAATCTTCATCGGTTTTCCAGGTGGGGGTGGATGCCAGGTCGAAGCCCCCCGACTTCGATCGCAAAGCCTCTGGCCGGTCTGGGCAGTCCCGTCACTCCGTCGCGCGGCGTTGATGCAAGAGAAAAGCGACTCGACCCGGTCTGGCTATGATTATCGGTGTCGCGAGCCCGAGCGTCCGTGTGCTGGAGAACAGAGCTAGGCAGCTGCTCATCTGCTCGCCGACCGAGGACACACGCTTCTCCCGAGACCCGTGGGCAAGGCCGAAGGAACGCACAGGTTTGGCACTGACTCGCCCGAGAGGAGCTCGCGCTGGTCCAATTCGGTATGCCGCACCTGTGCCAGTATTCGATACTTGGCGCCTTGGCGAGGTCGGCACGAACTGGGGCCTTCGCTTGGCCGAAAGGCTGCCCAGAGTCGACATAAGTACTTGATCCATATCATTGTTATACGAACGGGCACTTCGTGGCAGATGAGCAAAAACTGACTCCGGTCATGCAGCAGTACCTGCGCATCAAGAGCGAGCACGCCGATATGCTGCTCTTTTACCGAATGGGCGACTTCTACGAACTCTTCTTCGAGGATGCTCAGAAAGCGGCCCGACTACTGGACATCACTCTGACGGCGCGGGGTCAGTCGGGCGGCGCTCCAATTCCCATGGCCGGGGTGCCGTATCACGCCGTCGATCAATACTTGAGCCGCCTCGTCAGGCAAGGCGAGTCCGTCGCCATCTGCGAGCAGATGGGCGAGCCGGGCCTGACCAAGGGGCCCCTCGAGCGCAAGGTCGTGCGCATCGTCACGCCCGGGACACTGACTGATGCCCAGTTGCTTTCCGAGAAGGAGGACAGCCTGCTCCTCGCGATCGCTCCGGGGCCGTCGCGGATCGGACTGGCGTGGCTCAATCTGGCAAGCGGCGCTTTGCGCCTACTCGAGTGCAGCCCGGCGGCGCTCGCTCAGGAACTCGAGCGGTTGAAGCCGGCCGAGGTACTTGTTCCCGATGGCGAGGAGGGTCTTCTCGCCGGGCTGGCCACGCCGCGCGTACGGCGGGCTGGCTGGCAGTTTGAAGCACAGGCGGGTGGCGAGGCGTTGCGGCGACAACTCGGTGTCGCTGACCTGGCCTCTTTTGGCTGCGCAGGGCTCTCGGTCGCGCTGGGTGC
>CAJCID010000020.1 GCA_903970305.1 Rhodospirillales bacterium | reverse complement strand
TCGGGATGTCGGCCGGCCCGGGTGAAGGGCGCAACCAGACGCAATATCTCGTGGTGCGTAAGAGGGTGGGCTGGCATCGACTCGCAGAATGCTCCGGCGCTGCAGTCCAAGGTCGGGCGAGTCGTGTGGGCAAGTCGTGCGGGCAGATTGCTGTCCGCCCAGCGCGACGGCACATGGAGGGGCGCCAGACATGCTCCGCGCCGCCAGTGCGGCTCTCAAAGCGCGCCGAAACAGGCGCCGACTAGTGACCCGGGCGGTCCAATGACCCCTTCAAAACCTGGGCAATCTGCAGGGCTGTCGTACTGTCGCGATCAGCGCCCACGCCCTGTGCACTAGCCATCTGTTCGTAGAAGACGCGTCCGCCGACCACGACCACGATCTCCGGGTTCAGCGAGGCCCGGCGCGCCGCCGCGATGGTCTGCGCCATGCGCGGCAGCCAATGCTCTCGACGGAACGATGCACTCAAGGACAGATCGATCGCGTCGAACCACTTCGCTGCCACCAGTCCATTCAAGGCCTCGTCGCTGGTGGGGAACTCGCATTGAGTATCCCAGCCATCGCGCCACAGCACTTCCGCATCGAGGACAGCGCCCAGCATATGGACTTCACCCGGTTGCGGTGCGACCAGCACTGCGCGTAATGGTGCACCCGAGCGCGTGCAGACCTGCGAGCCCAGCTCGGCCAGATGGACGCCTGACTGAAGCCGACCGAGTCCGAGCGTGACATCGACCTCCGTACAGTCGTCACTCGCCCATAGTTCGCCCAAGCTGCGTGCCGCCGGCTCGTAGACGGTGGCGCTCGAGACCGCAATCGAGCCGGCTTCAGCCTGCAGGAGATCAATCAGCGCGAACGCGTCGGCGGGATCGGATGCGATGAGGAGCTGGGCCAACTCGGCCGCACGCGGATGGGCCAGAGGCAGACGGGGGCGTTTTGCGCCATGCCGTTGGCGCAGCGTCGGGATCACCTCCTGTTCGACCATGCCCTGCAGGACATCGCGTCGAGACAGTTGGTCCTCGGGCTGCGGGCGGACCACCGCCGAGCGCACTGTCGACAGAAGGCTCGAGGTCGGATGGTCGCTGCGATAGAGCGAGCCCAGCAACTCCGGCGAGACCACCACCGGCTGATTTGGTGCAATCGGAAGCTCTGTGCCCTTGGTCGCCAATTTCATGTCCCACTGGCCAAAGAGCCGCGAACCCGATTCGGAGTGATCCAGAACCTCGATATCAGTGTGCCGAGGATCATCGCGAATCACCTTCCATATATTGGACAGACTATCGTTCGGCCCCTCGAGCCACTGAAAGAACCGCCCTTCGTCATAGATCAAAAGTCCTGTGACTGCAGCAGCGCGGTTGCGTGACCGGGCGCTTTCCAGAAGCGATTCCAATTCCGATCCGGAGAACGACGGGACCGCACGACTGCGATAGGCCAGGGTCTCAAGTCGCCCCTTCGATTGCTTTGAGTTCATCGGTTTGCAATTTCCTTCCTCACCGAGTGTCTGATCTTGACTCACCTTTTTTAGCTCCCCGTAATGCTGTCCCACGCGACTCCGAACTGTCAACAGCATGGAGGTTTTTTTCCCTTGTGCACTGCAGCGAACATACTCCAATCCGGGGCACGCGCTCACTACCGCAGTTCAACTCAGGTTCAATTTGGACGAACAAGCACCGTGTTGGAGCCCGAGCACTGAACAGGTAGCGCCTTTCGTGATAGCGCAGCATGCCGATCATTTCCGGAGTTGCGCTGTCTCCCATCCCCATCATCCATCTCTCATCCATTTCTTTACGCGCTGTTGTGGCGGCGCAAGCCGGCAACACACGAGCACAAGAATAGAGCTTCTCGTTATCAGGATAATTTGCGATGCTTCGCCCTCTTTCCCTTAAGGCGCACGAATGAGAATCCTTGCAGCATCGACAGCGTTAGTCGCACTTGGGCTACTCGCGCTCTGGCTGTGGACGCCAGACCTGTCACGCACCACGCTGCTCGCGCAGTACGGAACGAGCACGGACCAGTTTACCGAGCTCGCGGGACTGCGCCTGCATTGGCGCGACACGGGTCCGGACAAGGAGGCGGGGCAAGTACCGACTCTCCTACTCTTGCATGGCTTCGGATCGTCGCTTCAGACTTGGGAGGCCTGGGCCGATGTTCTCTCAAAGGAATATCGGGTGATCCGCATCGACTTACCCGGTGCGGGTCTCACGGGCCCGGATCCGACGGGCGACTACAGTGACGAGCGCGCCCTCCAGATTCTCGATGCCCTGCTTGCGCATTGCGCCGTCGAACACGTCATTGTGATCGGCAATTCCTTGGGCGGCCGGATCGCCTGGGAGTATGCAGCGAGCCGTCCAGAGCGTGTCGACAAACTTGTTCTGATTTCTCCGGATGGCTTTGCAAGTCCAGGATTCGAATATGAAAAGCCGCCCGAGGTGCCCGGCTTCCTCAAGCTCATGCAATTCGTCTTGCCCAAGGCTTTGTTCCGCATGAATCTCGAGCCGGCCTTTGCTCATCCCGAATCGATCTCCGAGGCCTTGGTCCAGCGCTACTACGACATGATGCGCGCTCCAGGAGTGCGCGCGGCACTCATCGCGCGGATGCAGCAGACCCTCCTGCACGATCCGCACGAGCGCCTCGCGCGGATCAAGGCACCCACCCTTCTCCTTTGGGGTGAGAAGGATCAGATGATCCCGCACACGAACGCGAAGGACTACTTGGAGGCGATTCCGCATTCCACCTTGGTCACACTTTTGGACGTCGGGCACGTTCCCCAGGAGGAAGCACCGAAGCGCACGCTCGCGCCGCTCGTGGCGTTTCTACGGGCCCCAGGCGTTGCCTCTTCTTCGTCCTCGGGAACTCTTCCCTGAGGCCGAGCGCTCTCCGACAAAGCCCCTTTGCCCTTATTTGCCCTCATTTGCCCTCATTTGCCCTTAGAATCAAGCGCATAAAGCGGATGGGGAGGGCGGCTCCGCAGGCCGTTCGCTCCTGCACCTCTTTGGGCCAGAATCCATGGAAGATAGGAAGCTCCTCCTTGTGACCTGCACCAACCCGCACGAAAAGGGCTGGCTCGAACTGCGCGCGGCGCTCTGGCCGCATTGCAGCCGTGGCGAACATCTCGAGGAGATGGCCCGCTTCTGTGCCGAGCCCGACCGGTTTGCCCAATTCCTCGCGCGGACACCGGAAGACCACGCCGTGGGCTTAGTCGAGGTTGCGCTGCGCCTGGACTATGTGAACGGGACCAAGGCCTCTCCGGCCGCCTTTCTGGAGGGGATCTACGTCAGGCCCGAAGCCCGGCGGCGCGGCATCGCACGGTTCCTGCTGGTGCACGCCGAAAAGTGCGCGAGTGCTCGCGGCTGCCGCGAATTCGCCTCGGACGCGGCCATCACGAATTCAGCCAGCCATGCGATGCACAAGGCGCTTGGTTTCGAGGAGACCGAGCGGGTCGTCTTCTTCAGAAAGGCTCTTTCGCGACAGTAGCGCGCCGCGTGCGCACCGAGCCCCTTCTAGTGAAGGCGCAGATTGCCGAGGTCAAAGAGTCCGACCAACCCGATCACGATCAGATAGATCGCGACAATGAAGTTCAAAAGCCTGGGCATCGCCAGAATCAGAATACCTGCAATAAGGGAGACGAGGGGACCGATGCTCAGGTGGAGATTCATTGGAGAACTGCCTTTCACTTAAGACTTAAGACTGTGGACCAGATTTCGATAAGTTGAGTCAAGGCGCATCTGTTCTGCACGGGCCTCTGGTCGAACTTCACCGTCAGATCGGAAGAGCACACGTC
>CAJCID010000019.1 GCA_903970305.1 Rhodospirillales bacterium | reverse complement strand
GCGAAGCAGTCCAAGGTCGGCCGCGTCGGCGGGTTCGCCCGCCTCGGCCAGCACCTCCTCGGGGGTGTGTCCGGCGACCAGGGAATCGATCCAGGCGCGCGCGGGCCGGTGACCGTGAGAGGCTTCGGCAATCGCCAAGAGCATGTCCGAGCGCTCTTCGGCCGAAGGTGCCGCGCCCACCACATGCAAGCCGTGCGGAATCAGCGTGTATTCCAGCTCGATCACCTTGGCGCCGAGTTCTGCGATGCGCTCTTCGGCCGACTCACTCCAGGGCGGCTCGGCGCTGGCCAGATCGAGTTCGGCGGCCTGTGCCTGGATCAGCACCACGATCTCGTCACGCTCGACGAGTGCTTCCGGAACCAGGGAGCGCCAGCGTTCAATCGAGGCCTTCAGATCGACCAGTCCCCGATAAAGCCCGGCATGAGCCAGGGGCGGAGTCAGGTAGCTGATCAAAGTCGCCGCGGCGCGCCGCTTGGCGATGGCTCCTTCGCTGGGGTTGTTGGCCGCATACAGATAGAGATTGGGTAGTGTGCCGATCAGACGGTCAGGCCAGCAGGCGCCCGACAGGCCAGCTTGCTTGCCCGGCATGAACTCGAGTGCGCCGTGCGTGCCAAAGTGCAGTACTGCATGGGCTCCGAAATCCTCCTTCAGATAGCGGTAGAAGGCGGAGAAGGCATGGGTGGGTGCGAGGCCCTTCTCGAAGAGCAGACGCATGGGGTCGCCCTCGTAACCAAAGGCGGGCTGGATCCCCACGAAGATGTTGCCGAACTGGGCTCCCAGCACGAAGATCGAAGTCCCATCGGTCAGTTGGCGACCGGGCGCCGGTCCCCAGGCGGCCTCGATCTCGCGCAGCCAGCGCTCGCGCTTGACGTGGTCCTCGACGGGAATGCGTGCATGGACGTTGGCATCGGCTCCAAACCGCTGGGCGTTACCCGATATGACCGCCTCGCGCAGCGCATCCACGCTGTGGGGCACCTCGACCGAGTAGCCCTCGGCCTTTAGGCAACCGAGCGTGCGATAGAGTGATTCGAAAACCGACAGGTAGGCGGCCGTACCGGTATTGCCCGCGTTCGGAGGGAAGTTGAAGAGCACCATCGCGATCTTGCGCTTGGCGCGTTCCGCACGTCGCAGGGCGATCAGCTTCTCGACCCGTGCGGCGAGGGTCTCGTCGCGCTCCACGCAAGGGTGCATGTCGCGCGCATTGCGTGTGCTTTCGAACTGGCAGCCGCGATGGCATCCGGTACAGGTCTTGCCGGCGGCATCCGAGCGTCCTCCAAAGACCATCGGTCCGGTGGCGCCATCGAGTTCCGGGATCGCCACCATGATGGTGCTCTCGACCGGCAGGAGCCCGCGCTCCGAGGCTCCCCATTGCTCCAAGGTCTGGAACTCGACCGGCAAGGCGGCGATATAGGGTACGTCGAGCTTCGCCAACACTTCCTCGGCGGCCTTGGCGTCGTTGTAGGCCGGACCGCCGACCAAAGAAAAGCCGGTCAGAGACACCACCGCATCCACCGTGGCCCGCTCGTTCTTCACGAAGAAGCGTTCCACCGCAGGTCGCGCGTCGAGCCCCGTCGCAAATACCGGAACGACCCTCAACCCGCGCGCCTCAAGGGCGGTGATGACGCCATCGTAGTGCGCTGTATTGCCGGCCAGGAGATAGGAGCGCAGCAACAAGACGCCGACCGTGGGACGGTCCGACGCTTGCCCATACAGGCTCTGCAGGGCCTCGGTGTCTTCGACGATGCGTTGCTTCAGACGCGGATGATAGACCCCGACCTCAGGATACTGCGTGGGGGACTGGCACGAGAGCTTGCCGCGCAACACGCGCCTTGGACCATCGGCGTAGCGATCGACGAGAAAGCGGACCATGTTGGCCACATTCTCCTCGGAGCCGCCAAGCCAGTACTGAAGGGTCAGGAAGTAGGCGCGAACGTCTTGCGCGGTACCTGGAATGAAGCGCAGCAGCTGCGGCAGGCGCCGCAACATCTTCATCTGCTGGGCTCCGGCACTCGAGGAAGAGCCCTTCGAGCCCCGCAGGCGCTTCAGCAATGCCAGGGGTCCTCCCTGGGTGCCATCCATGCTAAAGCGCCCGAGGCGCGTCAGGCGCGTCACTTCGCCCGCCGACATGCAGGAAACCATCGCGTCGCAGTGGTCCCGGCGCGCCTTGAGGGCGTCGAGGATCGGTAGGAAGTGATCCTCCAGAAAGAGCATCGTGTTGATCACGATGTCGCCCTCGGCGATGTCCTCCCTGCAACGCTCCAATGCGGCACTATCGCTCGTCCATTCCGCAGCCGCGTGCATCGACAGCCTAAGGCCGGGCAAATCACGTTCGAGTTCGCTACGCGCTCTCTCCATCGCGCTGGCCAGATGGCTGTCCATCGTCACGATCACGACGCGAATGGGCGTCGGCTTATCGACCGTAGTGAGCTTTGGCATCGTAGAGTGTCTCGATAGTGATCATGGCTACGCCCTTCTCCAGGGCAAATCTTTCGGTGTTGCGGCGCGCTTTGCCGCGGACGAAAAACGGGATCTTGTGCAGTTCACGTTCGGCGTCCGGGGCCCAGCTTGCGCCCGGGGCTGCCGCAGCCTTCGGCTCCTCCTGGGATGGGGCGCTCGGCTCGGCAACGCTGATTTCGGCTTCGGGCTCGACAGTCATCCGAGCGTCCCCGGGGGTCGCGCGTGTGGCTTTGGAGGAACCGAGATGCGAGGGTGCTGCGCCATCGTGAAACTCGAAGTCGCCCCGGAACATCGTCAGCAGGTGCTCTTCCAGACCCATCATCAGCGGGTGCACCCAGGTATCGAAGAGCACATTGGCGCCTTCGAATCCCATCTGGGGCGAATAGCGCGCCGGAAAGTCCTGGACGTGGACGGGCGCTGAGATGACCGCACACGGAATACCCAGGCGCTTGGCGATGTGGCGCTCCATCTGGGTGCCCAGAACCAGTTCCGGCTGCAGTTGGGTCACGGCCTCTTCGACACTCAGATAGTCATCGGTGATGAGTGCCTCAAGCCCGTAGAGCTTGGCCGCATCCCTGACCTCGCGCGCGAACTCGCGGCTGTAGGTGCCCAGGCCGACGACGGTGAAGCCCAGTTCATCGGCGGCCACGCGGGCGGCTGCGATCGCGTGACTCGCGTCGCCGAAGATGAAGACGCGTTTGCCGGTCAGATAGGTCGAGTCGACCGAGCGCGAGTACCAGCTCGCGCGCGCCTGCTGTGATGCGAGGAAGGCCTGGGTGTCGATTCCCGCGACCGCGCCGATCTCCTCGATGAAGCGGCGCGTTGCACCGACGCCGATGGGAACGGTCGCAACGATCGGCTGGCCGAAGGTGCGCTTGAGCCACTGGGCGGCCTGGTTGGCGATCTCGGGGTAGAGCACGACATTGAAGTCCGCCTCGCCCAGGCGCGCGAGATCGCTCGGCGAAGCGCCAAGGGGTGCCGTGACATGCACCTCGACACCGAGCTCGTCCAACAGGCGCGTGATTTCGCGCAGATCGTCGCGATGCCGAAAACCCAGGCCACAGGGACCGAGCAGGTTGCACCGCGCGCGCGTACCGGGCTCGCGCTTGCGCGCTGTCGCCTCGGCGTGGCCGCGCGCTGCACCCTCGGGCAAGGCCAGATGCCGAACGAGCTGATAAAACGTTTCTGCGGCGCCCCAGTTCTCCTTTTTTTGATAGGCGGGCAGCTCCAGCGGCACAACCGGTACCGGTAGATTCAAGGCCTTCGCCAGGCCACCGGGATCGTCCTGGATCAGTTCGGCCGTGCAAGATGAACCGACCAAGAGGGCCTGCGGTTGGAAGCGGTCGTAGGCTTCGCGCGCCGCGTTCTTGAAGAGTTCGGCCGTATCGCGTCCCAGATCGCGTGCCTGAAACGTGGTGTACGTCACGGGCGGGCGCTTGGCGTTACGCTCGATCATCGTGAACAACAGATCCGCGTAGGTGTCGCCCTGGGGTGCGTGCAAGACATAGTGCACCCCCTCCATGGCGGTGGCGATGCGCATCGCCCCCACGTGCGGCGGTCCTTCGTAAGTCCAGACAGTCAGTTGCATGATGCGTTTTCCTAGGCCACCAACCGCAAACGCCGCTCCAGAGGGCGCACGAACAGCTCGGCCAAGTCAGCCGCCTGATCGAATCCCTGGATCGGAGTGAACACGAGCTCGATGGCCCATTTCGTGGTCATGCCCTCGGCCTCGAGCGGATTCGCCAGCCCCAGTCCACAGACGACGAGGTCCGGCTGGGCCGCGCGACAGCGCTCGAGCTGGTTATCGACATGCTGGCCTTCGGAGAGCTGGCAGTCTTCGGGCAACAGGGCCAGTTCTTCGGCCAGGTGCTGGCGATGCAGATAGGGCGTTCCCACCTCGATCAATTGCATGCCCATTTCCCGGCTGAGAAAGCGCGCCAGCGGGATTTCCAGCTGGGAGTCGGGGAAAAAGAAGATGCGCTTGCCTTCCAGGCTCGGCCGATAGCGGCCCAACGCGCGCCGCGCCCGATCGCGCGCCGGTGCGATTGCCGCCTCGATGCGCTCGGCAGGTACGTCAAACGCCCGCGCGGCCGCGCCAAGCCAGTTGCTCGTGCCCTCGACGCCAAGCGGGAAGGGAGCGGCAAGACGCTTTGCACCGCGCGCCTCGAGCGCGCGAGCGGTGTCGGCCAGAAACGGCTGGGCCAGAAGAAAACGCGTCTGCGGACCGATCGCGGCGAGCTCGGCCGCATGGCGCGGCGGAAAGAACTGAACGTCTTCGATCCCCAGTCCGACGAAAAGCCGTTGCATCTGGTCCTCGACGACGTCGGCAAGGGCGCCCACCACAACGAGGTGTGCGGCCGACCCGGCATCGCGCGTGGGCATCTCCGGAACCATCGCTGCAAGGCACGCGTCCTCGCCCTGGGTGAATGTGGTCTCGATCCCGCTACCCGAGTAGTTCAGGACGCGGACTTGTGGAGCAAAGGACTTGGACAGCCGGCTGGCCGCACGCGACAGATCCAGCTTGATCACTTCGGAAGGGCAGGATCCCACCAGAAAAAGCAGCCGGATGTCGGGCCTGCGCTCGATGAGGCGCGTGACCACGCGGTCCAGTTCGGCGTTGCAGTCCGCCAGGCCCGCCAGATCGCGCTCATCGATGATTGCAGTCGCAAAGCGGGGCTCCGCGAAGATCATGACACCGGCCGCCGACTGGATGAGATGCGCGCAGGTCCGCGAACCGACAACGAGAAAGAACGCGTCCTGAATCTTGCGATGCAGCCAGATGATCCCCGTGAGCCCGCAAAAGACCTCTCGTTGACCCCGCTCGCGCAGGATGGGCCGATCTTCGCAACCCGTCTTGGTCAACCCGACCGGGGTGATGGGAGTGATGCGTGGGAGCGCGCTCATGCGAGCAGCGCTCCGCCCGCGGCCGGGCTGCTCTGCTGGGACCGACGCGCTGCGCGCAGTTTCAGCACGAACTGGGTGGCGTTGACCGCGTAGGACGCGTAGGCGGCCAAAGCGAGCCACATCTGGTCGCGAACGGACATCCAACCCGTGAAGAGCGCCAGCAGATACAAGGTGTGCAGCGCAAGCACCAGCATACTCACCACGTCCTCCCAGAAGAACGAGTGGGCGAACAGATAGCGCCCGAAGACGGCCTTCTCCCAGAACGACCCGGTGATCATGATCGAATAGAGCAGAACGGTCTTCAGCACGATCGAAGCCGAGGCGGCCCACTGGCCCTGGCCGGTCGCCAGAAAACGCAGCACCAGCACCAAACTGGTGAGGAATACGAGGAACTGAACCGGGGCGAGGATCCCTTGTACGAGCGTCCAAGGCGTGCCATCCCTGCGCCTGCGTTCATCGGCCGTATACAGGGGGCGCACCACCTGCTCTTGGGCCCTAGGCCATTGCATCTTTGGTTCTCCTGAGTCCTCGTTCCAGAAAAATGTAGAACTCTTCGGGAAAACTGTCAAGCAAAATAGACGTAAACTTTACTTGACATTCTGGCGCCCATGAATAAATCTTTGGAAAAGGCCTTTACCGCTTCAATCGGCAAATGTGAAGATCGTGAAATCCGGACGAAATCACAAAAAAGGTGGGGCTGGACTGCCGCTCGGGGGAAGACCTCGGGCAGAAAGTGTCAACCCGCGTTGTCGGATGAGTGGTTCAGCGGCTCTCTAAGAGGAGGAGGTACCGATGGATGGTTTGACAGCGGATGGCATACCCGATACCCAGACGGCGCGCGCCGACTGGAAAAGATCCCGGGACGAATCCGGGGACAGGGATGGAGGTGGACAGTGGGGGACGGACATAGGAGGGGAGCGGGAGGGGGAGCGCGCCGCGTGGCTGTGTCGCGCGATAGAAGTCGAGATCATTCCACGCCTGATGCTGGCCCATCAGGAGGCGATGCGCGAGCCGATCCGTCCGTTGGTCGGGCTGGCATCGAAGATCGGGGCGGCTGAGGTGGCCGAGTTCACGGGGGTCGTCCTGACGGATCAGACGGCCGACAGTGTCGCCTACGTGGATGCGTTACTTGGCCGGGGAATTGGCATGGAGGCGGTGCACCTTGAGTTGCTCGCCCCGGTCGGCAGGCGGCTCGGTACGCTCTGGGAAGAGGATCTGATCGATTTCACCGAGGTGACGGTCGGTCTGTGGCGGCTGCAACAGGTGCTGCGCGAGTTCAGTCCGACGTTTCGCCGCGAAGGAGTCAGGCAAAGCAATGGACGGCGTGCCCTCTTTGGCGCCGTGCCGGGAGAGCAGCACACGCTGGGTCTTTTGATGGTGGCCGAGTTTTTCCGGGCGGCAGGATGGGACGTGTGGGACGAGCCCTCGTCAAGCGTCGATGCCCTGGAGGCGATCGTCGCGGGGGAGTGGTTCGATGTAGCCGGCTTGTCGGCCGGGTGCGATGCGCGAGTTGATGTCTTGAGTTCTGCGATCGTCGCCATCCGGCGCGCCTCGTCGAACCGGTCGATTAGCGTCATCGTCGGCGGGCCTTTGTTCATCCGTTACCCCGGACTGGCTGAGTCGGTGGGGGCTGACGCGATGGCGCCAGATGCAAAACGGGCCGTAGTCCAGGCCGAACAGCTCGTGGCCCGGCAGGGTTCTCAGAGCTAATACAGGAGAATCGTGGTTGAGCACGCGGCAGGACCAAGATGTCGCAGAACGTAATGCGGACCGGGGCACAGCACAAGTGACTTCGTTTCAAGCCCCCAAAAAGTCCTTGGGAGCCTTGGACGCGGACGCGGCTGCGACCTTGATCTCGGCTGCGTCCGATGTCGCCCTTGTGGTGGACGGGGAGGGCGTGATCCGCGATGTCTCCGTGGGCAGCTCCGAGCTCTCTCTGGAGGGTTCTAGCCACTGGGTCGGCCAGCCCTGGACGGCCACGGTCACGGTGGAGAGCCGCCCGAAGGTCGAGGCACTCCTGCGCGATGCGCAGTCGCCCGCGCCCAGGCGCTGGCGCCATGTCAATCATCCTTCGGCTGGGGGACCGGACATCCCGATCCTCTATTCTGCAGTCCAGGTTGGCGAAGGCGGGCAGGTCGTCGCCTTCGGCCGTGACCTGCGCTCGGTCTCGGCATTGCAGCAGCGCCTGATGGACGCGCAGCAGGCGATGGAGCGTGACTATTGGCGGCTGCGGCATGTCGAGACTCGCTACCGGATGCTCTTCCAGATGGCTTCCGAGGCGATCGTGATCGTCGACTCGGCTACCAACAAGGTCATGGAGGTGAATCCCGCGGCAGCGCTGCTCTTGGGCGAGACCCACAAGCGACTCACTGGCCGGGTCTTCCCCGAAGGCTTCGACGCCCCGAGCACAAAGGCGCTTGAGGAGATGCTCGCGCGTGCGCGCGCGGTCGGACGCGCCGAGGAGATCACGGTGCGCCTTGCCAAGGATCCGCGCTCGTTCGTGGCTTCGGCTTCGATGGTCAATCAGGACAACACGGCCTTGATCCTGGTGCGCATTGCCACCTTGCAGCCGGACGCGGACCTGCCACGCAGCAAATCGATGCTGCTGCGCGCCGTCGAGGGCGCACCAGACGGTTTCGTCGTGACCGACTTCGATGGCCGCGTGCTCACGGCCAACCAGGCTTTCGTCCAACTGGTGCAGTTGACCACGGAAGATCAGGCCCAGGGCGAGTCGCTCGAGCGTTGGCTCGGGCGTCCGGGGGTGGATCTGAACGTGCTCTTGAGCAATCTGCGCCAGCATGGCGTCGTGCGGTTGTTCGCAACGACCCTGCGCGGTGAATATGGGTCGAGTGCAGAAGTCGAGATCTCCGCCGTCGCGGTTCCCCACGGGGAGGAGCGTTGCATGGGCTTTACGATCCGTCATGTGGGCCAGCGTCTTTTGGCCGAGCCGCGCGCGGCCCGCAATCTGCCGCGCTCGGTCGAGCAGTTGACCGAACTGGTCGGGCGCGTATCGCTGAAGGAACTGGTCCGCGAGTCGACCGACCTGATCGAGCGCCTGTGTATCGAGGCAGCGCTGGAGCTCACGCGTGACAACCGGGCCTCGGCTGCGGACATGCTGGGCCTGTCGCGCCAGAGCCTGTACGTGAAATTGCGTCGTTATGGACTCGGTGACCTGTCCTCCGAGAGCGAGTAGCGTCTTGTTCCGAACCGACTTTTAGACCCTGAGAGCATTAGCCCAGCATGGCCCATCCCGAGATCAAAGCGGTCGCCCAACTGCTCAAGCCCATCACTTGGTTTCCGCCCATGTGGGCCTTCGGTTGCGGGGTCGTCGCCTCCGGACTGCCGGCACAAGGTCGCTGGCCGGTGGTGCTGGTCGGCATCGCGCTGGCGGGACCCATGGTGTGCGCG